>JBJMVU010000077.1:0-12932 GCA_045810485.1 Massilia sp. | reverse complement strand
GGCATCAAGATGCCGTACGGCAAGAGCGGCAAGGTGCGCGGCGTGGGCGGCACGCGCAACTGCGACTGGTGGATGACCAACGAGGCGATCCTGCTCGACACCGCGGGACGCTGGAGCACCGACGACGACGATCGCGAAGAGTGGCTCGCGTTCCTGGATCTGCTCAAGAAGCACCGCCGCAAGGCCCCGATCAACGGCGTGATCATCGCCGTCAGCATCGCGGAGCTGACGCGCAACCGTCCCGAGTTCGCGATCAACCTGGCCAAGAACCTGCGCCAGCGCGTGCAGGAACTGACCGAGCGGCTCGAGGTGCACGCGCCGGTGTACGTCGTGTTCACGAAGGCCGACCTGATCGACGGCTTCAACGAATTCTTCCACGACAGCGAGCGCGCCGAGCGCGAAAAGGTCTGGGGCGCCACCCTGCCCTACGACCAGAACGTGACGAGCGAACGCCTGCTCGACCAGTTCGACGCCCGCTTCGACGAGTTGTACGACGGCCTGAAGGAACTGAGCCTCGCGAACATGGCGCTGCAGCGGCGCGAGAGCATGCCGCCCGGCGTGTTCACGTTCCCGCTCGAATTCTCGTCGATCAAGCCGGCGCTGCGCGCGTTCGTCGCCACGCTGTTCGAGGACAACCCGTTCCAGTTCAAGCCCGTGTTCCGCGGCTTCTACTTCACGAGCGCGCTTCAGGAAGGCGAGACGGTGTCGACGTCGTCGGCCCGCGTGGCCCAGCGCTTCGACCTGCGCCTCGCGCCGCCGACGCACGAAGACCAGCACCAGCAGCAGGGTTACTTCCTCCTCAATCTGTTCCGCAAGGTGATCTTCGCCGACAAGGACCTCGTCGCGCAGTACGCCAGCCCCGCCAAGACGCGCCTGCGCTATGCCGCGTTCTTCGCCGCGACGGCCCTCGTCGGCCTCGCGCTCGCGGGCTGGAGCTGGTCGTACATGAACAACCGCCAGCTCGTCGCCAACGTCCAGGCCGACCTGGACCAGGCCATCCGCGTGCAAGGCAAGAGCCTCGACCTGCAGTCGCGCTTCCAGGCGCTGGAGATCCTGCAGGACCGTATCGAACAGCTCGACCGCTATGCCGAACACCGCCCGCTGGGCCTCAGCCTCGGCCTGTACCAGGGCAACCTGCTGAACCGGAAACTGAAGGAAGAGTACTTCGCCGGCGTGCGCGAAGTGATGCTGAAGCCCGTCGGCCAATCGCTGGAATCGTATCTCGCCGACGTCAACGGCAATGCGGCCCAGCTGCAGCCGATGGACAAGCGGTCCGGCGCCCCGGCTGCCGGCGCAACGGCCCCCGCCGCCGCCGACGCGCCGCAGCAGTTCAAGGATGCGTCGCCCGCCGACACCGAGGACGCCTACAACGCGCTGAAGACGTACCTGATGCTGGGCGATAAGTCGCGCGCCGAGAGCGCCCACCTGAACGACCAGCTCACGCGCTTCTGGCGCAACTGGCTGGAGGCCAACCGCGGCGCCATGCCGCGCGAGCAGATGATCCGCAGCGCCGAGCGCATGATCTCGTTCTACCTCGCGCAGGTGAACGACCCGTCCTGGCCCGTCATCGACACGCGCCTCGCGCTCGTCGACCAGACCCGCGACAGCCTGCGCCGCGTCGTGCGCGGCATGCCGGCGAGGGAACGCGTGTACGCGGACGTGAAGGCGCGCGCCGCCACCCGCTATCCGTCGATCACGGTAGCCCGCATCGTCGGCGACCAGGACAAGGACCTCATCCTCGGCAGCTACGCCATCTCGGGCGCCTTTACGCGCCAGGCGTGGGAAGGCTTCGTGCAGCAGGCGTTCCGCGACGCCGCCAACCGCGAGCTGCAGAGCGCCGACTGGGTGCTCAAGACGGCCGCGCGCGACGACCTCACGCTGGAAGGCAGCCCCGAACAGATCCAGAAATCGCTCGTCGACCTGTACAAGGCGGAGTACGCGCGCGAATGGCAGAAGTTCATGCAGGGCGTGACGGTGAAGGACCTCGACGGCTTCGACGGCGCCGCCGCCGCGATGAACCGCCTGGGCGATCCGCAGAACTCGCCCATCAACAAGCTCGTGTCGACCGTGTACGAACAGACGTCGTGGGACAACCCGACCCTGGCCGGCGCCACCCTGCAGCGCGCGCAGACCGGCCTCACGGGCTGGTTCCGCGAGACGATCCTGCGCCAGAAGCCGGCCATCGTGAACGTCAGCCTGCCGGCGCCGGCCACGCAAACTGCCAGTGCGCCGGCATTGGGCCCGGTCGGCCGCGAATTCGCCGGCGTCGCCCGCCTCGTCATCGCGCGCGACAAGGATGCGTCGCTGATGCGCGGCTACGTCGACAACCTGTCGAAGCTGCGCGCCCGCTTCAACCAGATCAAGAACCAGGGCGACCCCGGCCCCGGCGCCAAGCAGCTGATGCAGCAGACGCTGGACGGCAGCGGTTCCGAGCTGGCCGACGCGCTGAAATACGTGGACGAGCAGATGCTGGTGGGGATGACCGACGCCCAGCGCCAGACGCTGCGCCCCGTGCTCGTGCGCCCGCTGATGCAGACGTTCGCCGTGATCGTGCAGCCGGCGGAGGCCGAGATCAACAAGGTCTGGGCGGCCCAGGTGGTGCAGCCGTTCAACCGCGACCTGGCGACCAAGTATCCGTTCTCGACGGAGTCCAGGGCCGAGGCGAGCAACGCGGAGATCGGCCAGGTCTTCGGCCCGGACGGCGCGATCGCGAAATTCTTCAACACGACCGTGGGTCCGCTCGTCGTGCGCCGCGGCGATTCGCTCAGCCCGCGCACGTGGGCCGACATGGGGGTGAACCTGGCCCCGAACGTCGTCGCGAGCTTCCCGGGCTGGGTCGCGCCGCTGGCGGCCGGCGGCGTCGCCAACGGGGCGGCGAGCAGCGGCGGCGAGGCGCAGACCCGCTTCGACCTGCAGGCGCTCGGCACGCAGGGCGCCACCGAATTCACGGTGGAGATCGACGGCCAGTCGCTGCGCTGGCGCGACCAGCCGCAGCCGTGGGTGCACATGGTGTGGCCGAATCCGCAGGGCGTGCCGGGCGCGAAGATCACGGCGCTCACGCCGGAAGGCCGCAACGTCGTCGTGCTGGACGAGCCGGGCCACTTCGGCCTGAAGAAGATGATCGACGCGGCCCAGCGCAAGCGCAAGGCCGACGGCTCGTTCGAGCTGGCATGGCAGGCCGGCGGCGTCACGGTGACCGCGAACCTGAAGGTCTTGCCGGCCGCGCCCGCATCTGCCCCCCCATCGGCGCCCGTGCAGGCGTCCACGTCGGGCCAGGGCTTCAAGCGCCTGCGCCTACCGGAGGCGGTCACGGCGCCGCGCACCGCCGCTCCCGCGCCGACTGCGGCGCTGGCGCAGGCAGGAGGTGCGCAATGAGCCGCCTCACGACCCCCGTCAGCGTCGGCTATTTCGGCAAGCTGCCCAGCCGCGGCGATTTCGTGCGCGGCAGCGCCAGCCCGGCGCTCCTCAAGGTGCTGGACGACTGGCTGTCGGAAGCGATGGACCTGATGAGCACCAACGCGCGCTGGAAGCTCGCGTACGACGCCGCCGCGCCGCTGCACTTCGCGTTCGTCGGCCCGCGCCGCCGCCACGCGATCGGCGGCCACATCGTCGCCAGCAGCGACGAATCGAGCCGGCGCTACCCGTTCCTGATGGCGTCCGCGATGGAGATCGCCGAACCGGCCGCCTTCCTGCCCACGACGCCGCTCGTGTTCACGCGCCTGTGGAGCCGGCTCGAGACGCTGACGGCGGGCGTGCGCAACGCGGGCGATCCGGCCGCGCCGCTGCTTGCGGCGAGCAGCCAGCCGGTCGACCTGGACCTGCGGACGGCCGCCTACGATCCGGCGTTCGACGACTTCCTGGAAGTGCAGACGATCGCCGCGCTGGACGCGCTGCTCGCCGGCGCCGGATTCGGCGTGTCCACGCGCCAGGTGCTGCTGGCGCTGGGCATGCTGCTGCAGCCCGTGCTGGCCAGCGGATCCGGACGCCTCGAAAAAAGCCTGGTGCTGCCGCTGCCGCAAGACCCCATCCACCGCAACCTCGTGGCCGCGTTCTGGATGCACGTGATCGCGCCCTTCCTCGCGCGCGCCGACTTCGAACTGGCCCTGTTCGTCACCCGGCTGGAAGGCCGGCCGGCGCTCGTCGTCGGCTTTTCCGGCGCGTCGGCGCAGACGCTGCGCACCCTCATCGATCCGCAGGCGGGCCTCGACCACCTCATCGGCTTCGCCGACCTCGAATGGGTCGAGGACCAGGTCGACGGCGACTACGCCGTGCGCAAGCTCTCGGCCTACCTGGCGCAGGGCAGCCTGTCCCTCAAGTCCGCGCTCGATTCCGTCGGCGCGGCATTCATCGGAACCTGATATGCGATTCTTCACCCAGCGCGCCCTGGCCGCCATGTTTGCCTCGTGCTGCGCCATCACGGCCGGCGCACAGAACACCGCCCCCGCGCCCGCCGCGCCGCAACCGGGACAGGTGCTGGCCAGCGGCACCGTGCCGGACGAGGCGACCAAGGCCGCCGTGCTCGCGAAGCTGCGCGACGTCTACGGGCCCGAGCGCGTGGTCGACCAGATCGCCGTCGGCCCCGTCTCGATGCCCGCCAACTGGAACGGCTACGTGCAGAAGCTGATCACGCCGGACCTGCGTCAGATCAGCCGCGGCCAGCTCAAGATCGACGGCAGCAACGTCAGCCTGCGCGGCGAAGTGGCCAACGAGGCGCTGCGCCAGCGCATCGCCGGCAACGTCGCCACCAACCTGAATCCGACCTACACCGTCAACAATGGCCTCCGGGTGTCCGCCGCCGAACAGGCCCTGCTCGACAACACGCTGGCCAACCGCACCGTCGAATTCGAAAGCGGCAAGGCCACGCTGACCCCGACCGGGCGCGCGATCCTGGACGAGATGGTCGCGGCGATGCAGAAGCTGAAGGGCCGCCGCATCGAGCTCATCGGCCACACCGACAGCGCCGGCCTGCGCGCGAGTAACGTGAGCCTGAGCCAGGCGCGCGCCGCCACGGTGAAAGCCTACCTGGCCGCGCACGGCATCGCGGAAGAAAACCTGAACGCCAGCGGCCAGGGTCCGGACCGTCCGCTCGCCAGCAACGACACCGCCGAAGGCCGCGCGCGCAACCGCCGCATCGAATTCCGCCTCGCGCAATGACAATGAAAGACACCATGTTCACCGCCGACGCCCTGCTCGCCCCGATCTCCGACGCCAACCCGTGCGGCGCCGACCTCGCCTTTTCGCCCGAACTGGACGCCATCGCCCGCGCGCGCCAGTTCGATGACCCGTCGCTCGCGCAGGGCGAATGGGTGACGGACCTGAAGGAGGCCGACTGGCCCTTCGTCGTCGACCGCTGCGCGCGCCTGCTGGCGGAACAGACGAAGGACCTGCGCATCGCCGTCTGGCTCACGGAAGCGGCCGCGAAGCGCCACCACCTGCGCGGCCTGGGCGAGGGTTTCCGCGTGCTGGCGGGCCTGTGCGACCGCTTCTGGGACCGGGGCCTGTACCCGGAAGCGGACGGCGGCGACCAGGAGCAGCGCGTCGGCAACCTCGCGTGGATCCTGTCGCGCACGCGCGCCCTCGTGCGCGAGATGCCGTTGACGGAAGGTCGCGGCGCCGCGTATTCGACGGTCGATTTCGAAGCCGCCCGCCGCCGCGCCGCCGCCGGCGACGCCGACACGCAGCCGCGGCTGGCGGACATGGAAGCGGCCAGGCGCGGCAACGCCGCGGCCTTCGTCGACGCCTTGCGCGCCGACGCCCAGGCCTGCCTGGACGCGCTCGCGCAACTGGAACGGGCGGCGGACGAGCGCCTGGGCCAGGACAGCCCGGGCTTTTCCCAGGCGCGCGAAGCCGTCCAGGCGCTGCTGCACACGCTGCCCGCGCCGGCCGCCGCGGCGCAGGCGGCACCGTCGGACGACGCACCCGCGGCGCCATCCGCCGACACGCCGGCCGTCGCGGCGGCGCCGCAGCCGCAGGCTGTCGCCGCCGGTGCGATCCGCACGCGCGCGGACGCGATCGCGCAGCTGCGCGTGATCGCGACGTTCTTCCGCGAGACGGAGCCGCACAGCCCCGTCTCGTATTTCGCCGAGAAGGCGGCCAGCGCCGGCGAGCAGGATCTGCATACGTGGCTGCGGTCGGTGATCAAGGACCCGGGGTCGCTGGCCCACGTCGAAGAACTGCTGGGGGTGCCGCCGGCGGGCTAAACTACCCCCACCATGGACCTCAAACGACTGAAGACATTCACCCGCGTGGCCCGCACGCTGAACCTCAGCGAAGCCGCGCGGCAGATCCACCGCACGCAATCGAGCGTGACGGAGCAGATCCAGGCGCTGGAGGCCGACCTCGGCGTGGCGCTGTTCGACCGGTCGAACCGCAAGCTCGCGTTGACGGCCGCCGGCGCATGCCTGCTCGATTACGCGGACCGCCTGGTCGACCTGGCGGACGAGGCGCGCGACGCCGTGCTGGCCGCGGCGGGGAACGCATCCCGGACGCTGGACGTGGGCGGCATCGAGACCCTCGCGGCCGCATTCCTGCCGGACGTCGTGGCGAACATGGCCGTAGCGCATCCCGACATCGCGGTCCGGGTGGCGGTCGCGGCGACATCCGACCTGCAGGCGCGGGTCCGCGATGGATCGCTCGACGCGGCCGTGTTCTTCGGCGCGCCTCCACCGGACCGCGACGTTGTATCCAGCGTGATCGCGCATGCGCCGCTCGTCCTGGTCCCGCCGGGCCATCCGCTGGCCGCCCGCGCCGGCGCGGGCCACGACGACGTCGCGCACGAGCGCTTCCTCGTGACGGGACAGGGCTGCGCCTACCGCCGGATGTTCGAGACCGCGTTCCGCGTCCGCCTGGACCGGGAACCGGTGATCGCCGGCGAATGCGACAGCGTGGCGGCCATCGTCCGCCTGGTGGAGCGCGGCCTGGGCTGCGCGATCGTGCCGCGCATGGTGCCGGCGCTCGCGGACGCACGCGTGGCCGCGCTACACGAGGCGATGGCCGCCATCCAGATGCAGCACTGACCCCGTGGCGAAGCCGTTACGCATCAGGAAGCGGATGCCGTCGGCGATGTCCTCGGGCCGGCCGATGCGGCCGACGGGCAGCTTTTGCGCCATCGCATCCAGCCGCGCCGCCGCTTCGTCGCCCGCGATCTGTTGCCAGATCGGTGTATCGACCCAGCCCGGCGACACGACGTTGACCCGGATGGGCGCCAGCTCCACGGCCAGCGCGTACGCGAGCGACGCCAGGGCGCCGTTGACGCCGGCGACGACGGCGCCGCGCGCCGCCGGCCGGTACGCCGCGATCCCCGAGGTGAACGTGATGGAGCCGTTCGGCCCGAGCCTCGGACTGCCGTGCTTCGCCAGCAGCAACGGCCCGAAGAACTTCGAGTCGAAGACCCTGCGCGCGGCCGCCAGTTCCAGGTCGGGCAGCAGTTCGTAGGCGCCTTCGATATCCGCCGCCGTCGACACGATGTGGTCCACACCGCCGCATTCGCCGAACAGGCGGACGACGTCGTCCTCCCGCGTGATGTCGGCGGCGACCGTACGGACGTCGCCCACGTCGGCCAGCGCCGCGCGCGCCCGTGCGAGCCGGTCGGACGAGCGCCCCGCGATGACGACGGCGCTGCCATCAACGAGCAGCGACCGCGCGAGGCTCAGGCCCATCCCCGAACTGCCGCCGACGATCAATACCTTTTCCTTGTTCATTTCCTCTCCCGTGACATCGATGCCGCGATTGTCGGCGCGATGCGGCGTGAAGAGAACCGGGAAAAGGCGATCGGCGCCATCGGATACGCCGATGACGCTCAGTCGGGTCCCGACGTGGATTCCCGCACGACCAGCGTGTACGGCATCAGCTGGTGCCGCGGGTCGTAGGCGTGGCCCGCGCGCTGCGTACGCACATGTTCGATCAGCAGCGCGACGGCGCTGCGGGCCATGTCCCTGATCGGCTGGTGGATCGTCGTCAGTTCCGGCCACACCGTCGTCGCGACGGGCGTGTCGTCGAAGCCGCAGACGGTCAGGTCGTCCGGCACCTGCAGATGCATGCCGTGCGCCACCGCGATGACGGCCGCCGCCATGTCGTCGTTGCTGGCGAAGATGGCCGTGGGCCGCGTCGGCTGGCCCAGCAGCTCGCGCGCCGCGAGCAGGCCGGAACGGTAGGTGAACATGCCCTGCGCCACCCGCTCGGCGGGGACGTCGAGGCCGGCCCCGCGCATCGCGTCGATGAATGCCTGGTAGCGCAGCTGGGTCGGCGTATGCTCCGGATCGCCCTTGATGAAGCCGATGTCCGTGTGGCCCAGGGCGAGCAGGTGCCGCATCATCGTCAACGCGCCCGCGTAGTCGTCGATACGCACGGCCGACATCTGCGGCGACGGCCGCGCGGTGGCCACGGCCACGGACGGGATGCCCAGTTCCGCCAGCATCTTCAGCGCGGACTTCGAATCGCACAGCGGCGGCGGCACGAGGATGCCGTCGGCGCCGTCGTCGATCAGGCGGTCGATCGCCTTGCGCTGGCTGCGCAGGTTGTCGCAGTGCTCGAGGAGCAGGTGGGCGCCGCACTGCCCGCACTCGGTCAGCGCGCCGACGAGGAAGGCGCTGAGGAAGGCCTCGCTGGGATTGCTGTACAACAGGCCCACGCGCAGCGTGCCGATGCGTGCCGCGCGCGCCGCCACGTTCACCTCGTAATTGAGTTCGCCGATCGCCCGCATCACCTTGTCCCGGTTCTTGACGCTGACGCTCGCATTGCCGTTGATGACGCGCGAGACGGTCATGGCCGAGACCCCGGCCTTTGCCGCCACGTCCCACACCGTCGCGCCGCCGGCTGCGCGCTCGCCTTTCCCCGATTCGCCTTGCGCAGTCTTCATGTCTCCTCCGTCGATGTCTTCAGGAAGCACTCACGATCACCCACAGAAGTGATGGTCATGTGATCGGTATCCGAAAAAAAACCGGCACGGCCGGCCGCGGGCGCGGACGGTCGTGCCGGTGCTTGCCGTGGTTAGAACTTGTAGCGCAGGCCCACGCTGATGTTGCGGCCGTTGTCGAAGGGCTGCGTCAGCAGGCTGTACTGGTGACCCGGCGCTTCGCCGGCGTAGCGGTTCGCTCCCTTGTCGGTGAGGTTCGAGCCGTTCAGCGACAGCGTCAGGCGCTCGTCGATGGCGTAGTTCAGCGACGCGTCGAGGACGCCGTAGGCACCGATATAACCGCTGCCCAGCGGGTTCAGCGCGTTCACGGCGCCCTGCAGCTGGGACGTACGCCACGTGTACACGAGGCGGCCGGACAGCTTGCTGTCCTCGTACAGGCCCGAGATGCTGTAGCTGTTCTTGGACGCGAACGGCTGCTGCGACGTGATCCAGACCGGCGCCACGGCCGTGCCGTAGTTGACCGGATTGGACGTCTTGACATAGGTATAGTTGCCCGACACGCCGAAGTTCCTCCACCAGTTGTCGCCGCCGAAGAACCACTGGCCGGACAACTCCACGCCGCGCGCATACCCGGGCGCCGCGTTCACCTGCTTCGAGGTCAGGTACTGCCCATTCGTGCAGCCGTTCGAGGCGGCGCCCGAGTACGCGGGCGCGAACGGCACCGTCATGCACTGCGCGACCGGGCTGAAGAAGCCCTTGATCTGCTTGTCGAACACGGCCGCCGACACGAAGTTCGTCGCGCTGAAGTAGCGCTCCAGCGAGATGTCGTAGCTGTCGGCCGTTTGTGGACGCAGGTCGGGGTTGCCGATGTTGGCGGTGCCGAGCCCCGCGTCGTAGCCGATGGACGGATTCAGCGAACCCAGGTCGGGACGCGTCATGCCGCGGCCGAAGCCCACGCGGACGAGGAAGTCCTTCGCAAGGTCGTAAGTGGCGTTGAACGTCGGCAGGACGTTGGTGTAGGTCGTCACGCGCGAGTAGTCGACCAGCGGCGCGCCAGCCTGCGTCGCGTCCCTGTTTTTCGCCACGGCCGTCGAGCGGGTGCGGATCACGCGCACGCCCAGATTGCCTTTCAACCGCTCGTCGAATGCGGAGAAATCGCCGACCAGGTAACCGGCCAGCGTGCTTTCCTTCATGAGGCGGCGGGCGGCGATGGCTTCGGGGAAGTTGTCCTGGTCAGGAATATTGGAGGCCGGGAACTGCTCTTTGATCTGGTTGCCCAGCAGGCGGTCCGGGTTCCAGACGACGTAGCCGCCCGAATAGCCGGCCAGGCCGTTCATGAAATTGGTCGGCGCGGTCTGCAGCATGTCCGTCTTGGACGACACCGGGATCCCGTTGGAGCGGTCGGCGGCCAGCCCCTTCCCGTCCGTCGTCAGGGGGATCGATCCGAAGCCCCGATTCGTGTACAGGCTCTGCTGCGTGGCGTAGCGCGTGCCGAACTTGATCTTGTCGAAGAAGCCCGATTCGAGCGAATAAGCGCCGTCCAGCGCCGTGGCGTTGCCCTTGTCGTCCCAGTGCTGCCAGCCGAGCGGGAAGCCGCTGAACACGAAATTCTTCGGGTCCGACAGGCTCGGGCCGCCGAACGTCATCTTGTGCGGCTCGCCGTCGGCGTAGCGCGTCACGTCCCACGCCAGGCCGGCCGCCCCGGTCATTTCGACGCGGCGGTTGTCCTGGCGGCGGTCCGACTTGATATACGAGAAATCGGCCTTCAGGTACAGCGCACTGGTCGGATTCCACTCGACGCCGCCGGCGGCGATCCACGTCGTGTACGGGCTGTGCTCGTCGCCGCCCCACAGGCGGGTCGAGGTATCCTTCCAGGTACCGCTTTGCAGGCGCTGGGACGTCAGGATGTCGTCGCTGCCGCCGTTGAAATTGCGGTTGACCATGCTTTCGGTGACCGCGAACGGCATCGTCTTCAGGTTCTGGACATTGTTGCCGGTGTCGGCCCAGATGAAACGATAATTCTGGTGGTACAGGTAACCCGTATAGTTACTCTCGGCGTAGAAGCGCAGGGTGTTATCCACGCGATAGTCGGCCGCCAGGTTCAGGCCCCGGCGCTGGCGCATGATCGTTTCCTGGAACAGGTTCGAATTGACGGCCGCCGTGGAGATGATGTTGGCGGCCTGGGCCTGCGTCAGGCCGGACGTATCCGGCGTGTTGATGCCGACCGTGGACGACGTCGGACGCATCGTCACGGGCGCGAGGTAGCCGATGTCGTTGCGGCCGACGTACTTCGCCATCGCCTTGGACGGATCGTTGCCCGTGTTGGCCGCCGCCAGTTGCGCATACTCGGCGGTATCGGCACCGATCACGCGGCGGAAGTCCGGACCTCGGTTGGCCGGATTGCTGTCGGAACGGCCCGTGCTCTTCTGGAACGCGAACGCGGCCATCACGCCGATGCGCGAGCCGCCGCCCAGGTCGTAGCGGTTGGCAAACAGGCCGAACAGTTCGGGGTCGACTTTCTTGGCCAGGTCGTTGTAGCGCGCATTGGTGCTGATCGTGGCCGTCGGGCCCTTGAAATCGGACGGTTTGCGCGTACGGATATTCACCAGGCCGCCGATGCCGCCCTCGATGTGTTCGGCGGACGGATTCTTGTAGACGTCCACGCCGGCGATCATGCCCGGAATCGCGTCCTCGAGGTTGAACTCGCGCGAGCCGGCCGTGAAGTAGGCGCGGCCGTTGACTTGCGAGGCCGTCTGGCCGGACAGGCCCCGGATGGTCAGGCCGGAACCGTTGCCGGACGGCGACGCGCCTTCGCCGCCGTAACGGTAGCCCTGCACGCCCGGCACGCGGGTCAGCGTCTCTTCCACGTTCGGATCCGGCAGTTTGCCGATGTCTTCCGCCGTGATCGAGTCGACGACTTCCATCGAGTTCCGCTTGATGGCCAACGACGATTGCGCGCTGGCGCGGATGCCCGTGACGACGACGGTATTGCTGTCGGCCGGCGCCTGCTGCGCCATCGCCTGCGAGGCAAAGGCCTGGGACAGGGCCAGTGCGACAAGGGTCATGCGCGGAACGGTGTAATATTTTTGGTGCATCTTCTTCTCCTCCAAGTAATCCTGAATGGACTCGTTGTTGTATTGTTTCGTTGGTGTCACGGCGTGCCAGCACGCCGGCCGCCGTTTTAGATATCGATAACAATGTGAGTGGATTATAGGAGTTCGCCGAGTAATCAAAGCCACCAATCGGCGTTATGATTTTTACCGGTGACGCGGAAAAGAGACGGTGGAGACGGGCGTTATCGCTAACACGAGCTGAAAAATGCGCGGCGTGGAACGGCCTGCCCCCACGCCGTCCACGCGTCGTTTGTTATCGATATCGATCGGTTCGACTTACGCGATCGCGTACGTGAAGTCCCCATTCCCGTCGGCGCCCACGTCGATGCGCTCGATGGCGGCCCCCTCCGCCATGCGCGCCAGCACGGCCTCGGCGATCTGCGGCAACAGCGTGCCGTTGAGGATGTTGTCGACGTTGCGCGCGCCGGAATCGACTTCCGTGCAGCGGGCCAGCACGGCATCCACGAGCGACTCACCGTACGCGAACGCCGCCTTGTGGTTCGCCGCCACGCGCTTGCCGATGCGTCCCAGCTTGAGTTCGATGATCTCCGCCAGCACGTCGTCCGGGATCGGATAGAACGGCACGACCTTCAGGCGGCCCAGGAACGCCGGCTTGAACTGCTTCATCAGCGCCGGGCGGATCAGCGCTTCCAGTTCGTCCGCCGCCGGCACCTCCTCCGGCGCCTTGTTCAGGCAAGCCTGCATCAGGGTGCTCGACGCCACGTTCGACGTGAGGATGATGATCGTGTTGCGGAAGTCCACTTCGCGGCCTTCCGCGTCGTCCAGCACGCCCTTGTCGAACACCTGGAAGAACAGCTCCAGCACGTCCGGGTGCGCCTTCTCCACTTCGTCGAGCAGCACGACGCTGTACGGGTTGCGCCGCACGGCTTCCGTCAGCACGCCGCCCTCGCCATAGCCGACGTAGCCCGGCGGCGAGCCTTTCAGGCCCGAGACGCTGTGCGCTT
>JBJMVU010000076.1:0-4303 GCA_045810485.1 Massilia sp. | reverse complement strand
TCGGGCAGGTTCACTTCGATCCTGTCCTTCGCGCGCTCGAGCAGCGCGCGGCAGTCCGGGCTCAGGTGGCGCAGATGCAGCCGTTTGCCGAGCGCGCGGTAACGTTCCGCCAGGCCGTCGATGGCCTGGATCGCCGAGTGGTCGGCGACGCGTGCGCGGCGGAATTCGACCACGACGTCCTGCGGATCGTCCTTCGGCGCGAACAGCGCCTGGAAACCGGCCACCGACGCGAAGAACAGCGTCCCCTCCAGTTCATAGACTTTCCAGCCGTTCGCGTCCTGCGCTGTCGCGACGTGGATCTGCTTCGCGTGCTGCCACGCGAACACGAGTGCGGAGACGATCACGCCCACCAGCACCGCGGTCGCCAGGTTGAAGACGAGCGTCACGCCGGCCACCAGCACGACCACGAGCGCGTCGGCGCGCGGCACTTTGCCGAACAGGCGGAACGTGCCCCACTCGAAGGTCTTTTCGCACACGACGAGCATCACGCCGATCAGCGCGGCGAGCGGAATCCGCTCGATCACGCTCGCGCCGAACAGGATGAACGACAGCAGGAACAGCGACGCGCAGATACCGGACAGGCGCCCGCGCGCACCGTTCCCCACATTGATCATGCTCTGGCCGATCATCGCGCAGCCGCCCATGCCGCCGAAGAAACCGGTGACGACGTTGGCCACGCCCTGCGCCAGGCTTTCGCGGTTCGGCTGGCCGCGGGTGTCCGTGATCTCGTCGATCAGGGTGAGCGTCAGCAGCGTCTCGATCAGGCCCACGCCCGCCAGCACCAGCGAGTACGGGAACACGATCTTCAACGTCCGCAGGTCGAACGGCACGTCCGGCACGCGCAGCGCCGGCAGTCCGCCAGCGATGGAGCCGAGGTCGCCCACGGTCCTGGTCTCGATGCCGCCGAAATGCGCGAGCAGCGCGACGGCGAGGATGCCGACCAGCGTGGCCGGCACGGCTGTCGTGATGCGCGGCGTGACGTAGATGATCGCCATCGTCAGCGCGACGAGGCCCAGCATCGTCCACAGCTGCGGCCCCGCCATCCAGCCGCCGCCCGCCTTGAAGTGTTCGAACTGCGCGACGAAGATCACGATCGCCAGGCCGTTGACGAAGCCGAGCATCACGGGATGCGGCACCATGCGGATGAATTTACCCAGCCGCGCGGCCGCGAACAGCATTTGCAGCACGCCCATCAGCACGATGGCGGCGAACAGGTATTGCGCGCCGTGCTGGACGACCAGCGCGACCATGACGACGGCCAGCGCCCCGGCCGCGCCGGAAATCATGCCAGGGCGGCCGCCGAACGCGGAGGTGATGAACGACACCAGCACGGCGGCATACAGGCCGGTCAGCGGCGACACGTGGGCCACGAGGGCGAAGGCGATGGCCTCGGGAACCAGCGCCAGCGCGACCGTCAAGCCGCTCAATACGTTGGTCTTGATGTGGGAAGGGGATACGTCGGGCACGGCGGAGCTCCAAAAAACAAAATCCCCCCGGCCGGCATGCGGCTGGAGGGATTCGGACAAACCGAAGAAGCCGTTATTGTAACGGCCCGCGGCCGTCAGCGCTTCGTGACGAGCGCCGCGGGCAGGTCTTGCAGGTAGGCGGCGATGTCGGCCATGTCGCGATCGGACAACGGCTGGGCCATGCCGGCCATGATCGGGTTGTTGCGACCGTTGGCGGCTTTGTTGCCGCGCTTGTACGCGGTCAGCGCGTGCACGAGGTAGTCGGCATGCTGGCCGGCCAGCTTCGGATAGCTGGGATCGATCGGGGTCTTGTAGTCGGCGCCGTGGCAGGACGCGCAGTTGTATTTTTTCGCCAGCTCGGCGCCGTTGGCGGCATTGCCCGAGGCCAGCGCCTGGCCGGACAGGGCCAGCGAGGCGGCGCCCAGGGTCAGCGCGACGATCAGTTTATTCATGGCGCGCTCCTTACTTGGACGGGGTCTGTTTCGAATAATAGGCGGCGATGTCGGCGATGTCCTGGTCGGACAGGCTGACCGCGATACCACGCATGGACGGGTGGTTGCGGTCGCCTTTCTTGTATGCCTGCAGCGCTGCTTCGATGTACTTCGCCGACTGTCCGCCGATCTTCGGTACGCGATAGACTTCAGGGAACGTGCCCTTGTATTCGGGGATGCCGTGGCAGCCGATACACATTTCGATCTTGTTGGGTGCTGCATTGGGATTGCCGACGATGTCGGCTGCGCCGGCCGTACCGGCCATCGAGGCGCCGGCTGCTAGCACGAGTAAAGCTGTTGAAATTTTCATGGATGACCTATCGTTGGGTTGAATCGATAGGGCGCCTTGCGACCCGTGCGGCGGCAGCAGGTTTTCTAGACCCCCGGTACTGCAACTGCAATGGCATTTTTGCCACGATCCAATCGATTCTATCCGAAGAATATAGTCGAGTCCATTGGGCAGCGCAGCATGGACGCCCTGCCCGCCCCGGCGTTCTGGCATATACTCGTTGGCATTTCCCTACCAATCATCCAGGCCCATGCACGCACCCCGACGCTTCGAAGGCAGCGACAACTACGTCGCCACCGCCGACCTGAAACTGGCGGTCAACGCCGCCCTCACCCTCGCCCGGCCCCTGCTGATCAAGGGCGAACCCGGCACCGGCAAGACGATGCTGGCCGAAGAGGTCGCGGCCGCGCTGGACATGCCGCTGCTGCAGTGGCACATCAAGTCCACGACGAAGGCCCAGCAGGGCCTGTACGAATACGACGCCGTCTCGCGCCTGCGCGATTCGCAGCTGGGCGACGAGCGCGTGCGCGACATTCATAACTACATCGTCAAGGGCGTGCTGTGGCAGGCGTTCACGGCGCCCGAGCCGGTCGTGCTGCTGATCGACGAGATCGACAAGGCCGACATCGAATTCCCGAACGACCTGCTGCGGGAACTGGACCGCATGGAGTTCTACGTGTACGAGACGCGCGAGATGGTCGTGGCGAAGCACCGCCCCCTCGTCGTCATCACGTCGAACAACGAGAAGGATCTGCCGGACGCCTTCCTGCGCCGCTGCTTCTTCCACTACATTAAATTCCCCGACCGCGACACGATGGCGGAGATCGTGAAGGTCCACTACCCGACCCTGAAGGCCGACCTCTTGTCCGCCGCGCTGCAGAGTTTTTACGAACTGCGCGACGTGCCGGGCCTGAAGAAAAAGCCGTCGACGTCGGAATTCCTCGACTGGCTGAAGCTCCTGCTGGCCGAGGACATCCCGGCCGAGGTCCTGCGCAGCCAGGACGGCAAGGCGATCGTGCCGCCGCTCGCGGGCGCCCTGCTGAAGAACGAGCAGGACGTCAGCCTGTTCGAACGCCTGGTGACGATGGCGAGGCACAACCGATGATCCACGTCGATCCCGTCACCCTCGAATTCAACGGCGTGCGCCTGGAGCCGCTTGGGCTGCACCACCTGGACGGCCTGCGCGCGGCGGCAGGCGACGGCGAATTGTGGAACCTGCGCATCACGTCCGTGCCCGAGCCGCAGGACACGGAAGCCTATGTCCGCACGGCGCTGGAGATGGGTAACCGCGTGGCCTTCGCCGTCGTCGACGCGTCCAGCGACACCGTGATCGGCACGACCAGCTACCACGACATCATGCCCGCGATCGACCGCGTGGAGATCGGCTACACCTGGTATGCGAAGAGCCGCCAGCGCAGCCACGTCAACACGAGCTGCAAGCTCCTGCTGCTGTCGCACGCATTCGACACGCTGGGCTGCGCCGTCGTCGGCCTGCGCACCGATAATTTTAATTATGCGTCGCAGGCCGCCATCGAGAGATTGGGCGCGAAGAAGGATGGCGTGCTGCGCCACCATGCGCCGCGCCGTGACGGCACCGTGCGCGACACGGTCATGTACAGCATCGTGCGCGGCGAATGGCACGAGATCAAGTCGCACCTGCACGATCGCCTCACGCGCCACGCGGAGTAAGGACGCGATGCTGATCGACTTCTTCTTCACCCTGCGCGACGCGAAGGTCCCCGTCTCGATCAAGGAATTCCTCACGCTGCTGGAAGCGCTGCAAAAGCAGGTGATCGCGCCGTCGCTCGACGAGTTTTATTATCTCGCGCGCCTGACGCTGGTGAAGGACGAAGCCCATTTCGACAAGTTCGACCGAGCGTTCGGCGCCTTCTTCAAGGGCATCGAGACGGTGTTCGATGCGAAGGCGGACATCCCTTTGGATTGGCTGATCAAGCGGCTGGAGCGCGAGCTGACGCCCGAGCAGAAGGCGGAGCTGCAAAAGCTCGGCTACGACAAGCTGATGGACCGCCTCCAGGAACTGCTGAAGGAACAGAAGG
>JBJMVU010000075.1:0-24013 GCA_045810485.1 Massilia sp. | reverse complement strand
CGCGACGGGATCCAGCGCGTCCTGGCGGGCGACAACCGGGTCAGGCGCATCGTGCCGCGCCTGGCGTTCGCCGGCCTGGTCTCGAGCGGACAGCGCACCCTGACATTCCAGGGGACCGGCACGGATCCGAACAAGGAGCGGCAGGCATTCGGCATCTTCCAGAACATCAAGTCCGGCGACGCGTTGCGCGGCGGCGATGATGCGGCGTACAGCGCCGTGCTGGGCCAGGAAATGGCGCGCCGTCTCGGCGTCAAGCCCGGCGACACCGTGACCTTGATGACGAGTACCGTATTCGGCAGCATCAATGCGATCGACGTCACGGTCGCCGGGATTACCGCGACCGGCAATCCCGAATCCGACCTGTATGTGCTGCAGGTGCCGCTGACGGCGGCGCAGGATTTGCTGCGCACGAAAAAAATCTCGCGGCTCGTCGTCCTGCTCAAGGACACCGGGGACACGGCGGCCGTGCGCGACGCGCTGACCACGACGTTGCGCGGCAAAGCGGACGTGCGCGACTGGCGCACCCTGGTGCCCATCTTCGAGCAGGTCCTCACGCTGTACAAGAACCAGTTCATCGTCTTCGGCGTCATCATTTGCATCGTGGTGTTCCTCGGTGTGTCGACCATGACGCTGACGAATATCTTCGAGCGGTCGAAAGAGATCGGCACGATGCGGGCGATCGGACTGGCCGCCGCGACGATCCGCATGCTGTTCACTATCGAAGGGCTGATGCAGGGGGGGATCGGCGTCGTCCTCGGGCTGGCGCTCGCGGGCCTGTTCTCCTGGTTCGTCGGCACGGTCGGCGTGACCCTGCCGCCACCGCCCGGACGCAACGTCGGCGTTCCGCTGCGCCTGCTGTGGGTACCCGAATACGCCGCGGCGATCCTCGCCGCCTTGCCCGTCATTGCGATGGCGGCCGCCCTCGTGATCAGCCGGCGCATTTCCAGGATGCCCGTCGTGCAGGCCTTGACCGATTTTCACTGACCCATGAATACACTCGATATGCTTCGTTGGCTGGCGCCGGTTTTCCTGGCCGCCCACACCGCCGCGGGTTACGCCGCCGACCTCTCGCCCCACGACATCGTGCGCCAGATCGACCAGCGCAGATTGCCGTCCGGCGGATTCGAGGCCGAACTCGTGATCGCACCGTTCAAGGACGGCGATGCCCAGGAACCCGGGCGCTACGTCGTCAAGGCCAATGGGGACAACCAGGTCCTGGTCGAGGCGCGCAATGCCGACCAGCGCGGGCAAAAGTTCTTGACGACGTCGAGCGGGATTTTTTTCTATGCACCGCGTACGAAGCGTGCGATCCGGATGACGCCGCTGCAAACCTTGCGCGGCCAGGCCTCGATCGGCGACATTTCGCGGCTCCATTTCGCCGAGGACTACGACGCCGCCAGGCCCGACACCGTGCAGGACAAATGCAGGGACGAGAACTGCGTCGTGCTGGAGTTGCGGAGCAAGAGCGAATTCGCCACCTACGCCAGAATCCTGCTCACGGCGCGACGCGGACGGGAAGGCTATGAAGCCGTCAGCGCCGAACTGTTCCTGGCCAGCGGCAAGCAGGCGAAACTCGTCAGGTTCGAACCGCCGCAAAAGAACCTGCCGCCGGCCGCGCGCTATATCGACGTCATCAACACGCGCCTGGAAACGGCGGTGACCTACGAATCGATCAAGCCCGCCAAATTCCCGGCAAGCATGTTCAACCCCAGGTCGCTGGAATAAACAGGGCATGCGTCACGCGCGACACGCCCTCGGCGTCTTCGTCATCGCCGTTTCCGCAGCGGCGCCCGTGGCGGCCGTCGCCGCCGACGACTGGCTCGGCGGGTTCGTCATGGGCGACCATGTCGACACCACGCCGAGAACGGACGCGGTCAATCGCGATAATTTTCTCGGCATCGCCGACCGCTCCTCCAGCGTCGCACTGCTGCTGGAGGGCGCGTTTCAAGGCACGACATTCCGGGTCCGCAGCCAGGTGTCGGACACGTCCGGCGCGCAACCGGCCACCAAAAAAAAGGTGGTGCTGCAAGAGCTCGCGCGAACGTTCCAGCTCGATGAGAACGTCACGCTCTCCGTCGGCAAGCGCCTGTTCTCGCTCGACCAGTCGTACGTCGGCCAGCCGCTGGGCTTCTTCCAGAAACAGGTCGACCTGTCGGACCCGACGGACTCGGCCGGACGCGCCGAAGGCCTGCCGATGGCCGTCCTGTCGTGGGCGAACGAGACCACGTCGCTGACGGGCATCTACAGCGACGACTTCGGCGTCGCACCGGACGGCTACAATCGCGGCATCCGCCAATGGCTGGTGCGCTACGGGTATGAAATGCCGAACGCCAGCCTCTCGCTGGTGGTGCGCCGCGCCTCGAGCGAATCGCTCGGGTTCGGCGGGACGTTCAGCGCGACGCTTGCCGACTATGCGAGCGTGTACGGGTCGTTTTACACGGCCAGGGGCACCGCCCGGCCCGTTCTCGCGCAATCCATTGTCGACCATCCCCGCGTCGCCACCAATCCGTCGACCCTCGTCGGATCGTTCCGGGCGGATGACGACGTCGCCTATCCCCGGGCTGCCGTGGGATTCATTGTTACGCCCAGGGATCTGCCCAAGCTGCAAGTGGAGTACATCCATGACCGCCGCGGACAGTCCGATGCGCAGTTCGGGAAGACGATCGGCTTGCTGCACTATCTCGACAGCCAGCCGGGCCCGGTCGGGCTGGTCGGCGCGAACAAGGCCGCCATCGCGTCGATCCTGCAAACGCGCGGCGCGCGGAGGCGGTACCTGAGCGTGAATGTCGATCACACGATCGATGCGTTCTCGGCCGGCGCCGGGGTGTACGCCAGCCTGGCCGACAGGAGCGGGACCGCCTATGCCTCCGCGGGTTACCTCATTGGAAGCCATACGAGCCTGTCCCTCTCCGCGGTCAGGATGTACGGCAGGCACGATACCGAATTCGCCTTGAGCCCGGTGGCATCCGTGGTCTCGGTCCGCCTCAAATATACTTTCTAGTCCAGCCATGACGCCTAACACGATGATGCGCTTCCTGCTGTTCCTGGTGATGCTGGCGGGCCAGGGGGCGGCGCTGGCCCAGGTCGAGGGGCGGCATTTCACGCGCCTGAAGAACCAGCCCTCGCCACCGTCGGGACAGATCGAAGTCATCGAGTTTTTTGCCTATTCCTGTCCCCATTGCTACAGGCTCGATCCCGTGCTCGACACCTGGCGCAAGTCCAACGCGGGCCGTATCAGGTTCAGGCGCGTGCACGTCGAGACGCGGGGATTCGAGCTGCACCAGCGGCTTTTCTTTGCGCTCCAGGCCAGGCGCCTCGAAGAAGCGCATCACCAGAAGATCTTCCAGGCGTTTCATGAGGAAGGCAATTTGTTGCGCAGCGAGCGGGGTATCGGTGCATTCATGAAGAAGGCGGGCATGGAGGCGAATGAACTGGACGCCTTGTTCAAGTCGCCGGAGGCCGAGAAAGAGATGGCCGCAGCCCGCCAGTTGCAGGAACGCCTGGGCATCAGCAAATGGCCGGCGATCGTCGTCGGCGGGCTGTTCGTCACCGATCCGGAACGGGCCGCCGCCGACGTTCCGGAGGTTGACGAGGCGCGCGCGATCGAGCTGACCATGCTGACACTGACGAAGATGCTGCGCCTGGCGGAGCACGCGAATCGATCGCCGCGCCCCGGCGCTCAGAACGAGTAGCGCGCCCCCAGCGTGTAGTAGCGCCCGCGTGCGCCTTCGTAATCGAGCGGGTTGTACGCCTGCGCGCCATAGGTCAGCGGATCGAGCGGCGCGATCTTGTCGAACAGGTTCTGGACCGAGCCGAACACTTCCAAGCGCTGCTGCGGCTTCCAGCGCACCACCAGGTCGACCGTCGTGAACGACGCCAGTTCGCAACCGTTCGGCGCGTCGGCGCCGCTGGCGAACGTGACGGCGCAACCGCTCGGGTCGCCCCGGAAGAAGCGGTTTTCCAGCACGCCGCGGTAGTTCACGTTGGCCGACACGCGCAGGTTGTCGCGGTCCCAGCCGAACCGCATGTTGACCCGGTCGGCCGGCGTGCCCGTGCAGTTCGTCACGTCGCAGTTGCCGTGCGTGCCCGCGAATTCGCGCGACGTGCCGTCCTGTTCGGTGCGCAGCCATTCGAAGATGTGCGTGTACTTGACGTCGAACGTGGCGTTGCCCCACGCCTCGGGCAGGCGGTGGTTGTAGCGCGCGTCCACGTCGAGGCCGCGCACCTTGCTCTGGGCGGAGTTGACGTAGCGGGTCAGCACGGCCGTGATCTGGCCCGGATCGCCCGGAATCCCGCTCACGCTGCCCGGGTCGCGCGCCACGTGGCCGGCGGCGATGGCGGCGTCGACCTGTTCCTGGTTGATCTCGTTCTTGCGCTTGATCTTCCAGTAGTCGACCGAGATGCTCGTGCGCGGCAGCGGGTCCCAGATGACGCCCAGCGTGTAGCTCTTCGACCGTTCCGGCGACAGGTTCGGGTTCGGCGACGTGATCAGCGCCACCGATGCCGGGTTGCAGGCGTTCGTCACGCCCAGCGCGCAGCGCACGGGGTCGGACGCGGTGGAGTACGCGGCCAGGCCGCCGACGCCGTTCTCGGCCGGGCTCGGCGCGCGGAAGCCCCGCGCGAACGTGCCGCGCAGCGCGAACTGGCGCACCGGCGTCCACTTCAGGCCGAACTTCGGCGTGTACGAACTGCCGACGTCGGTGAAGTGGTCGTAGCGCAGGGCGGCCGACGCTTCCACGTTGAACGGCAGCGGGGCCAGGCCTTCGCCGTACAGCGCGAACACGTTGCGGGCGCCGGAATAGGCGGAATAGCCCAGGCCGATGATATTGCCGCGCTCCGTGCCCGTGGTGGGCTGCAGTTCCGTCATCTCGTGGCGGAACTCCGTGCCCAGCGCCAGCCCCAGGTTGCCCGCCAGCCAGGGAATGCCGCTGAACTCGCGCGTGGCCTTGAAGTCGGCCTGCGCGACTTTCGTGTTGGCCTTGTTGCCGATGGTCGGCGACAGGGCGGCGTACACCGCGGGTGAATTGAGGCCCGCGTTTTCGGCAATGCGCCAGAATGTGCCCGGCGGCAGCGCCGCATAGGCGGGGCTGTTTGCCGCCGCCGCCGCGACGTTGGCGGTGGTCGGGTTCAGCAGGGCGAACGCGACGTCGCGCTGCAGGTAGCCGTTCTGCGTGTTGTTGACGTGGTTGTGCGAGAACAGCAGGGACGAGTCCCAGTCCCAGCCGTAGTGCGTGCCCTTGGCGCCGCCCAGCCAGCGCAGGAAGTTGGAGTCGATGTTCGAGACGCGCGGGCCGACGTCCGCCGCCAGGTAGCGCACGCGCGCGGCCGTGCCGACATACGGGTTGTCCGGATGGGCATCACCCAGCTGGACGACGGCATTGTTGACGGGCCCGCCGGGGAAGCCGACGGAGGCGTTGACGGACGAGGGCGTCGTGGAAGAATCCGTCTGGCTCGTGTACCAGTTGAGCTCGCTGTACAGCTGGATTGCCGGGTCCAGCTGGTACGTGCCGCGCAGGAAGAAGCTCAGGTTTTCCTGCTTCGGCTCGATCTGGCTGTAGAGCTGCGAGGCGTCGATCAGGCAGCCGCCGCCGGGATCGCCCTGCGGGTGGTTCGTGAAGTTCGAGCACGCCGCGCCGGGGAAGGTGCGCGTGAAACCGGAGCCGGCCAGGTTGCCGCGGTTGTAGTAATTGGTCGGATCGGCCGGATTGCGCACGTTGCCGTTGATGGCGTTGCCGGCCGTGCCGGTGCCGGGCAGGATGGCGCCGGTGCCGCCGAGCGCCTGGTCGGCCGAATAGCCCCACTGGCGCAGGTCGTTGCGGCCGATCCAGGCGCGGTCGGCGCGGTCGCGGTACCGGATCTCGTCGAACTTCTTGTACTCGATGCTGAACAGGACGTTGTAGCGGTCGTTGTCGAGGCTGCCGACGCCCTTGGTGAAGGCGACGTTCATGCGCTTGCCGTCCCAGTCGCCGCTGGCGCCGCGCGAAAAGCGCACCGTGTTGCCCTGGAAGTCGCGGCGCAGGATGATGTTGACGACGCCGGCGATGGCGTCCGAACCGTAGATGGCGGAGGCGCCGTCCTTGAGGATCTCGACCCGCTCGACGGCATCCGTCGGGATCACGTTCAGGTCCGTGAACTGCTTCTGTCCGTCGTCGGCGAGGCCGTACGGGGCCATGCGGCGGCCGTTCAGCAGCACGAGCGTGGACGCCGCGCCCAGGCCGCGCAGCGAGATGCCCGAGGCGCCGGCGGCGAAGCCGTTGCCGAAGGTCGTCGGCACGGATCCCTGGTTGTCGACGGCTAGCGTCTGCAGCAGCTCCGCCACGGTGCCCTTGCCGGAACGCTCGATGTCGGCGCGGTTGACGGTGATGACCGAGGACGCGGTTTCGGCTTCGGAGCGGCGGATGTTCGAGCCGGTGATTTCGACGCGCGGGACCGGCTTGGGCGCCACTTCCTGGGCCGGCGCCGGCAGGGCGAGGATCGCGAGGCCGATGGCGCCCCCGCCCGCGAACAGGCGTCGGATCGCTCGGGATATCGGGGTTTCAGTCATGTCCAGACTCCATGTACGATGAGGGATGGTCGACCCGGTGTGCATGTGGCCGGGGCTCGCTGCGACTTTTGCATCTTGCATAAAGGGGCAACTGACATCTCTCAAGCGTGTCCGGTACAGTGGAAAAGGGTGTCGGATTGACGCAACCGATCGCCTGTATAGGCAACCGTAACCGACAGATCGCAGGGCAAATAAAGTCTTGCCAACGTCGATGCAATGTTGTTATAGTCAATCGACTACTTCGGAACCTCCCATGCGCCACGCCGTTTTCTTTACCTTTCATTTTTGGTTTAGCCATTCCAGCCCAACGGCGGTGGAGTAGCGGCAGGTTCACGCAGCAACAGAACAGAGTCCGACACAAAAATCCAAAAGACCGCCGAGCTGGCGGTCTTTTTTTTTCGGCCCAGAATTTACCAATCAGATCAGAACGGAGAACAGCAATGCCACGTACCGACGACTTACGCATCCGCGAAATGAAGGAACTGACGCCGCCCTCGCACCTGATCCGCGAATTCCCGGTGACCCCGGAAGCGGAACAGGTCGCGTCGCAGGCGCGCGTGGCGCTGCATCGCATCCTACACGGCCAGGACGACCGCCTGATGGTCGTGATCGGCCCGTGCTCGATCCACGATCCGAAAGCCGCGATGGAATATGCCCGCCGCCTCGTCGAGCAGCGCCACCGCTTCGCCGGCGAACTGGAAGTGATCATGCGCGTGTACTTCGAGAAGCCCCGCACGACGGTCGGCTGGAAGGGCATGATCAACGACCCGTACATGGACAACAGCTTCCGCATCAACGACGGCCTGCGCATGGCGCGCGAACTGCTGCGCGACATCAATGAACTGGGCCTGCCGGCCGGCACCGAATTCCTCGACGTGATCAGCCCGCAATACATCGCCGACCTGATCAGCTGGGGCGCGATCGGCGCCCGTACGACCGAATCGCAGGTGCACCGCGAGCTGGCCTCCGGCCTGTCGTGTCCGGTCGGCTTCAAGAACGGCACCGACGGCAACATCAAGATCGCGGCCGATGCGATCAAGGCGGCGTCGCAGCCGCACCACTTCCTGTCCGTGACGAAGGGTGGCCACTCGGCGATCGTGTCGACCGCGGGCAACGAGGACTGCCACATCATCCTGCGTGGCGGCAAGGCGCCGAACTATGACGCGGCCAGCGTCGAGGACGCCTGCAAGCAGCTCGCCGCCAACGGTCTCGCGAGCCGCCTGATGATCGACGCGTCGCACGCCAACAGCAGCAAGAACCCGCAGAACCAGGTGCCCGTGTGCGCCGACATCGGCAGCCAGATCGCGGCGGGCGACACCCGCATCGTCGGCGTGATGGTCGAATCGCACCTCGTCGGCGGCCGCCAGGACCTCGTGCCGGGCCAGGAACTGACGTACGGCCAGTCCGTCACCGACGGCTGCATCGACTGGGAGACGAGCATCGCCGTGCTGGAAAACCTCGCGGCCAGCGTGCGCGCGCGCCGCCTGCGCGACGACGCCTAACATAGTTCTTGCCAACCGGAAGCCGTCACTCCAGAATCGGTATGTACATGTACATACTTGAAGGAACGGCATGGCTTCCAACGAAGGTGAAATCGCCGCCTGGGAACGCGCGGCCCAGGCCGCACTGAAGGGCGCCAATCCACGCCTGGCGGCGCAGCTGTGGCAGCGCATCCTGGAACAGGTGCCGACGCACGGTCCGGCGCTGCTCGGCATGGCGCAACTGCATTACCGGTCCGGCGCGCTGCCGGAGGCGCGGGCGCTGCTCGAGCGGCTCGTCGCGGCCGACGGGCGCGACAAGCAGCAGTGGATCAATCTCGCCGTCGTCTGCATGGCGCAGCGGGACGAGGCGCGCGAGGAAGAAGCGATCCGGCGCGCGCTCGTGCTGGAGCCGACCGACCTCGTTGCCCTCATCCTGCGCGCCGGCCTGCTGACGCGCCAGGGCAAGCGCCACGCGGCCGCGCGCGCGCACGGCGCCGTCGCCGCGGTGGCGCCGCCGTTGCAGCAGCTGCCGCCCGAGCTGCGCCCGGCGGTGCAGGAAGCGCAGGCCTACCGCGAGCAGTACGATACCGACTTCGGCCGCTTCCTCGACGACCACATGGCGCCGCTGCTGCGCGACCTGCAGGGCGAGCGCGTGCAGCGTTTCACGGAATCGCTGGCCATCATGCTGGGCCGCAAGCGCCGCTACGAGCCGCAGCCCGCGCTGTTCCACTTCCAGGGCCTCGCGCCCATCACCTTCTTCGACCGCAAGGACTTTCCGTGGCTCGACGCCTTCGAGCGCGAGACGGACGCGATCCGCGCGGAATTCCTGGCCGCGCAAGCCGGCGATTCAGGCTTTACGCCCTACATGCAGTACGGCGAGGACCAGCCGCTGCGCCAGTGGGCCGAGCTGAACAACTCGCTGCGCTGGAGCGCCTTCCACCTCGTCGAGGCAGGCAAGGTCAACGACGCGAACGCGCAGCGCTGCCCGCGCACGATGGCGTTGCTGGCCGGTGCGCCGCAGCCCGACCAGCCGGGCCGCACGCCCGTCGCGATGTTTTCCGTGCTCAAGCCGAAGACGCGCATCCCGCCGCACTGCGGCGTCAGCAACGTGCGCCTCGTGACGCACGTGCCGCTCGTCGTGCCGCCGGGCTGCGGTTTCCGCGTCGGCAACGACGTGCGTGCGTGGGAAGAAGGGAAGGCGTGGGTGTTCGACGACACCATCGAACACGAGGCGTGGAACGACAGCGGGTTGCCGCGCGCGATCCTGATGTTCGACATCTGGCATCCGCACCTGACGGGTCCCGAGCGCGCGCTGGTGACGGCGATGAGCGCCGGCATGAACGCGTTCTCGCAGGACGAGGGCAGCTTCGGGCTGTAGGGTGGGCACCCCGTGCCCACGCGTGACGTTCGCATTGTGTTGGCGTCACGCGTGGGCGGAGGCCGCCCACCCTACGGCTACAATCTCCAAAAAGAAAACCGCCGCCGGCCTCGCAGCCGGCGGCGGTTTTTTTACGGCTTCGGATCAGGCGATCAGAAGCGGTAGGTCACGTTGGCGTAGATGAAGCGGCCGTATGCATCGTACACCTGCGGGAACGTGTTGCCGTTGCCGTAGCTACCCGTCACCGAGCTGGACGACGCGATCGGCGGATCCTTGTCGAGCAGGTTGTTGACGCCGAAGCTCAGGGCCAGGTGGCGGTTAAAGCGGTACACGCCGTTCAGGTCGAAGTAGCTGCGCGAAGCCAGGTACGCGTCGCGCTGCGTGTCCAGCTCGCCGGCCAGCTGCGAGTTGGAATCGAGCATGTCGTTTTTCACGCGGTCGATGTAGCGCCAGGTGAGCGACAAGTCCATGTTGTACGGGCTCGACCAGGTCGTGCGCAGCTTGTGGCGCCATTTCGGCATCGCCGGCGCGGAAATGCCGCAGGTCGGGCCGTACAGGCCGGCGCAGTCGTAGCTGCCCGTGCCCGGCAGATTTTCCACCGTGTAGCTCTTCAGGTAGGTGCCGTTCAGCGTGAAGTCCAGGTTGCCGTAGCTCTGCGGCAGGCGGGTGCGGTAGCTGGCGCCCACGTCCAGGCCCGAGGTGCCCTGCGAACCGATGTTCGTGGTGCCCGCTTCGACGTAGCCGGTCGGCAGCAGCCACAGCGAGCCCAGCGAGTCGCGGTGGATCATGTTGCAGTACAGCGCATTGCCGGTCTGCAGGCATTGCGTGAACACGCTCTGGGCGTTGACGGCCTGGATCGCGTCCTTGATCTTCAGCTTGAATGCGTCCAGCGTGATGGTCAGGTTCTTGATCGGCTCGATCACGATACCGATCGTGTACGTGTTCGCGGTTTCCGGCTTGACGTTCGGGTTGCCGCCGGTACGGCCGTTGTACTGGTTGGTCGAGTTTTCCGCGACCTTGCCGTACAGCGAAGCCGGCAGGCCCGTGTTGGCGCACTGGGCTTGCGTGGCTTTCGGGCTCTCGCCGCCGCACGGGTCGTCGTTCGGACCGGCCAGCACCACGGCTTGCGGCGTGTACAGTTCATAGATGTTCGGCGCACGGACGGCGCGCTGGGCGGAACCGCGCACGCGCACCTGGTCGATCGGCTGCCAGTCGAGGCCCAGGCCGAACGTGTTGGTCTTCGCGTCCGTGCTGTAGTTCGAACGGCGGTACGAGCCGGACAGGTCCATGTGCTTCGAGAAGGGCATGTTGTCCAGCAGCGGCAGCTTGAATTCGCCGAAGGCTTCCTTCACGTTGTACGCACCCGTGACGGCCGGGGAGGCGCCGCCGGCGCCGGACAGGTCGCCCGTCTGGTTTTCGTAGTCGGGCTGGAACGACAGCTTCTCCATGCGCTGCTCGTAGCCGAACGACACGCCGGCGCCGCTTTCGGCGGTCGGCAGCTTCAGGCCGAAGCGGGTCAGGTCGGTGCCGAAGTTCAGGCCGAACACGGATTGCTGCGTGAAGCCGCCGTTCGAGCCGGTGGCGTTCAGGTAGTCCAGCGCGGCCTGGGTGACGCCGCCCTGCTTGTACAGGTTGTACGGCACGCAGTTCGGGTCGGAACCGTTGACGACGGAGCGGCATACGGCCTTGCCCGTGGTCGGGTCGGCGACGACGTCAAGCGCGTTGGCGATCAGGCGGGTCGAGAAGTAGCCCGTCGCGCGGTCGCTGTGGTTGACGCGTGCGAACTGGCCGAACACGTCGTACGACCAGTCGCCGATCATGCCTTTCACGCCCAGCACTTCGCGGAACGACGAGTCGTTGATGTTGGTCGAGCGCGGGCCGCCTTCGACGTTGCGCTTGCCGACGGAGAAGGTGGCGGTGTCGCCCGGCGCCTTCAGGCCCAGCGCAGCCTTCCAGGCATCGTTCAGCAGCGGGTTGTCGTAGCCGATCGTCGCCTGCTGGCCGTAGAAGATGCCGCCCGGCGCGATCTGGGCGTCGGTCGTGTAGTTGTGGAAGTTGAATTCGCTGTACAGGCGCGCGTTCTCGTTGATGTCGTAATGCAGCATCGAGTTGACGTTGTACTCGTCCGACGGGCGCTGGAAGAAGTTCAGCGGGCCGAAGTTGTAGGCGTCGGTGGCCGACACGTACTTGCGCGGATTGCCGTTCGCATCCGGCGTGAACGTGCCGACGCGGGCGATCGAGGTGCCGGAACCCGAGCAGGCGAAGCCCGGATCGGATGCGCCCAGCGAGCAGCCCGAGAAGTCGCGCTGCGATTGCAGCAGGGCGTCGGCGTGGCGATGCGACACGAAGAACGTCGCGTTACCCTTGTTGTCGGCGAAGTTCGAGCCGGCCAGCAGGCTGAAGTCGTACTTCTTGGCGTCGAACGCGTGGTTGCCCGGCAGCGGGAACTTTTTCTTGTTGACGACGCCCTGGATCTCGTCGTTGTGCTGCTGGTGGTTGGCGCCGGAGATATTGGCCTCCAGTTCCACGCCTTCGTAGTTGTCCTTCAGGATGAAGTTGACGACGCCCGACACGGCGCCCGAGCCGTACACGGCGCCGGCGCCGCCGGTCAGCACGTCGACGCGTCGGATCAGTTCAGTAGGGATCTGGTTCAGGTCGGCTGCGACGCTGAGCACGCTGCCGGACGGCAGGCGCTTGCCGTTGACGAGGACCAGGGTACGCTGCGAGCCCATGCCGCGCAGGTCGACGGTGGCGGTGCCGCTGGCGCCGTTCGAGATGGCGGCGCCCTGGGACGCGAACACCTGGGGCAGGTTGTTCAGCAGGTCTTCGGTATTGCGCACGCCATCGATCTTGATGTCCTTGGCGCTCAGCGTGGTGATGGGGCTGGAGCCTTCCGTGTTCAGCGACGGAATGCGCGAACCCGTCACTTCCACGCGCTGCATCGACGCTGTGGGGGCTGCGGCATTGTCCTGTGCATGAGCGACGGATGCGCCGAGCGCCATGCCGCCGGCGAACATCAGGCGTACCGACCGAGATAAAACTTTTTCCGACATCATTTGTCTGAGTCCCTTCTGAGCTGGGCCGGTGCGGACTACGCGCCGACTCGCAGATCCAGTTATTGATCTACCCCCATCCTTTTGGGAGGGAATTTTTATTTGCTACAAGACAATGACATCATTGCTAATAAACAAAGTCAACGAGTAAATATGCATATATGCATGAGTGCTGTAAATATGAAACTTAATTTTCCAAAGTGAAAAAATACGTACAAGAAATTTTGATTAAAATGTTGTATTTCGTTTTTAATTCGTTCTTTGATTGATGCGTAATTACAACTTTTTGCCCCCTGTTGGTGCGGCGGCGCACCAAAAAGAAACGGGACAGTGAGTGCTCACTGTCCCGTTTTTCATCGTGCGACGATCAGCCGGCGAACCGGCTGTCCGGCATCATCAGAACTGGTAACGAACGCCAGCCTTGAAGAAGCGGCCGATGGCGCCGCTGGCGTCCATCGGGTTGTAGCTCATGCCGCCGTAGGTCAGCGGATCCAGCGGTGCGATCTTGTCGAACAGGTTCGTGATCGAGCCGTAGACCTGCAGTTGCGGCGTCACCTGGTAGCGGGCCGACAGGTCGATCGTCGTGAACGACGCCAGGCGGCAGTTGCCCGGCGCCGGCGAGCCGTTCGCGTACTGCGAGGCGCACTTGTCGCCGGCGAAGTACACGTTCTGCATGTCGGCGCGGTAGTTCGCGGTCGCGGTCACGTTCAGGTTCTGGCGGTCCCAGGACAGGGTCGTGCTGATCTTGTCCTTCGGCGTGCCGGCGCAGTCCGACGTGTCGCAGTTGCCGTGCGTGCCGGCATACTGGAAGCGCGTGCCGTTCTTCTCGGCGCGCACCCACGATGCGACGTGCGTCCAGGTCAGGCCCACCGTGGCGCGGCCGTAGTCGCCCAGGCGGAAGCGCTGCTTGATGTCCAGGTCGATACCCTTGACTTCGGTGAAGCTGGAGTTCTGGTACGGCGCCTTCGACAGCAGCAGCGTGCCCGTGTTCGGGACCGCGACGCCGTTCACGACCAGGTTGTTGTCGTTGCGGATCGCGGTCGGCAGGGCGGCCGCTTCCACGTACGACAGCGGGTTGATCTCGTCGGAACGCTTGATCTTGAAGGCGTCCAGCGACAGCGCGGTGCCGTCCAGCGGATCCCACACCATGCCCAGCGTGTAGCCCTTGGATTTCTCCGGCTGCAGGTTCGGGTTGCCGACCTTGACCGCGCCGATGGTGATCGCGCAGTCGGCCTGGGTGGCGCCGCCGGCGGCCGGCGTGCCGCCCGGACAGCGGATCGGGTCACGCACGGCCGAGTTGCCGGTGCTCTGGCTGGCCGGGCTGAATTCGGCCGGACCCGGGGCGCGGAAGCCTTCCGTGTAGGTCGTGCGCAGCGCGAAGGTCTTCAGCGGCGTCCACTTGGCGCCGAACTTCGGCGTGGTCGACGAGAAGTCCTTGTACTTGTCGTAGCGCAGGGCGGCGTTCAGCTCGACCGTCTTGATGATCGGCGCGGCCACTTCGAAGAACACGGCCGACACGTTCTGGGAGCCGGCGGCAGCCACATACGACGAGTTGATCGAACCGTCCGACGAGCCCGACAGCGACGGGTTGTCCAGCGACTGGTGGCGGTATTCCGCGCCGACCGCGAGGCCCAGGGCGCCGCCCGGCAGTTGCATCACTTCGCGCGACGCCTTGAAGTCGAGGATGTCGAGCTTGGTCGTCGAGTGCGACATGGCATTCGTCGCCAGCGCGGCATACAGCGACGCCGGGTTCTTGCCGGCCTGCGTGCCGATGTAGTACGGGAAGTAGGCGCTCGTCGGATCGCCCAGCGCGGCCTGCAGCACCTTCATGTTGATCATGTTGCTGTAGTTCAGGTCGAGCGCCGACTGCGAGTGCGTGAGGCCGGAGTCGAAGTCCCAGCCCGCCAGCGTGCCTTTCAGGCCGAACACGAAGCGCGAGAATTCATTGTCGGCCGAGCGGGTGCTGGGGCCGACGTCGAACATCGAGTAGCGCACGCGCACCGGGGCGCCGTACGGGTTCTGCGGATGGTTCGCCGCCATCAGGATGGCGTTGCCGTAGTTGATGATGCCGGTCGGGTTGGCGGCGTTCGGCGGGAACGCGATGGTGCCGCTGGTCGACGCCGGGGTCAGCGTGAATTCGGTGTCGCGCTTCGAGTAACCTGCTTCGGCGTAGAACTGCAGGTCGTTGTTCAGGTTCTTGGTGAAGCGGGTGTAGAAGTTCATGCCGCCGATCTTCGGCTGCATCGAACGGAACTGGTCCGAATACCACAGGCAGCCGCCGGCCGGGTCTTGCGCGGTCGTGACGGAGAACTGCGAGCAACCCGGCAGCGAGACGTAGTTATTGGTCTTCGGATCGCGCAGCGCGCCGGTCGGCGTCGGGCTGGACGCACCCGGGGTGATGTAGCCGGCGCCGAACTGGGTGTTGGCGGCATAGCCCCACGGGCGGATGTCGCCATGGCCGATCCAGGCGCGGTCGGCGCGGTCCTTGTTCAGCAGCGACTGGTTGCCGTAGAACTCGGCGTTGACCATGACGTTGTAGCCGTCTTCGTCCAGGCGCCCCTTGCCCCAGGTGAGGGCGGCCTTGCCGGTGCCGGCGTCGTGGTAGCGCGATTCGCCCGCTTCGGCCTTGAAGACCGTGCCGACGAAGTCCTTGCGCAGGATGATGTTGACCACGCCCGCGATCGCGTCGGCGCCGTAGGTCGACGAGGCGCCGTCCTTCAGGATCTCGATGCGCTCGACGGCTTCCATCGGCACGGTGGACAGGTCGGTGAAGCTCTTCTGGCCGTCGTCGGCGCGCGCGAACGGCGCCATGCGGCGGCCGTTCAGCAGGACCAGGGTCGAGGTGGCGCCCAGGCCGCGCAGCGAGATGGCGGTGGAGCCAGCGGCGAAGCCGTTGCCGAAACCGGTCGGCAGCGAGCCGGCGCCATCGGACGTCAGGGTCTGCAGGTATTCCGCGACGGTGCCCTTGCCGGACTTGGCGAGGTCTTCGCGGCTGACCACCTGCACCGGCGAAGCGGTTTCGGCGGTCGCGCGCTTGATGCTGGAACCGGTGATTTCGACACGCTGGATCGGGCCTTGGGCGTCTTGCGCCATGACCGGTGCAGCGCCCAGCGCCGCGTAGGCGAGGGCGAGCGTGACTGCTTGTGCGATAGCTTTCTTTTGATGCATTACAACTCCAAATGGGGCTTCGATGGCAAGACAAACATCGACGCATTCCAGATTCCGGACATTCATGGTATGCATATGCCGGACCGGAAAATCTAATGATGTAGGCTCTCTCTCATTGACCAAAAACTTAAGTTTTCATTTTTTGGCAACGCATCAAACCACCGCAGCATGCAATATGTCAATACGATGACAATGCATATTGCGTAAACGCCACATCGACCCATCCGTTTGGTTATGGCCCCATGACATCTTTTCCCGGCAGGGCCGGCGCAATCTGGTCTATAGTTCCGAACGCGTTCGATGAATCACCCGGGAATCCCGATGTTTGCTTATATCCTGCGGCGCCTGTGGCAGATGCTGCCCACGATGGCCGGCGTCGTCGTGCTGGTGTTCGTGCTGTTCAACTGGGTCGGCGGCGACCCCTCGTACCTGCTGGCGGGGAAGATGGCCGACGCGCGCGCCATCGCCAACATCCGCGCCCAGCTGGGGCTCGATGCGCCGTGGTACGTCCAGCTCGGCATCTTCGTGAAGCAGATCGTCACGTTCGACTTCGGCAATGCCTGGGCGACCGGCGAACCCGTGTCGCACATCATCGCCAGCCGCCTGGGGCCGTCGCTGACGGTGCTCGTGCCGCTCACGGTGCTGGAGACCACGATCGGCATCGCGCTGGCGCTCGCCGTCGCGTTCGTGCGTGGCTCGCTGACGGACCGCGTCGTGATGGTCGCGTGCACGGTGGGCATGTCGATCTCGATCCTCGTCTACATCATCGTGTTCCAGTACGGCCTCGCCTATAAACTCGGGCTGTTTCCCGTGCAGGGCTGGGGCGAGCATTTCACCGAGAACCTGCTGCGCTACGCCACCCTGCCGATCCTGATCGGCCTCACCGTGTCGCTGGCGCCGACCCTGCGCCTGTTCCGCAGCTTCGTGCTGGACGAAGTGGGGCAGGACTACGTGCGCACCGCGCGCGCGAAGGGCTTGCCGGAGCGGCGCATCGTCTGGGTGCACGTGCTGCGCAACGCCGCCATCCCGATCATCACCTACGTCATGGCCAACCTGCCGGCGCTGCTGATCGGCGCCTTCCTGCTCGAGCGCTTCTTCGGCATCCCGGGCATCGGGCGCGAGGTGATCCTCGCCGTCGAGCGCAGCGACTTCCCCGTGATCAAGGCGGTCACGGTCTACGTCGCCGCCGCCACGATGGTGTTCAACCTGCTGGCGGACCTGATGTACCAGGCCGTCGATCCGCGCGTGCAGCTCAAATGATGCGGTCGACGATGTCTCCCGGCCTGTGGACGCTGGCCTGGCGCCGCCTGCGCGCCGACCGCGTCGCGATGGTGTCGCTGGCCGTCGTGTGCCTGTTCCTGCTGTCGGTGGTCCTGTCCGCGACCGGCCTTGTCGCCGCCGACTGGGAAGACGAGGTGGCCGTGAACTACGCGCCGCCGGCGTTCATGGGGCCCGATCCCGCGCTGGCCGCGCTCGCGCAGCCGCCGCGGCCGGCGCCGCCGAACGCGTTCGATCCGCTGGCGGGCGACATCGCGGACCTGACAGCGCAACTGGCGCGGCAGGGCCACGCCGCGCACGCGGTCAAACGGACGACGCTGCCTTTCGGCGCCGACAAATGGGGCCACGACGTCGTCAGGAAGACGATCAAGGGCGGGCAGACGTCGATCGTCGTGGGCCTCGTCGCCGCCTTCGTCGCCGTGCTGCTCGGCACGCTGTTCGGCGCCCTGTCCGGCTTCTACGGCGGGCGCGTGGACGACCTGTTCAACTGGTTCTACAGCGTGTTCACGTCGATTCCCTCGATCCTGATGATCCTCACCGTGGCCGCCGTGCTGCAGACGAAGGGCGTGCTGACGATCGTGCTGATCCTCGGCCTCACCGGCTGGACGGGACCGTATCGCCTGATCCGCGCCGAGTACATCAAGCACAAGGCGAGGGAGTACGTGATGGCGGCGGACGCCATCGGCGCCTCCGGCTGGCGCAAGATGTTCGTGCACATCTTCCCGAACGTGTCGCACGTGGCGCTCGTGCAGATGTCGATCCTCGTCGTCGGCTTCATCAAGGCCGAAGTCATCCTGTCGTTCCTCGGCTTCGGCGTGCCGGTGGGCGTCGTCTCGTGGGGCAGCATGCTGAACGAGGCGCAGAATGAACTCATCCTCGGCAAATGGTGGCAGTTGACGGCGGCCGCCACTGCCATGGCCCTGCTCGTGACGGCGTTCTCGCTGTTCGCCGATTCGCTGCGCGACGCGCTGGATCCGAAACTGAAATGAATCTGCTCGACGTCCATAATCTGCGCGTGTCCTTCAAGACCGATAAAAAGAACACGTTCGAGGCCGTGAAAGGGATCTCGTTCGGCCTGCCGCTGGATGCGACCGTCGCCCTCGTCGGCGAATCGGGCAGCGGCAAGTCCGTCAGCTCGCTCGCCGTGATGGGCCTGTTGCCGGCCGAGACCACGATCATCCACCCCGGTTCGTCGATCCGCTTCGAAGGGCGCGAACTGCTCGACCTGTCCGTCGCCGAACGCCGGCGCCTGTGCGGCAAGGACATCGCGATGATCTTCCAGGAGCCGATGTCGTCGCTGAACCCCGTGTTCACGGTCGGCTTCCAGATCGGCGAAGTGCTGCGCCTGCACCTGGGGCTGGACAAGCGCCAGGCGCGCGCCCGCACGCTCGAACTGCTGGAAGAGGTGGGCATTCCCGATCCGGCGCAGAAGATCGACGCCTACCCGAGCCAGATGTCGGGCGGCCAGCAGCAGCGCGTGATGATCGCGATGGCGATCGCGTGCGAACCGAAGCTCCTGATCGCTGACGAGCCGACGACGGCGCTGGACGTGACGATCCAGAAGCAGATCATCGAACTCATCGCGTCGCTCCAGCAACGGCGCCGGATGGCGGTGCTGTTCATCACGCACGACCTGGGCCTGGTGGGCGAGATCGCGGATCGCGTGATCGTCATGCGCCATGGCGAGGTGCGGGAAGAAGGCGAGGCCGCACAGGTGCTCGGCGACCCGCGCGACGCCTACACGCGCGCGCTGCTGCACTGCCGTCCCTCGCTGGATGCGCGTCCCGTACGGCTGCCCGTCATCGACGATTACCTGAATGGCCGCATCGATGCGGGTGCCTCACTGCCGCAGCGCACGCGCGGCTATGCGCCGGACGATGACACCATCCTCGTCGTGAAGAATCTCGCCAAGAGTTTTTCCGTGCGCGAGGGCCTGTTCGGCAAGCGCGAATTCAAGGCCGTGAAGGACGTGTCGTTCACGCTCCCGCGCGGGAAGACGCTGGGCGTCGTCGGCGAATCGGGATCGGGCAAGACGACGGTCGGCCTCACGCTGCTGCGCCTGCACCGCGCGACGGGCGGCAGCGCTTTGTTCGACGGCCGCGACCTCGTCGCGATGAGCGACGCCGAGTTCCAGGCGTATAAACGGCGCATCCAGATCGTGTTCCAGAATCCGTACGCGTCGCTGAACCCGCGCTTCACCGTCGGCCAGATCCTGCTGGAGCCGATGCGCATCCACCGCATCGGCGCGAACGATGCGGAGCGCACGGAGCATGCGCGCTATCTGTTGCAGCGTGTGGGCCTCCCGCAGGAGGCCTTCGAGCGTTGGCCGCACGAATTCTCCGGTGGCCAGCGCCAGCGCATCGCCATCGCGCGCTGCCTGACGATGAAGCCGGAGATCCTCGTGTGCGACGAATCCGTGTCGGCGCTCGACGTGTCGGTGCAGGCCCAGGTGCTGAACCTGCTGCAGGACCTGCAGGACGAGTACAGGATGAGCTACATCTTCATCTCGCACGATTTATCGGTGGTGAAGTACATCTCGGACCGCGTGATGGTGATGCACCACGGCAGCGTCGTCGAGATGGCCGATGCGGACGAGCTCTACCGCAATCCGCAGCATCCGTACACGCGGCAACTGCTGGCCGCGATCCCGCGCGGCGCCTGAAATTCGGGGTCAGAGCACTTTTTGTGGTTATGGCTCCCGGAAAACCTTGAGGGGGATGCTCGGGTTCGCACGAGCGCGCCGTTGCTGGCTTGTGAGGAAGTTATGATCACAGGCCATTGATCGAAAATGTGCTCTGGCCCCGAATTTGTGGTGTTGCGCGCGGGCTGCGCACGTTGCCGCTTTCGCCACGCCGACGCCGGTTTTCCGCTACCATACGAAGATGACCCAGCTCTCGCACCTGATTCACGTTTATGGCGTCCTGATCGTGTTCGGCACCGTCCTGCTCGAACAGATCGGGCTGCCCATTCCCGCGTTTCCGGTGCTGATCATCGCCGGCGCGCTGGCCGTCGACGGCGGGGCCAACTGGCCCCTGTACCTGGCTGCGTCGGTGCTGGCCTGCCTCATCAGCGATTTCTTCTGGTTCCGCGCCGGACGCTACTACGGCAAGCGCATCCTGCGCCTGCTGTGCAAGATTTCGCTGTCGCCCGATTCGTGCGTCAGCCAGACCGAGGACAATTTCAGCCGCTGGGGCGCAAAATCCCTCGTCGTGGCCAAGTTCATTCCCGGTTTCAACACGATCGCGCCGCCGCTCGCCGGCGCCATGGGCACGACGACGGCGCAGTTCGTCTGGATGTCCGTCGCCGGCGGCCTGCTGTGGAGCGGCGTGGGCATGGGCCTCGGCGCCTGGTTCCACAACAGCGTGGACGACGTCATCGCCTGGTTCGAGACCTTGGGCAGCACGGCCCTGATGGTCGTCGGCTTCCTGCTCGCGCTGTTCGTGTTGTTCAAGTACATCGAGCGCAAGCGTAACCTGGGTGCGGCCAACCTGCCGCGCATCACGATGGACGAGCTGAAGGACCTGGTCGAAGGCGGCCACGACCCGCTGATCGTCGACGCGCGCGGCGTCACGGCGCGCCAGCTCGAAGCGGGCATTCCCGGCGCGCTGGTCTATGGCGAGGCCGTGCCGGAGCGGCTGATGGCGACGCTCGACAAGGACCGCCACATCGTCATCTATTGCTCCTGCCCGAACGACGTCACCGCGGCGCAGGTCGCCAGGGAATTCGCCAGGAACGGCTTCCACCGCGCCCGTCCGCTGCGCGGCGGCCTCGACGCCTGGAACGATCATTGCGCCGCGGGCCAGGCCGACGCCGAGCTCAAGCCCAAGCACGGCTGAGCCGTACATCCACTCCCGTTGTCGCGCGGCGTACTCGCGCCGCCACGTCTCCCGTGTTTTCGGTAAATCGCGCCCAACAGGTAGCTTGACTACTAGCCGGTTTATAGGGGTTTTACGTAAATTCCCCCATGTGTTGGGTCGGATGTACCTAAACTACAATAAATGCTTGCGCTGCAGCCAAGAAATCCTTAAGCTTCGAGGAATCTGTTTCTTACGGCCTGCCATGATCGTTTCGCCCGTCGCCATCGTCGATCCTTCCACCGCACCGCGCCTGGACAGCGCCCGCCATGCGAGCCCGCGCCTGCTGGCCGATATCGGCGGTACCAATGCGCGCTTTGCACTGGAGACCGGTCCCGGCACGGTCGGGCTGATCGAAGTGCTGCCCTGCGCCGCCTACGCGACCCTCGCCGACGCCCTGCGCGCCTACCTGGCGCTGCCGCACGTGGCGGCCGCGGGCACGGTTCGCCATGGCGCGATCGCGATCGCCAACCCCATCGTCGGCGATTTCGTGCGCATGACCAATCACCACTGGGAATTCTCGATCGAGGCGCTGCGTCGCGACTGCGGATTCGACGAATTGGCCGTCGTCAACGATTTCTACGCGCTGGCGATGGCGCTGCCGCACCTGGCGGACGGCGACAAGCGCCAGGTCGGCGGCGGCGCGCCCGTCGCCGGGTCGCCGATCGGCCTGCTGGGCGCGGGAACTGGCCTGGGTGTCTCCGGCCTGGTGCCGGCGGAAAACACGCCGGCCGGCGCCAAGCCGGTCTGGACCGCGCTGCGCAGCGAAGGCGGCCACGTGACGTTTTCTCCGGCCAACGAGACGGAAGTCGCGATCCTGCAATTCGCCTGGCGCGAGTTCGAACACGTGTCGGCGGAACGCTTCCTGTCCGGTTCCGGCCTGGAACTGATCTACCGCGCGCTGGCGAACCTGCGCGGCGGCGCCGTCGAGGCGTTGGATGCGCCCGAGATCACGCGCCGCGGCCTGGCCGGCACGTGCGTCGTGTGCGACGAGGTGATCGAGGTCTTCTGCGGCATGCTGGGCACCATCGCCGGCAACCTGGCCGTCACCCTTGGCGCGCAGGGCGGCGTGTACATCGGCGGCGGCATCGTGCCCCGCCTGGGCGAGCGCTTCGCCGCCTCCTGCTTCCGCGCCCGCTTCGAGCAGAAAGGCCGTTTCGCCGGCTACCTTGCGCAAGTGCCGATCTATGTGATCACGGCCGGCTACCCCGCCTTCGTGGGCGTGTCGGCGATCCTGGCGGACCGTCCCGGCGTCTGATTCCGGCTGGCTCCGGCGTGGCCGGATCGCGTCGACGTCGCGTTCATTGGCATGGCAATGTTCTTTTCCCGGTTTTATCGGGTACAATGGCCGTCAGTTGGAAGAAACGATGTCGTTCGCCTGGCCCGGCGCCAGGAGCCTCGCCTCCAGAGCCCAGTCTCCCGATGGTGCCGGCAGCTACGTTTCTCTTGAAAATCAACCGTTTGCGGAACACTTTCCGGTGATCCGCACCCGTGACAGGGTGCAAACCCTCACGGTATCCCGTCCGGTACGCCAATCCGGGCGATGGAACCCCGTTTCAAAGCTTGAAGTCTCAGTCTGGTGGCTGTCGCACAGCCGCCAGCCGGGAATGGGGTTATGTTTGATGATTCTTAGCATCCAGAGTTGCGCACTCCGCTGACGACATCGTTATGAACACTGATGAGGCCAAGAAGGTCCTCGAGACCGCTTTGCTGTGCGCGCGCGAGCCGATGACGATCCACGCCATGAAGAAACTGTTCGTCGACGTGGACAGGGACGGCCAGCCGCTCGGCGCCGGCGTCGGGTCGGATACGATCAAGATCCTGCTCGAAGAATTGCGCCAGGATTGGCAGGATCGCGGCATCGAGATCGTCAGCCTGGCATCGGGCTGGCGCTTCCAGAGCCGCCCGGAAATGAAGCCTTACCTGGACCGGATCGCGCCGGAAAAACCGCCGAAATATTCGCGCGCGACGCTGGAAACGCTGGCGATCATCGCCTACCGCCAGCCGGTGACGCGCGGCGACATCGAGGAAATCCGCGGCGTGGCGGTGAATTCGCAGACGATCAAGATGCTGGAAGACCGCGGCTGGATCGATGTGGTGGGCCACCGCGAAGTGCCCGGGCGCCCCGCGCTGCTGGGCACGACGAAGCAGTTTCTCGACGACCTGGGGCTGGCCGCGCTGTCCCAGTTGCCGCCGCTGCAGCAGGTGGCCGACATCGGCGCCGGGCGCAGCCTGGAAGCGCTGGAAGCGGCCCTGCAACAATTTGACGACACTTCACCCGTTGAAGTCCCGATACACGACCAAGCGCTCGCGTCCAACGACTGATCGTCGCGCCAGGTCAGCAAAACCAAGAAACGAATGATGAAGCCAACTGACATGAACGAGACGATCCCTGCCGAGGCAGGACTGGAGACGGCCGCCAAGCCGAAGCGTCGCACCAAACCGAAGGCCGAGGCCGCTCCCGCGCCCGCAGCCGAGGGCGCGCAGCCGGACGCCGTGGAAAAACCGAAACGCACGCGCAAGACCGCGGCCCAGAAAGCGGCCGAGGCGGCCGAGAGCGCGACCCCGGCCGCGGCCGCACCGGCCGCCGAGCCGGCGCCGCGCAAGCCGCGTACCCGCAAGGCCGCTGTGGCCGAGGCTGCGCCCGCAGCGGCCGAGCCGGCGTCCGCGCCGGTCGCCGCCGCACCAGCGCCGGCGCCGGCAGCGGCCCCTCCGGCGGACGATTGCGCCACCGGCGAGCGCAACCCGCGTGGCCCGCGCCAGATGCGCGAGCAGCGCCAGCAGCGCGAAGCCCGTCAACCCCGCGTCGACGCCGAAGCGCCGGCAGCGGACGCTGTCGCAGCCGAGTCGGCGCCGCCTGACGCCGGCCGCAACGAGCAGCGCCGCGACCAGCGCGGCGGCAGGCAGCAGAAGAAAGGCCAGCAGGGCCAGCAGCGCGGCCAGCAGGCGCAGAATGCCCAGGGCGGCCAGAGCGGCCAGCCGGCCCAGAACCAGGGCCAGAAGCCGCAGCAGGGCAAGGGCAAGAACGCGAAGCATGGCAACAAGCCCGCCAGGGGCGGCAAGGGCAATGACGCCGACGCCGTGTTCTCGTTCGTCACGTCGGACGCGTTCGACGCCAACGAGGGCGGCCGCGGCCAGGCGCAGCCGAAGGCGCGCCGCGACCTGACGGCCGAGGACGACGCACCGAAGCTGCACAAGGTGCTGGCGGAAGCGGGCCTGGGTTCGCGCCGCGACATGGAAGAACTGATCATCGCCGG
>JBJMVU010000074.1:0-16769 GCA_045810485.1 Massilia sp. | reverse complement strand
CGACCCCGGCTGCTCCTGCTACGCCGGCCGCCCCGGCTACCCCGGCACCGGAAGCTGCACCCGCCGCTCCGGTCACCCAGTAACTCTGCAGCCCTCCTCACGAAGCCCGCGCGATGCGGGCTTTTTTCATGTCGCCGCCTCGTCCACGTGCGAATTCGGGGTCAGAGCACATTTTCAATCAATGTCCTGGTGCGAAAGCTCTTAGGACGACGTCAGCGCCAAAAAGTGCTCTGACCCGAATTTCACGCCGGCTCGTCGCCATGCATCGCGCGGAACAGCCCCGGACTGAGACCGAACCGGCGCGCGAACGCTTTCGACAACTGGCCCGGCGTCGGATACCCCGACTGCGCGGCCACCGTCTTCAGCGCCATCGACGTCTGCAGCAGCGTGCGCGCGTGGTCCAGGCGCAGCGTCTCGACGAAGCGCGCCGGCGTTTCGCCCAGCGCATCCGTGAAGCGGCGGTGGAAGGTGCGCGGCGACATGCCCGCGCGTCCGGCCAGGCTGGCCACGTCCAGATCATCGTCCAGGTGCGCGCGGATCCAGTCGACGAGGCCCGCGAACGGGCTGTCCGCCTTTTCCTGCGCCGCCAGCACGGTGCTGAACTGCGACTGGTAGCCGGGCCGGCGCGCATACAGCACGAGCCGGCGCGCGATCGCGTTGGCGACGGCGTCGCCCAGGTCGCGCGCGACGAGCACCAGGCACATGTCGATGCCGGTGGTGACGCCGGCCGACGTCCACACGCGGCCGTCCTCCACGTACAGCGCGTTGTCGTCGACGTCGATGTCGGGATGCTTGCGGCCGAGGATGTCGGTCGCTTCCCAATGCGTGGCGACGCGTTTGCCGTCCAGCAGTCCACACGCGGCCAGCACGAACGCGCCCGTGCACACGGAGCCGTAGCGGCGCGCGCGGGCGCAGGCGCGCCGCAGCCACGCTTGCGCAGCCGCGTCCCGCGCGAGCGCCTGCAGGCCACGCTTGCTGCCGCCGGCCACGAGTACGGTATCCATCGCGCCCGGTTTGACGCTGGCCAGCGGCTTTGTGACGACCGCGAGCCCGCAGTTGCTCGTCACGGGGCCGCCCTGCGGCGACAGGATGTGGATGCGATAAAAGGCATGGCCGGCGGCGTCATTGGCGGCGCCGAACACGGCGGCCGGGCCGGTGACGTCGAGCACCTGGACGTCGTCGAACGTGATCAGCGCAACCTGGCGCGATGTGGAAGGCATGGCAGGAATCGACACAAGATTGACATTGCTGCCAATGCTAGCCGGTTCCTAGAATGGCGTCACCATCCATCGACCAAGGAGCCTGCCATGACCACCGCCCTGCACATCGGATTCCTGCTGTTCCCGCGCGTGACCCAGCTCGACCTGACCGGTCCCGCCCAGATCCTGAGCCGCGTCCCCGGCGCCCAGGTGCACCTGATGTGGAAGACGCGCGACCCGGTGCCGACCGACGTCGGCTTCACGATCAACCCGACCACGACGTTCGACGACTGTCCGCCACTGGACGTGCTGTGCGTGCCGGGCGGCTTCGGCATCGAGCACCTGTTCGGCGATGCCGCCACGCTGGCCTTCCTGCGCCGCCAGGGCGAGCGGGCGCGCTACGTCACGTCGGTGTGCAACGGCTCGCTCGTGCTGGGCGCGGCCGGGCTGCTCGACGGCTACCGGTCTGCCTGTCACTGGATATGGTTGCCGTTGCTTGCGCGCTTCGGCGCCGTGCCCGTCGCGGAACGGATCGTGCGCGACCGCAACCGGATCTCGGGCGGCGGCGTGACGGCGGGGATCGACTTCGGCCTCGCGCTGGCGGCCGAACTGGCCGGCGAGGACGTCGCGCGCACGATCCAGCTGGCGCTCGAATACGATCCGCAGCCGCCGTTCGATGCGGGCTCGCCGCAGGGCGCCGGTCCCGAACTCGTGGCACGCTACCGCGCGATGGTGGCGCCGCGGCTGGCACAGGTCGAGGCGGCGCTGGCGCAAACGGCCGGGCTGTAAGTGTTTGTCAGGCAAGTAAGTATTTGTAAATCGCGTCAACAGGGGAGCGTCCCCGGCCGTTTTCAGGCACAGACGACACGCAAACGCGATCGCGGAACCCAACACTACCGAGGACCCTTCATCATGAAAAAAACCATCGCCACCCTGATCGCCGGCCTGTTCGCCACCGCAGCTTTCGCCCAGACCCCGGCTCCGGCCGCGGCGCCCGCAGACACCGCCGCACCGGCCGCGCAAGCCGCCGTGACGGAAGCGAAGGCCGATGCGAAGGAAGCGAAGGTCGATGCGAAGGAAGCCAAGGCCACCGCCAAGCACGCCAAAGCCACGGCCAAGCACGTGAAGGCGAAGAAGCACGCCGCCAAGACCGAAGCCGCCAAGGACACCACCGTCGCCGCCACGCCGGCCGCGGCCAAGTAAGACCGTCCCGAATAACCCGTTACCGAATCACGCAGGAGCCACACCATGAAACGTACCATCGCCACGCTGATCGCCGGCCTGTTCGCCACCGCCGCTTTTGCCCAGACCCCGGCCCCGGCCCAGACGACCACGCCGGATTCGGCCACGCCGCCGGCCGTCGCCAAGGCCGAAGCGTCGCACGAGAAGCAGGAAGCCAAGAAGACCACGAAGCACGTGAAGAAGACCAGGCACGCGAAGAAGGCCGAAACCAAGGAAGCCGCGAAGGATGCGGCGGCCGATACGACGGCGCCGGCAGCGAACAAGTAATCGGATGATCCCGTCGCCCCCGCGAAGGCGGGGGCCCAATGTTTGCGCACCGGCCGCGCAGGCAAACTTGGATCCCCGCCTTCGCGGGGAGTCGTTTCCGGCAATGCCGGGAACGACGTTTTGGGGCAGCAGGATGTTTGGGGCTGCGGGACGTTTTGGGGCGGCGGCTCAGACTTTGAGAAATTCCTCGCGCCCGCCCAGCCACCGCTGCAGGTGCGCATCGACGATCGCCTCGGCTTCGGGCCGGTCCGACTCGAGCAGCCACGCCGCCACGTCGCGCGCCTGTTCGACGATCCACTGGTCCGTCTCGAGGTTCGCGAAGCGCAGCATCGCCTGGCCGGACTGGCGCGCGCCGAGGAATTCGCCGGGGCCGCGAATCTCGAGATCGCGCCGCGCGATCTCGAAGCCATCCGTCGTCTCGCGCATCGTCATCAGGCGCTGCTTGGCGACGGGCCCCAGCGGGCTCTGATACAGCAGCAGGCACACGCTCGCCGCGGAGCCCCGGCCCACGCGGCCGCGCAGCTGGTGCAGCTGCGACAGGCCGAAGCGTTCCGCATGTTCGATCACCATCAGCGACGCATTCGGCACGTCCACGCCCACCTCGATCACCGTCGTCGCCACGAGCACGTGCACCTCGCCCGCGGAAAACGCGTCCATGATCACCTGCTTTTCCGCCGGCTTCATGCGGCCGTGCACGAGGCCGACGACGAGGTCGGGCAGGGCTCCCGCCAGCGTCTCGTAGGTCTCGGTGGCCGTCTGCAGCTGCAGCGCTTCCGATTCCTCGATCAGCGGGCAGACCCAGTACACCTGCCGGCCTTCCTGCGCGGCCGCGTGCACGCGTGCTATCACTTCGTCGCGCCGGTTCTGGTCGATGGCGCGCGTGACGATGGGCGTGCGGCCCGGCGGCAGTTCGTCGATGACGGAGACTTCCAGGTCGGCGTAATACGTCATCGCCAGCGTGCGCGGAATCGGCGTCGCGGACATCATCAGCTGGTGCGGCACCAGGCCGGCGGACCCCTTGTTGCGCAGGGTGAGGCGCTGGCCGACGCCGAAGCGGTGCTGTTCGTCGACGAGCACGAGGCCCAGCTTCGCGAACTGCACGGTGTCCTGGATCAGCGCGTGCGTGCCGATCACGAGGTGCGCCTCGCCGGATTCCGCCATCTCGCTTGCCGCCGTCTTTTCCTTCTTCTTCAGGCTGCCCGTCAGCCACGCCACCTTCACGCCCAGCGGTTCCATCCACGCGGCGATCTTGCGGAAGTGCTGCTCGGCCAGGATCTCCGTCGGCGCCATCAGCGCGGCCTGGTAGCCGCTGTCGATGGCCTGCGCGGCCGCGAGCGCCGCGACGACGGTCTTGCCGCTGCCGACGTCGCCCTGCAGCAGGCGCTGCATCGGGTAGTCTTTGCACAGATCCTTGCGAATCTCTTCGACGACGCGCTGCTGCGCGTTGGTCAGCTTGAACGGCAGCGCCTTTAAAAACGCTTCCGAGAGCGAACCGACCGCATCGAGCACCGGCGCGCCCTTTTCGCGGCGCGCCTGCTGCGCGCGTTTCAGCGACAGCTGCTGCGCGAGCAGCTCGTCGAATTTCACGCGCGTCCACGCGGGGTGGCTGCGCTCCGTCAGCGCGTGCTCGTCGACGTCCGGCGGCGGGTAGTGCAGCAGGCGCACGGCCGGCTGGAACTCGGCCAGGTTCAGCTTCTCGCGCACGGCGCGCGGCACGGTGTCGGTCCAGTCCACGCGCTTCATCGCGTCGGCGATCGCGCGCCGCAATATCGTTTGCGACAGGCCTTCGCCGGCCGGGTACACGGGTGTGAGTGAGTTGGGCAGCGGCGCGCCCTCGTTGACGATTTTATACACCGGGTGGACCATCTCGGCGCCGAAGAAGCCGTGGCGGACCTCGCTGCGGGCGCGCACGCGCGTGCCCTCGGCCAGCTGTTTCACCTGGCTGCCGTAGAAATTCATGAAGCGCAGCTGGATGTCGGACGTCTCGTCGGCGATGGTCACCAGCAGCTGGCGCCGCGGTTTATAGGCGATCTCGTTCTTCGTGACGACGCCTTCGACCTGCGATACGTGGCCGCCGCGCAGGCAGGCTTCGCGGATGGGCACGATCTGCGTCTCGTCCTCGTAGCGCATCGGCAGATGCAGGACGAGGTCCATGTCGGTGCGCAGGCCGAGCTTGGCGAGCTTGCTCTCGATGCTTTTTGCTGCGGGTTTGGCTGCGGCGTTGGCCGCCGGTTTGGCATTCGTGGCTGGCATGGCGGTTCGTTGGCGCGTGTTGTCGGCTTATCAGGATTTGGGCATAACGGTTATGGCCTGCGCCCGCCGGCCGGGATCCGGGTGTAAAATAATGGGTTCGCCGCACGCTGTAGCCCATATTGTAAAGGGAACCTGAAGAGCCGTCGCGAGCGGCGCAGTGCCGGTCGAGAAGCGCAGCTGTACGAGAAGTACAGCGAGCATCGCAGGCCGGCAATGCAACGCGCAGCAGGCTATTCAGGTTCACGCGGCTCCATGAGCAGTTTTTCCCAGATGAGCAAAACGTACTCCCTCTCCGACTTCGATTTCGACCTGCCGCCCGAACGCATCGCCCAGGTGCCGCTGCCCGACCGCAGCGCGTCGCGCCTGCTGCATCTGGACGGTGACCGCATCACCGACCGACAATTCTCCGACATCGTCGACCAATTGCAGGCCGGCGACACGCTCGTGATGAACAACACCCGGGTGCTGAAGGCCCGCTTCTTCGGCCAGAAGGACACCGGCGGCCAGGTCGAGGTGCTCGTCGAGCGCGTGCTCGACCCGCGCACGGTGCTCGCGCAGGTGCGCGCGTCGAAGTCGCCGAAGCCCGGTTCGCGCATCCGTCTGGCCGACGCGTTCGAGGTCGGCGTCGGCGAGCGCGCCGGGGAATTCTTCACGTTGCACTTCGACGGCGACGTGTTCGAGCTGATCGAGGCCCACGGCCGCCTGCCGCTGCCGCCGTACATCGAGCACGACGCCGACGACTTCGACGAGCAGCGTTACCAGACCGTCTATTCGAAGGAACCGGGCGCCGTCGCCGCGCCGACGGCCGGCCTGCACTTCGACCAGGCGCTGCTCGACAAGGTCGCGGCGAAGGGCGTGCGCATCGCGTACGTCACGCTGCACGTGGGCGCCGGCACGTTCCAGCCGGTGCGCGTGGAGAATCTCGCCGAGCACAAGATGCACAGCGAGTGGTACACGATCCCGCAAGAGACCGTCGACGCCGTGCGCGCCGCGCGAGAAGCCGGCCGCGACGTCGTCGCCGTCGGCACCACGTCGCTGCGCGCGCTGGAATCGGCGTCGCAGTCGGGCGCCCTCGCGGCCGGCAGCGGCGACACGAATTTGTTCATCACCCCGGGTTACCTGTTCAAGACGGTCACCCGCCTGATCACGAACTTCCACCTGCCCAAGTCGACGCTGATGATGCTCGTCTCGGCCTTTGCCGGCTACGACGACATCCGCAAGGCCTACGCGCACGCGATCGCCAGCGAATACCGCTTCTTCAGCTACGGCGACGCGATGCTGCTCACGACGCACTCACGCGCAACCAAGAATTGAACCCATGCTCGAATTCACCCTACTCAAGAAAGACACCAGCGGCCTGTCGCACGCCCGCCGCGGTCGTTTAAAACTGAACCACGGCACCATCGAGACGCCGATCTTCATGCCCGTCGGGACGTATGGCTCCGTCAAGGCGATGGCGCCGAACGAGCTGAAGGAAGTCGGTTCGCAGATCATCCTCGGCAACACGTTCCACCTGTGGCTGCGCCCGGGCACGGACGTCATGGACAAGTTCGGCGGCCTGCACGGCTTCATGGGCTGGGACAAGCCGATCCTCACCGACTCCGGCGGCTTCCAGGTGTTTTCGCTGGGCGCGATGCGCAAGATCACGGAAGAGGGCGTGAAGTTCGCGTCGCCCATCGACGGCTCGCGCCTGTTCCTGTCGCCGGAAATCTCGATGCAGATCCAGCGTTCGCTGAACTCCGACATCGTCATGCAGTTCGACGAGTGCACGCCGTACGAGATCGACGGCCGCCCGGCCACCGCCGAGGAGGCGGCGAAGTCGATGCGCATGTCGCTGCGCTGGGCCCAGCGCTCGATGAACGAATTTAACAAGGGCGAGAACCCGAACGCGCTGTTCGGCATCGTCCAGGGCGGCATGTACGAGCGCCTGCGCGACGAATCGCTGGCGGGGCTGGAAGAGATCGATTTTCCGGGCCTGGCCATCGGCGGCCTGTCGGTGGGCGAGCCGAAGGAAGACATGATGCGCGTGCTGCAACACGTCGGCCCGCGCCTGCCGGAAAACAAGCCGCACTACCTGATGGGCGTCGGCACGCCGGAAGATCTCGTGGAAGGCGTGGCGAACGGGGTCGACATGTTCGACTGCGTGATGCCGACCCGGAACGCGCGCAACGGCTGGCTGTTCACCCGCTTCGGCGACCTCAAGATCAAGAACGCCCGCTACAAGGACGATCAATCTCCGCTGGACGAGTCGTGCTCGTGCTACTGCTGCAAGAATTTCTCGCGCGCCTACCTGCACCACCTGCACCGCTCCAAGGAAATCCTGGGGGCGCGCCTGAACACCATCCACAACCTGCATTACTACCTGAACCTCATGCAGGAGATCCGCGACGCCATCGATGCGGATCGCTTCCACGCCTTCCGCTTGCAATTCAACGCGGACCGCGCCCGCGGCGTCTGATCGCACGTTGAGTGGGCACCCCTGTGCCCACGCGGACGTTCGCGGTTTGTTGACGTAACGCGTGGGCACGGGGTGCCCACCCTACAATTAAATTTCCGATAATGTCTTGCATTCCAGCATGCCAGTTCCCACATGGCGGGAAACTGGCTGTTGACAGTTTGCCGGTGCTAGAATACAGCGCTTGTTTTTTCATCTTATACAATCGGAGTCCTTGTGTTCATTTCCAACGCGTACGCGCAAACCGCCGGTGCAGCCGATCCGGGTCTGATGGGTAACCTCACGACGTTCGCCCCGCTGGTCCTGATGTTCGTGGTCATGTACTTCCTCATGATCCGTCCGCAGCAGAAGCGCCAGAAAGAGCTGAAATCCATGATGGACACGCTGGCCAAGGGCGACGAAGTCATCACCGCCGGTGGCCTGCTGGGCCGCGTCATCAAGGTGACCGACACGTACGTGACCGTCGAGGTGGCGGCCGGTACCGAAGTGGTCGTGCAGAAGAACGCCGTGACCGCGCTGCTGCCGAAGGGCACGCTGAAGTCCCTGTAATCCGGCCGCGCGGCCCGCGCCGCGCTTTCCGCCCGATCCTGAACGCTGGAACATCATGAATCGTTACCCCCTCTGGAAATACATACTGATCCTCGTGACAGTGCTGATTGGCCTGCTGTACACGGCGCCCAACTATTTCGGCGAATCGCCGGCATTGCAGGTGACGACCTCCAAGGCGACCGTCAAGGTCAACAGCGACACGGCCAGCAGGGTTGCCGACGCGCTCAAGCGCGCAGGTATTCCCTCCGACGCCGTGGGTCTGGAAGGCTCGGGCGACAGCGCTTCCGTGCGTGCGCGCTTCGCGACCCCGGATATCCAGTTCAAGGCCAAGACCGCGCTCGAGCGCGACCTGAACCGCGACCCGGCCGACCCCGACTACATCGTCACCGTCAACCTCGTCAAGAACACGCCGGCCTGGATGCAGGCCATCAATGCCAAGCCGCTGAACCTGGGCCTCGACCTGCGCGGCGGGGTGCACTTCCTGCTGCAGGTGGATGCGAAGGCCGTGCAGGAGACCCGCATCAAGGGCGTCCTGTCCAACGTCCGCAGCGAGCTGCGCGACAAGAACATCCGCCACGCCGGCATCGACCGCGTCGGCAACAACGTCGACATCAAGTTCCGCGACGAGGCCACCCGCACGCAGGCGCGCAACGTGCTGGCCGCCCAGAACGCCGACCTGGCCTTCTCGGAGGCCGCCGACGGCAGCGACCTGAAGCTGATCGTCACCCTGAAGCCGGCCGCGCTGCAGCGCGTGGTGGAAGAGGGCGTCAAGCAGAACATTGCCGCGCTGAGCAAGCGTATCAATGAACTGGGCGTGAGCGAGCCCGTGATCCAGCAACAGGGCCGCGACCGCATCGTCGTCCAGCTGCCGGGCGTGCAGGACGTCGCCCACGCGAAGGACATCATCGGCCGCACCGCCACGCTGGAATTCCGCGTGACCGACGATACCGTCACCCCGGGCACCGAACTGTCCGCCGCGATCCCGCTGAATTCGGAGCTGTTCACCGAAGGCGCCGGCGCGCCGACCGTCGTGTCGAAGGACGTCCTCGTGAGCGGCGACTCGGTCGTCAACGCCGTCGCCGGCTTCGATTCGAACCAGCGTCCGGCCGTGAACATCGAGCTGAACGCCGAAGGCGGCCGCAAGATGCGCGCCATGACGCGCGAGCGCGTCGGCAAGCGCATGGCCACGCTGCTGAAGGAAAAAGGCAAGTACAACGTGCTGCAGGTCGCGACCATCCAGAGCGAATTCGGCGCGAACTTCCAGACCACCGGCATGGCCAGCCCGCAGGCCGCCGCCGAGCTGGCGCTGCTGCTGCGCTCCGGCGCGCTGTCGGCCCCGATGGAATTCGTCGAGGAACGCGTCGTCGGCCCGCAGCTGGGCGCCGAGAATATCGCCAAGGGCCTGCACTCCACGCTGTGGGGCTTCGTGGCGATCGCGATCTTCATGATCATCTACTACCAGCTGTTTGGCTTCTTCAGCGTCATCGCGCTGGCCTGCAACCTGCTGTTCCTGCTGGCCCTGTTGTCGATGCTGGGCGCGACCCTCACCCTGCCGGGCATCGCGGCAATCGCGCTGGCGCTGGGTATGGCGATCGACGCCAACGTGCTGATCAACGAACGCATCCGCGAGGAACTGCGTGCGGGTAACACGCCGCAGGCGGCGATCTCGGCCGGCTTCAGCCATGCGTGGGCGACCATCCTCGACTCGAACGTGACGACCCTCATCGTCGGCCTGGCGCTGCTGGTGTTCGGTTCGGGCGCCGTGCGCGGCTTCGCCGTCGTGCACTGCCTGGGCATCCTGACGTCGATGTTCTCGGCCGTGTTCCTGTCGCGCGGCGTCGTGAACCTGTGGTACGGCCGCAAGAAGAAGCTCGGCAAGATCGCCATCGGCACCGTGTGGAATGCGGACGCCGCCGCGGCCAAGGCGGCCGTCAAGAAAGGATAACCGGGGTAGACCATGGAATTTTTCAAGATTAAACGGGACATCCCGTTCATGCGCCACGCGTTGATCTTCAACGTGATCTCGGCGCTGACCTTCGTCGCCGCGGTGTTCTTCCTGGTGACCAAGCACCTGCACTTCTCGGTCGAGTTCACGGGCGGTACCGTGATGGAACTGCGCTACCCGCACGCGGCCGACCAGGAAAAGATCCGCGCCAGCCTGGAAAAGCTGGGCTACGAGCAGCCGGAAGTGACGAGCTTCGGCACCGCGCAGGACGTGATGCTGCGCCTGCCGATCCGCAAGGATGTCGCCGGTTCGGGCACGTCGGCCACCGTGTTCAATGCATTGTGCGCGGCCGAATCCGGCGCGCCGAAGCAGGTCCAGGTCACCACCGACAAGGGCGAGAACGTCGCCCGCACCAGTTGCGTCAACGCGGCGGGCGCGGAAGTCTTGAGCCAGCAGCGCGTCGAATTCGTCGGCCCGCAGGTCGGCGACGAGCTGGCGCAGAACGGCCTGAACGCCCTGATCATGGTGATCGTCGGCGTGATGATCTACCTGGCCGTGCGCTTCGAGTGGAAGTTCGCGGTCGCCGCGATCGTCGCCAACCTGCACGACGTCGTCATCATCCTGGGCTTCTTCGCCTTTTTCCAGTGGGAGTTCTCGCTGACCGTGCTGGCCGCCGTGCTGGCCGTGCTGGGTTACTCCGTGAACGAATCGGTCGTGATCTTCGACCGGATCCGCGAGACCTTCCGCAAGGAGCGCAAGCTGTCCGTGACCGAAGTCATCGACCACGCGATCACGAGCACGATCTCGCGCACGATCATCACCCACGGCTGTACCGAGATGATGGTCCTGTCGATGCTGTTCTTCGGCGGCCAGACCTTGCACTACTTCGCCGTCGCGCTGACCATCGGTATTTTGTTCGGCATCTACTCGTCCGTGTTCGTGGCGGCCGCCATCGCCATGTGGCTGGGCGTGAAGCGCGAAGACCTGATCAAGCCGATCAAGGCCAAGGACGAAACGGACGGCGCGGTCGTGTAAGTACGCGTATAGTCTTAGTCTGCGTAAAAGCAAAAAGCCGCCCGGCCTGGCCGTGGCGGCTTTTGTTTTTTTGCTTTGTGTGAAACAGCGCACAGAGCGCCGCCTTGGGGCGGCCTAAGATGGACTCGTCTCTTTCAGGACATCCCTAGTTTTGGACTTCACCCGCTCCCGCAAGGAGCGGGTTTTTTTTGGCAGTCCGGTGGGCGGCCACCAGCACTGCGCTGGCTCATGAATTGGTAAAAATATTTAACAAATGTGAGTCACCGCACAGAGTGCCCAAGCCATGAGAACTAAGATGGAACTGTCTCTTTCAGGACATCCCTAGTTTTGGACTTGGCCCGCTCTCGAAGCGGGCGTTTTTTTGTCCGGATGCCATGAAAAAAACGTCGTCCGTGCTTGCGCAGGGACGACGTCGGTGCAGCAGACCCGTTGCCGGGTCCGGGGAGGGGATTTAGAAACCGTATTTCAGGCCGACCGTGTAGACGTCGGCCTTGGCGCCAAAGGCCTTGTCCTTGCCGTAACGCTCGTACTCGGCGTTCAGGGCGAGCTTCTCGTTCAGCTTGTACTCGACACCGACGCCGCCGTACAGGCCGGTGTCGTAGCTGTTGACCTGGGTACCCGCGGCGCCGCTGTACTTGCGCTCGTTGTAGGCCACGCCCAGCTTGCCGTAGCCGGTGAAGCGTTCGGCCAGCGGGATGCTGTACTTGCCGGCGACATAGGTGCCGGAACCTTTCACGGTGCCGCCGGCGGCGTTTTCCTTGTCGAAGTTCGCGTAACCGGCTTCGACGCCCCAGTTCTGGTCGAATTCATAGCCGCCGTAGATCTTGGCGTTGGTGTGGTAGTCGTCGGTGGACTTGTTGTCCGCGGTGGCGGCGCCGATGCCGACGTAGGCGTGCGGCGCGGTGGTCTGGGCTTGGGCGGCGCCGGCGACGGCGGAGGTGGCGATCAGTGCGAGCAGCAGTTTTTTCATGGTTCACTCCTTGGTGTTCTCGGGCTCGCGATTCGTCGTGAATCGCAATATGGTCAAGATAGCACCGTGTTTCCCTAAGAGAAGTTCTTAAACGGTAAGGAATGTAACAAGATGAAAGTAAATGACTGAAAAGTCATCATGCACGAAACGACACCGGCCGCATGACGCGGCCGGTGTCGATACGGCGGGGGCGGGAATCAGGCCAGGGCGGCCGTAAGGCTGTTCACTTCGTCCGCCGATTCCTGGAGGATGGATTTCAGGGTGCCTACGCCGACGGCGAAGTCGATGGTGGCGCCGATCTGCAGGCCGGACACGCCCGGATCGCGCTCCAGCAGCGGCGATGCGACGGGGGACAGGTCGTTCGCCAGCAGCAGCGTGTCGCCCAGGGTCTCGGGCGGCAGGGCGCGCATGCCGTTCCACAGCGCTTCGATCGCGCCCATCACGGGCGCCGGTACACCCAGCTTGAGCAGGACGCCGCGGCCGATGGCCGTCTCGCCATGCTCGATCCAGTCGTCGGCGCCGCCGTCCAGCAGGCCCGGGAACTCGGCCGCGCGCGACAGCACGTAAAAGCCGCCGACCTCGTGCACGATGCCGGCGAACATCGCCGTCTCCGGATCGACGAACGACACGCGCCGCGCGATCACCTGCGACAGCGCGGCCACGTGGGTCGAGTGCAGCCAGAGTTGATCGGCCTTGGCGCGCAGCTCGGGATCGTGGATTTCGCCCGCCAGCTGGCGCACGATGACGGCGGCGGCGAGCGCGCCCAGGGTGCGGAAGCCCACGCGCGACACGGCCGCCTTGACGTTGGTGACGTCGTTGCCGAAGCGGTTATAGGCGGCCGAGTTGGCAATGGCGACGGTGCGGGCGGCCAGCAGCGGCTCCGTCTGCACGAGGCGCGCCGCTTCGTCGATGTGGCATTCCGGATCGGCCAGCGCGCGCTGCAGCTTCAGCGTCGCGTCGACGTGGGTCGGGAAGTGGAGGTCGCCGCGCCCGGCTTGCGCGGCAATGCACTTGAGGGCGTCGACTCTGTCCATGGGGGCGTCAGGGTTCGCTGAAAATGGCGTCGCAGCCGTCTTTCGGTTCCTCGGTGTCCTGCAGCTCGTCGACGAGGCCGAGGTCGAACAATTCCTCGACCGCGTTCATGAAGCTGTTCAGGGTGGCGGCGCCGATCAGGCGGTAGATCTCGCCGGCGTCGTTGCGCACGCCGATCAGCATCGGTTCCTCGCGCACTTCGGCGGGTGACGCCACGTCCAGCAGCAGGTTGCCGATGATGTGCTTGTCGAAATGCGGCGGCTTTTTACCTTCGAGTAGTGCTGTGTTCATATCATCCTTCGTCGGCGGGAACGGGCCCGCCCGGTGTGACCAGGCCCGGCGCATCGAGCCGGGTGCGCAGGCGGTGCAGCGCGTGGTCCAGTTGTTCGAAATCACCGTCGCCGTAATCGGCGAACAGCTGCTTGCCGTGTGCAACCACGGCCGGAAACACGGTGCGGAACAGGCTGTCGCCGTCCGCCGTCAGACGTACGAGGAACGAGCGCTTGTCGTCACACTTGCGCACGCGTTCCACGAGGCCCTTCTGTTCGAGGCGGTCGATGACGCCGGTCAGCGTCCCCTTCGTGATCAGCGTCCGGTCGCCCAGTTCCTTGTAGGTCATGCCGGGCGTGTTGCCGAGGGTGGCGACGATGTCGAATTGCGGATGCGTCAGCCCATGCCGGCGCACCGGTTCGGCGACGAAGCGCTCGAACCCTTGCAGGCATTCGGCCAGCAGGCGCACACTCTTCAGATATCGTTCACCCATGAAACGATTATAGCCGCCAGCGCGGGCGGGGGTCTCAGTCTTCGTCGTTGTGCTCGAGTCCGTTACCATAGCAATCTTGCCAGATTTTTTTCACATGTCATGACCCAGCATCTGCGCGGCATCCTCGCTCTCGTCGTCGTCGTCCTCGTGTGGGGGACGACGTTTCCCGCGATGAAGGAACTGACGGCCTATTTTTCCCCCGTCTGGATCATTCTGACCCGTTTCGCCATCGCGACGGTGCTCTTGTCGCCGTTCCTGTGGCGCGCACGCCGCACCGACCTGATGCTGGGCGGCATACTCGGCCTGCTGCTGTTCTTCTGCTACCTGTTCCAGGTGGAAGGTCTGGCGCTGACGACCTCGAACCGCAACGCCTTCATCTGTGGCCTGAACGTGCTCGTCGTCCCGCTGCTGGGCCTGCTCGGCGGGCGCCTGCCGGAGCGCCGCATCGTCGTCGCGCTGCTGCTCGCCATCGCCGGGCTCGTCTCGCTGTGCTGGGACGGCGGCGGCGGCTGGGGCCGCGGCGACACGCTCGCGCTGCTGGCGGCGCTCACGTTCGGCGCCTACATCAAGGTCATGGAAATCTACACGCGGCGCGCCGTCCGGCTGATGACCGTGACGGCCGCGCAGATCGGCACCGTCGCCCTGTGCGCCGCGCTGTGGCTCATTGCGCGCGAGGTGCCGCGGGGCAGCATCGACGTCGCGTCGGATGCTGCCAACTATTGGACCTACATCGGGCACGGGCTGCTTCACTACGCGCCGAATTTTGCCTACCTGGGCGTGCTGTGCACGGCCGCCATCATTTCGATGCAGGCCTGGGGCCAGGCACGTACGAGCGCCAACGAGGCGGCCGTCATCTATGCGTTCGAGCCCGGCGGCGCCGCGTTCTTCGCGTATTTCTGGCTGGGCGAGGCGATGGGCGGCCGGGGGTGGCTCGGCGCGGCATTGTTGATCTCCGGTATGATAGTCAGTCAATGGAATGCCGAAAGCCGGCCGGCCGCCGCGCTCGCCCCCGAGTGATGATCCCTCATTGTCCCGCTCATTGTCCTGCTCATTGTGCCGCTCATTGTGCCGCTCATTGTCCCGATGACGCAGCTTGAATTGTCCCGCCTCGCGCAGGAGGCGCCGCTGCGCGTGCTGCTCGTGCATGCGGGCGAGCCCGATTCGCTGACGTGGTCCGGCCTGGTGCAGCCGCTGCGCCTCGCGGCCAAGCTGCTGGGGCCGGAACGCCTGCACGTGGACGTGCGCAGTCCCGACAAATTCACGGCCGACCAGCGCCTGTGGCACCTCGTGCTCCTGGTCGCCGACGAGGCCGAAGCGGCGCTGCGTCCCGCCAACCTGCGTACCGTCGTCGCGCGCTGCCGCGCGGCGCCGTGCTGGGGCGGCGTCGGCGCCGGTGTGCTGTGGCTGGCGGAGTCGGGCGCGTTGAACGGCGCGCGCGCCGCGCTGCCGTGGTCGCTGTATCCCGACGTCGACATGCGCGCCGACCAGGCCCTGCTGAGCCCGCACCTGTACGAGATCGACGGCGCGCGCATCACCGCGTGCGGCGGCGCGGCCAGCATCGACTTCGCGCTGACCCTCGTCGACCTGCTGTTCGGCGCGACGGTGCAGGCGCAGGTGAAAGAGATCCTGTGCGTGGACCGCGTGCGCGGCCCGGACGAACGCCAGCGCGTGGCGCTGCAGGCCCGCTTCGGCGTGCTGCAGCCCAAGCTGACGGAAGCGGTCACCTTGATGGAAGCCAACATCGAAGAACCGCTGTCGACCGACGACATCGCCCAGCTGGCGGGCGTGTCGCGCCGTCAACTGGAACGCCTGTTCAAGCAATACCTGGGCAGCCTGCCGTCGCGCTACTACCTCGAACTGCGCCTGCAACGGGCGCGCCAGCTGCTGCGCGACACCAACCACTCCATCGTGCAGGTGGGGCTGATGTGCGGGTTCTCGTCCGGTTCCCACTTTTCCACCGCCTTCGGGGCGCTGTTCGGCAACACGCCGCGCGAAGAGCGCCAGCGCAAACTGAGTCAATAACCTCGGCGCCGTCATCCCCGCGCAGGCGGGGATCCATGCTGCGAGTCCAAAGCCGGCTCAGCATGGGTTCCCGCTTTCCCGGGAACGACGAGTTAATTGTTATTTGCGCATCTTTTTATGTTGCTCGTCCAAAAATGAAAATGCCTGTCGCAGTTTGGAAAGAACGGCAAGGTTTGGCTTCTCTATAATGAGTCGCTCGGCGCGGCTGCTGGAGTCCGCGCAACCTTTAATTTGGATGAGGAAAACGTCATGAATGCTAAGCTCGACTCGGGTGTCGCCAAGCGGCCTGTCACACGCCAGACTTTCGACGAGGTGCTCGTCCCGACCTACGCACCCGCCGCGATGGTGCCCGTGCGCGCGTTGGGCCTGGACGTCTGGGACCAGGACGGCAAGCATTACCTCGACTTCACCTCCGGCATCGCCGTCAGCAGCCTCGGTCACTGCAACCCGATCGTCGTCGAGGCGCTGACCCGCCAGGCCAATACGCTCTGGCACGTCGGCAACGGCTACACCAACGAGCCGGTCCTGCGCCTGGCGTCGGCCCTGATCGAGGCCACGTTCGCGGAGCGCTGCTTCTTCGCCAACTCGGGCGCGGAAGCCAACGAAGCCGCCCTGAAGCTGGCGCGCAAGTACGCGCACACCAAGTTCGGCCCGCACAAGTCGCGCATCGTGTCCTGCCTGTCGTCCTTCCACGGCCGCACCCTGTTCACCGTGTCGGTCGGCGGCCAGCCGAAATACACCGAAGGCTTCGAGCCGCTGCCGCAGGAAATCAACCACATCGCTTACAACGACATCGAGTCCGCGCGCGCCGCGATTACCGACGTCGTGGCCGCGGTGATCGTCGAGCCGATCCAGGGCGAGGGCGGCGTGATCCCGGGCGACATCGACTTCCTGAAGGCGCTGCGCGAGCTGTGCGACCAGACCGGCGCGCTGCTGGTGTTCGACGAAGTGCAGTCCGGCGTCGGCCGCACCGGCGACCTCTTTGCCTACATGGGCGTGGGCGTGACGCCCGACGTGCTGACCTCGGCCAAGGCCCT
>JBJMVU010000073.1:0-3923 GCA_045810485.1 Massilia sp. | reverse complement strand
TGCGCAGCATCAACCGTGTCTCCCCCTAACCAAAGGACTTGATATGCGCATGAAGCAACTGCTGGCCACCATCATCATCGGCACCACCGCCGCGTTCGCGAGCACCGCGACGCTGGCCGCCGACATCACCGGTGCTGGTTCCACCTTCGCCTACCCCATCTATGCGAAATGGGCGGAGATGTACAAGAAGACCAGCGGCAACGGCCTGAACTACCAATCGATCGGCTCGGGCGCCGGTATCAAGCAGATCAAGGCAAAGACCGTCGATTTCGGCGCATCGGACATGCCGCTGCCGGTCGAAGAGCTGAACGAAGCGGGCCTGATGCAGTTCCCGACGATCATGGGCGGCGTCGTCGCCATCGTCAACCTGGACGGCGTGGCGCCGGGCCAGCTGAAACTGACCGGTCCGGTCGTCGCCGACATCTACCTGGGCAAGATCACCAAGTGGAACGACCAGGCGATCGCCGCCCTGAACCCGGGCGTGAAACTGCCGGCCGAAGACATCACCGTCGTCCACCGCGCCGACGGTTCGGGCACCTCGTTCCTGTTCACCAACTTCCTGTCGCAGACCAGCCCGGACTTCAAGGCGAAGATCGGCGCCGGCACGGCCGTGAAATGGGCTGTCGGCGTGGGCGGCAAGGGCAATGACGGCGTCGCCGCCAATGTCCAGCGCATCAAGGGCTCGATCGGCTACGTCGAATGGGCGTACTCGAAGAAGAACAAGCTGGCCCACACCCAGCTGAAGAACCGCGACGGCAACTTCCTGCAGCCGGATGACGACGCGTTCAAGGCCGCCGCCGCCAACGCGGACTGGGTCAAGGCGCCGGGCTTCGGCGTCGTCCTGACCGACCAGGCCGGCAAGAACGCGTGGCCGATCACCGGCGTGACGTACGCGATCGTGCACAAGTCGCAGGCCGATGGCGCCAAAGGCAAGGAAGTGCTGAAGTTCTTCGACTACGCCTTCAAGAACGGCGACGCCGCCGCGACCGAGCTGGACTATGTGCCGATGCCGGATGCCGTCACCAAGCTGGTGGAAGCCGCCTGGAAGAGCAACCTGAAAGACGGTTCGGGCAAGGCGGTCTGGTAATCGAGCAATACCCGACACGTGGGTAGCGCCGCTCCCACCTCCCAGCGCGAGGTCGTGGGAGCGGCGCGTTTTTGCTTCTAGGTAATAAATTGGATAAAAACATGAACGCACACCCCGCGCTCGCCGCCGACGAGGCCGGCCAGGCCGCGTTGCAGGAAGAAGCCCGCAACGTCGCACTGCGTAACACGATGCGCGTGCAGCGCATCCAGGATTTCATCTTCCACAAGGTGACCTTGCTGTTCGCAGCGAGCGTGCTGGTCGTCCTCGTCGGCATCATCGTGTCCCTGGCGATCGGTGCGGCGCCTGCGTTCCGGGAATTCGGCGCGTCCTTTCTCGTCACCAACGAGTGGGATCCCGTCAACGACAAATTCGGCGCCCTGATCGCCATCACGGGCACCCTGGTCACGTCGATCATCGCGCTGCTCGTCGCCTTCCCCATCAGCTTCGGCATCGCGCTGTTCCTCACCGAGATCTGCCCGGCGTGGCTGCGCCGCCCGATGGGCATGGCCGTCGAGCTGCTCGCGGGCGTGCCGTCGATCATCTACGGCATGTGGGGCCTGTTCGTGTTCGCGCCGCTGTTCGGCGACACCATCCAGCCGCTCCTGAAGAAGACGCTGGGCGTGCTGCCGTTCATCGGCCCGTTCTTCCAGGGCCCGACGATGGGCCTGGGCCTGCTGACCGCCGGCCTGATCCTGGCCGTGATGATCATTCCCTTCATCGCCTCCGTCATGCGCGACGTGTTCGAGATCGTCCCGGCGGTGCTGAAGGAATCCGCATACGGCCTCGGCTGCACCAAATGGGAAGTCGTGCGCAAGATCGTGCTGCCGTACACCCGCGCCGGCGTCGTCGGCGGCGTGATGCTGGGCCTCGGCCGCGCGCTCGGCGAGACGATGGCCGTCACCTTCGTGATCGGCAACGCCAACGACATCTCGCTGTCGCTGTTCGCGCCGGGCAACTCGATTTCCTCGACCCTGGCCAACGAATTCGCCGAAGCCAGCTCGCAGCTGCACGTGTCTTCGCTGTTCGCACTGGGCCTGATCCTGTTCGCCATCACGTTCATCGTGTTGACCGCCGCCAAATTGATGCTCGTCGGGATGTCCCGCAAGGAAGGGGTGAAGTAATGGATGCCGCTGTGAATTCCGTCTACCGCCGCAGGTTGCTGTCGCACCGCGTCGGCATCGCGCTGTCCGTGCTGGCGATGGCCATCGGCCTCGGCTTCCTGCTGTGGATCCTGGAGACCCTGCTGGTCAATGGTTTCGGCGCACTCTCGCACACGCTGTTCACCATGGACACGCCGGCGCCGGGCAGCCCGGGCGGCGTGCGCAACGCCATCGTCGGCAGCCTCATGATGGTGGGCCTGTCCACGGCGATCTCGACGCCGGTCGGCATCCTGGCCGGCATCTACCTCGCCGAGTACGGCCAGAACAACAAATTCGCCACCGTCACGCGCTTCGTCACGGACATCATGCTGTCGGCCCCGTCGATCGTGATCGGCCTGTTCGTGTACGCGCTGGTCGTCGCGCGTATCGGCCACTTCTCGGGCTTTGCCGGCACCATCGCGCTGTCGCTGATCGCGATCCCGGTCGTCGTGCGCACGACCGACAACATGCTGCACCTGGTGCCGAACAGCCTGCTGGAAGCCGCGTTCGCGCTGGGCGCGCCGCGCTGGAAAGTATCGATGATGGTGCGCCTGCGCGCCGTGAAGGCGGGTGTCGTGACCGGCGTGCTGCTGGCCGTGGCCCGCATCGCCGGCGAGACGGCGCCGCTGCTGTTCACCGCGCTGAACAACCAGTTCTTCAGCCTCGACATGAAGCAGCCGATGGCCAACCTGCCGGTGGCGATCTATCTGTTCGCGATGAGCTCGTACGAAGACTGGCGCAGCCTCGCGTGGGGCGCCGCCCTGCTCGTGACCTTCAGCGTGCTGCTCCTGAATATCCTGTCGCGGACTTTGTTCCGCCAAAAGAACCCGCAATGACGACCGCCATGATGACCCAGACCCTGTCCACCCCGAAGCAAACGACGCAAGGTTCGAAGCCCAAGACGAAGACCATCGAGATCTCGGGCCTGGACTTTTATTATGGCAAGACGAAGAGCCTGAAGAACGTCAGCCTGGACGTCCACGACAAGCAGGTCACCGCGTTCATCGGCCCGTCGGGCTGCGGCAAGTCGACGCTGCTGCGTACCCTGAACCGCATGTACGACCTGTACCCGGGCCAGCGCGCGGAAGGGGCGATCCTGTACCGCGGCCGCAATATCCTGGAGCCCGGCGTCGACGTGAACATGCTGCGCGCGAAGATCGGCATGGTGTTCCAGAAGCCGACGCCGTTCCCGATGTCCATCTACGACAACATCGCGTTCGGCGTGCGCCTGTACGAGAACCTGTCGAAAGGCGAGATGGACGAGCGTGTGGAATGGGCGCTCAAGAAGGCCGCGCTGTGGACCGAAGCGAAGGACAAGCTGAACAAGAGCGGCCTGTCGCTGTCCGGCGGCCAGCAGCAGCGCCTGTGCATCGCGCGCGGCGTCGCGGTGAAGCCGGACGTGCTGCTGCTGGACGAGCCGACGTCGGCGCTGGATCCGATCTCGACGTCGAAGATCGAGGAACTCATCAGCGAGCTGAAAGTCGACTACACGATCGCCATCGTCACGCACAACATGCAGCAGGCCGCGCGCTGCTCCGACTACACGGCGTATATGTACCTGGGCGAACTGGTGGAATTCGGCGAGACCGACCAGCTGTTCCTGAACCCCGCCCGCAAGGAAACGCAAGACTACATCACCGGTCGTTTTGGATAGGGGGCTCTGCAACCTGCTGCGCGTTGCAGGCGCGGCCTGCGAT
>JBJMVU010000072.1:0-11167 GCA_045810485.1 Massilia sp. | reverse complement strand
TGCCCATGCTGTGACCCGACACGTTCAGCACGTCGTCGATGCGACCGGTGATGGTGAAGTAGCCCGTATCCTTGTTGCGGATCGCGCCGTCGCCGGCCAGGTAGTACTTGCCGCCCAGTTCATCCGGGTAGTAGGCGCTGCGGAAGCGGTCCGGGTTGTTCCAGATCGTGCGGATCATCGACGGCCACGGACGCTTCACGACGAGGATGCCGCCCTGCCCGTTCGGCACGTCGTGGCCGGCTTCATCGACGATGGCGGCCATGATGCCCGGCAGCGGCAGTGTGCAGGAACCCGGCACCATCGGCGTGGCGCCCGGCAGCGGCGTGATCATGTGGCCGCCGGTTTCCGTCTGCCAGAAGGTATCGACGATCGGGCAGCGCTGGCCGCCGATCTGCGTGTAGTACCACATCCACGCTTCCGGGTTGATCGGTTCGCCGACGGTGCCCAGCAGGCGCAGGCTGGACAGGTCGTAGTTCTTCGGATGCACCTTCTCGTCCGTGTTGGACGCCTTGATCAGCGAACGGATCGCCGTCGGCGCCGTGTAGAAGATGCTGACCTTGTGCTTGGCGATCGTCTCCCAGAAGCGGCCGGCGTTCGGGAAGGTCGGCACGCCTTCGAACACGATCTGCGTGGCGCCGACCGCGGTCGGGCCGTAGCAGATGTACGTGTGGCCGGTCACCCAGCCGATATCGGCCGTGCACCAGTAGACGTCGTCCGGCTTGATGTCGAAGGTCCACTTCATCGTCAGCGCGGCCCACAGCAGATAGCCGCCGGTCGAGTGCTGGACGCCCTTCGGCGTGCCCGTCGAACCCGAGGTGTAGAGGATGAACAGCGGATGCTCCGCGTCCACCCACTCCGGCTCGCACTCGCCGCTCTGGCCGTCGACGAGGTCGTGCAGCCACAGGTCGCGGCCTGCCTGGAAGTTGATGTTGCCGCCGGTGCGCTTGTAGACGATGACGTCGCGGATCGTCTCGCAGCCGCCCATCGCCAGCGCCTCGTCGACGATGGCTTTCAGCGGCAGCGACTTACCGCCGCGCAGCTGCTCGTCGGCCGTGATGACGGCGACGGCGCCCGCGTCGATGATGCGCTCCTGCAGCGACTTCGCGGAGAAGCCGCCGAACACGACGGAGTGCGTCGCACCGATGCGCGCGCACGCCTGCATCGCGGCCACGCCTTCGATCGACATCGACATGTAGATGATGACGCGGTCGCCCTTCCTGATCCCGCGGGACTTGAGGCCGTTGGCGAATTTGCACACGCGCTCGTGCAGTTCGCGGTAGGTGGCGCGGGTGACGGCGCCGTCGTCCGCTTCGAAGATGATCGCCGTCTTGTCGCCGTTGCCGTTCTCGATGTTGCGGTCGAGGCAGTTGTACGACGCGTTCAGCTGGCCATCCGCGAACCATTTGTAGAACGGCGCATTCGATTCGTCGAGGGTCTGCGTGAAGGGCTTGTGCCAGGCGACGTTTTCGCGCGCCAGGCGGGCCCAGAACCCTTCGTAGTCGCTGGCGGCTTCGTCGCACAGCTTGTTGTACGCATCCATGCCGGAAATCGCGGCATTGGCGGTGAATTGTGCGGGCGGCTGGAAGACGCGGTGTTCCTGCAGTCCCTGCTGTTGGGTCTCGTTCTCGGCCATACTAGTCTCCTATTGATGATGTAGTAATTTTGCCTAATACCTTAAGCACCCACGCTTACTGAGCCCTTACAGGACCCGACGCGGCGCACCGGCAAGCATCCCCTTGGGCCATTCTACCAACGTTCCTCGTGCCACGAAGCCATGTCGGCAACGCGCGGCGGGTGTAGAATGTTGAGCTGTCCCGACCGCAGCCGCTTTGGAAAGCCCGCATAGATGTTCGATTCGCAACCCTCCTCCAGCGCACGCAAACGCAGCGCACTCGCCAGTTTCATGTTCGCCAGCCGCTGGCTGCAACTGCCCCTTTACCTCGGCCTGATCCTCGCGCAGTGCGTTTACGTGTTCCATTTCTGGGTCGAACTGAAGGACCTCGTATTGGCCGCGATGGGCAACGAAGCCGCGCTGCAGCACATCTTCCAGGCCGTGGCCGTGCCGAACGCACCGCTGCCGAACAAATTGAACGAAACGACGATCATGCTCGTCGTGCTGGGCCTCATCGACGTCGTCATGATCTCGAACCTCCTGATCATGGTGATCGTGGGCGGCTACGAGACGTTCGTCTCGCGCATGCACCTGGAAGATCATCCGGACCAGCCGGAATGGCTGTCGCACGTGAACGCGTCCGTGCTGAAGACCAAGCTGGCGATGGCGATCATCGGCATCTCGTCGATCCACCTGCTGAAGACGTTCATCAACGCCATCTCCTACGATGCGAAGACGATGATCGCGCAGACCTGCATCCACGTCGTGTTCCTGCTGTCGGCGATGGCGATCGCCTACACCGACCGGATCATGATGAACACCCAGAGTGACAACAAGCACCACTGATTCCACCTTTCCAAGACCCCCACAGCGAGAACCACATGACTGTCATTAAACAGGATGACCTGATCGAATCGGTCGCCGCCGCACTCCAGTACATCAGCTACTACCACCCCGCCGACTACATCCAGCACCTGGCGCGCGCCTACGAGGCCGAGCAGAGCCCGGCCGCCAGGGACGCCATCGCGCAGATCCTGACCAACTCGCGCATGTGCGCGGAAGGCAAACGCCCGATCTGCCAGGACACCGGCATCGTCAACGTGTTCCTGAAGATCGGCATGAACGTGCGCTTCGAAGGCTTCGGCAGCGGCTCGATCACCGACGCCGTCAACGAAGGCGTGCGCCGCGCGTACAACTTCGCCGACAACAAGCTGCGCGCCTCGATCGTCGCCGACCCGCACTTCGAGCGCAAGAACACCAAGGACAACACCCCGGCCGTCGTGCATATGGAACTGGTGCCGGGCGACACGGTCGACGTGATGGTCGCGGCAAAAGGCGGCGGCTCGGAGAACAAGACCAAGTTCGTCATGCTGAACCCGTCCGACTCGCTGGTCGACTGGGTGCTCAAGACTGTCCCGCTGATGGGCGCCGGCTGGTGCCCGCCGGGCATGCTAGGCATCGGCATCGGCGGCTCCGCCGAGAAGGCCATGCTGATGGCCAAGGAGTCGCTGATGGAAGACATCGACATGTACGAGCTGAAGGCACGCGGCCCGCAGAACAAGCTGGAAGAACTGCGCATCGAACTGTGCGACAAGATCAACGCACTGGGCATCGGCGCGCAGGGCCTGGGCGGCCTGACGACCGTGCTGGACGTGAAGATCAACATGTACCCGACCCACGCCGCATCGAAGCCGGTCGCGATGATCCCGAACTGCGCCGCCACGCGCCACGCGCACTTCGTGCTGGACGGCTCGGGCCCGTCGTACATCGAACCGCCGGCGCTGTCGACCTGGCCGGACGTGAACTGGACCCCGGACACGCAGAAATCGAAGAGCGTCAACCTCGACACGCTGACGAAGGAAGAAGTCGCATCGTGGCAGCCGGGCCAGACCCTGCTCCTGAACGGCAAGATGCTGACCGGCCGCGACGCCGCGCACAAGCGCATCCAGGACATGCTGGCGAAAGGCGAACAGTTGCCGGTCGACTTCAAGAACCGCGTGATCTACTACGTCGGCCCGGTCGACCCGGTGCGTGACGAAGTCGTGGGCCCGGCCGGCCCGACGACGGCGACCCGCATGGACAAGTTCACCGACATGATGCTCGAGAAGACGGGCCTGATCGCGATGATCGGTAAAGCGGAACGCGGCCCGGCCGCCATCGAGTCGATCAAGAACCACAAGTCGGCGTACCTGATGGCCGTCGGCGGTTCGGCGTACCTCGTGTCGAAGGCGATCAAGTCGGCGAAGGTCGTCGGCTTCGAAGACCTGGGCATGGAAGCGATCTACGAGTTCGAGGTCAAGGACATGCCGGTGACGGTGGCCGTCGATGCGACGGGTACCTCGGTGCACCAGACCGGTCCGAAGGAATGGGCTGCGAAGATCGAGTCGCTGAAGGGTATTCCGGTCGCGACGGCCTAAAAAAATTGGGCCCCTGCCTGCGCAGGGGCGACGTGCAAACGTAGCCTGCTCCTTTTGAACGTCGCCTGCTCCTTTTGAACGTCGCCTGCTCCTTTTGAACGTCGCCTGCTCCTTTTGAACGTCGCCTGCTCCTTTTGAACGTCGTCCCCGCGGAGGCGGGGACCCAATTTCTCCCGCAGTACCGCAACGTCTCCTGCCGGGTTACCATCTCCCCCATGAACACCCAAGCACACCCCGAAGACGCCCCGGTCGGCGTCTTCGACTCCGGCCTCGGCGGCCTCTCGATCCTGCGCCACATCCGCGCACAACTCCCGCACGAACACCTGGTCTACGTGGCCGACACCGGCTTCGCCCCGTACGGCGACAAGCCCGAACACGTCGTCGCCGAACGCTCGCTGGCGGTGGCCCGCTTCCTCGTCGAACGGGGCGTCAAGGCCATCGTCGTCGCGTGCAACACGGCGACCATCTCCGCCGTTCGCCTGATGCGGGAAACCTTCCCCGACCTGCCCATCGTCGGCGTGGAACCGGGCCTGAAGCCGGCAGCAGCAGCGACGCGCAGCGGCAAGGTCGGCGTACTGGCGACCGAACGCACGCTGGCCGGCGCCAAGTTCCTGCAACTCCGCGACCAGATCACGGAAGCGACGAACGCGCAGTTCCTGCTGCAGCCGTGCCGCGGCCTCGTCGACCGCATCGAACTGGGCGACACGGACGGCACGCGCGCGCTGCTGCAGCGCTACGTGACGCCGCTGCTCGACCAGGGCGCCGACACCCTCGTCCTGGGCTGCACGCACTACCCGCTCGTACGCGCGGCGATCGAGGACGTGATCGCATCCACCGGCGCACATGACGTCACGCTCGTGGACACCGGCGACGCCGTCACGCGCCAGCTGGTGCGGCTGCTGGATGCGGGGCGGTTGTTGCGCTCAGCGTCTTTGGATGCGCCAGGAACGTTAGTCGCCTACACGAGCGCCAGCGCCACCGCGCTGTCGGCCGCGTTCAACAGCCTGATCGGGATCGATCCGCCGGTGCACGAGGCGACGTTCGGGGGCGTGTGAGAGTCGTACGCACTGTTGGGCAAAACTCGATTTGCCAGAATGCGAATGTGCCTATATAATCTCGTTCTGTCTCGGCAACAACGAGACAGCAAGTAAGACAGTGGTGGCTGTAGCTCAGTTGGTAGAGTCCAGGATTGTGATTCCTGTTGTCGTGGGTTCGAGTCCCATCAGCCACCCCAAGAATTCGAAAGCCCAGCCTAGTGCTGGGCTTTTTTGTTTTCCGGCCACGCCTGTCATGTTCAGCGGTCCTCCTCAGCCAGCGGGGAGCGATCTCCGGTTTCTTGAGTCATTGCACATGACACGTCTGCGCGCTGCCCACGATCGATGACTCACCCCAGTCCATCAAGATTCTCGACGGCACAGTACGACAGCAAAAAGACCAGGAGACGGCTTAATGCCAGTCAGTTAAGGGTGAAAAACCGTCATTCCCGGCATTGCCGGAAATGACTCCCCGCGCAGGCGGGGATCCAGGCTTTGCATCCGTAGCCCGGGAAATTGGGTTCCCGCCAAGGGGGGCACCTAGCCCGGGAACGACGAGTTTGTGGCTTAAGTGACCGGCATTAAGGAAATGGCTGGCCTTTTCGTCTTCGAGAGAGATTACCTCTTCTCGACTTTGTCGCCGTTCGCCAAGAAGAATTTCTCCAACTCCGACCAACCTACCCGGTATCCTTGCTTTCCTTTTTTCGGAAACCATACAGCAGAGCCATTAGAGATTTTCAGCTCGCCAAATTTCTGTTCATCTTTTCTTACTTTGAACGTGACGTCAGCCTTGCCGAGCTCCCGTTCGGGCAAGGTGAATTTTACGGTATGAATAGTCATGTGGATTCGAGATTAGTGACTGCGGAAACAGGACGGCAATACGATCCGCCCTACGGATGAAATAACGTCGCTTCCCTTTACCAGGTCCTCCTACGCCGCTAACGACCTGCGGGGAAAAAATTGCATCTGAGCAATTTTAGCCAGATTGGGCCGATGTTTCAAGTTTTATAGCGATAGCCCACGAGATTCCAACCGTACGCCCTCGCGCCCTCAAATAGCCTAAAATGCACGCCGGAAATGTACTTACGTCAATCATATTTGAGCAAATGAATTATTTGCCCTATACTTGACCCGGATACACACCTAAAAACGAGCGGCAGGCATCACGTTGACCTGGCCGCCGTGCGGCTCCGCCGCATCGCGGATGCGCCCCGCAGCATCCACTCTTTCAACGGGTCCAGACGTCGGCCGACCGAGCTGCGCTGCGACCGCCCGCCTCCGCGCGCCGGACGGATCCAAGCTTCCCGTCGGCCGCACCGAGGTCTTTCACGAGGGCCGATCTTCATGACCCCAACACGACCAACGCACCGCCACCGCCTGCTCGCAACTGCATGCGCGCTGTGCGTCATCCTCACACCACCGGCGCATGCGGCCAGCCGCAAGCCCGTCAACACGCCAGGAACGCCAAAAACTCCGGCCATCGCCGACTTCACGCAGCTGAGCGGCGCCCAGCCGCGCGACTGCGCCGCCCCCGCCAACCCGGCACTGTCCGGCATGGGCGAACCGACGATGCGCCGCTGCGCCTGGAGCCAGAAGGTGGAGATGGTGTACTGGCGCGGCATCCCGGCGCCGGCCGCCACCTGCCTGCCGCCGGCAGCTATCGCATGGCATCGCCTCACGCAGGCCATCCACGCCGAGGCGCCGCCCTGGAGCAGCGCGTGGACGGGAAAAACCGTGACCACCAGCGCGGCCGATATGCAACAGCTGGCCGCCATCTGGCGCGGCGACGACGGCCAGTGGTCGGCCGCGCTGTGGCGCTGGCAACCGTCCGATAAACCGGACACGCGCACCTGGCAGGCCGCCCATTGGAACGACGTGGCGAAGGCCGCGCACGCGATCGATGCGGGCAATCCGCTGCCGGCGGCGTCGCCGCTGTTCGTCGCGTGGCGCGACGCGTCGCAGGGCAAGCCGCGCGTGCTCGATGGCGATACGTGGCGCTGGGTGTCCGACAAGACCTGCCTGCGCCTCGAAACGTCCGGCATCAGCCAGACGCGCGTCCACCTGCCTTATTCGCGCGACGATGCGCGGCTGGAGCAGCGCAGCGGCATGCAGGTGCTGCTGGCGCGCCGCTTCCCGGATGCCGAATGGCTGCAGCCATTCACCCTGCTGGAGCCGGGCCGTCCGGGCGACCGCACGGGCGCGAAATTCATCGCCGTCTGGCGCGAAGGCGCGAGCGTGAAGGGACAGTTGTGGATTCCGCTGCGTGACGACGCCGGCATCGTCCGCGCGCGCATCGTCAGCGATCTCGCGCCGGCATCCGCCGAGCGTCAGAAGGAACTGGCGAAGCAGCGCGCCGACGTCGTCGCGCACGAACTGACCGCGCTCGCCCACGCATGGGAGGTGCGCCATGAATGACGAACTGTCCACGCCTCTCTGGCTGCTGTCGCCGCTGGCCGTGCTGGGCGCCGGCCTGATGGTCGCGCTCGTGATCGGCCTGACCTTGCAGCGCTTCCGCATCCCCAAACTGTATGGCGCCGTGATCGCGGGCCTGCTGCTCGGCGCGACCGGCGGCGGTTTCATCGACCGTGCGCTGCTCACGCAGTTCCAGGAACTGCTCAACGGCGCCGCCGCGCTCGTGCTGTTCGAGGTCGGCCGCAAGATGGACCTCGCGTGGCTGCTGCGCAGTGGCCGCCAGGGCGCGAGCCTGCTGCTCGCCACGCTGGCCCGCGGCGCCGCGGCCGCCGTCACGCTGGGCCTCCTCGGCCTGCCGTGGGGCGCCGCGATCTTCATCGGCTCGATCCTCATCGCCGTCAATCCCGTCATCCACAGTTCGATGGTGGCGGACGAAAACGCCAGCGGCACGAGTACGTTCGCAACGTCGAACATGGTCGGCCTGAGTAACCTCGTCGCGCTGCTGGCGCTCGGCGTCACGCTCGCCTGGACGCGCAGCCACGGCCTCGATGCGAGCGGCGACTTCTGGACGGAGCTGCTGCGCCAGGGCGGCAAGCTCGTGGTCGGCGCGCTGATCGCCGTGCTGTCGTACGGCGTGTACGCCTTGGCGACGCGGCTGTGCAAGGTGCCGGCGACGCTGCGTCCCGGCATGCTGCTGGCCGCGCTGCTGATCGACCTGGGACTGTGCTCCGTGATGTCCGCGAGCGCCCTGCTCTCGCTGTTGCTGATGGGCGTCCTGCTGCGCAATGCGGAGAAGCGCGACAACGTGTTCCAGGCCCAGTTGAAGACCGCGCAGGACATCGGTTACGTGCTGCTGTTCCTGATGTCGGCGGCGCTCGTCGACCTGCAGTCGCTGCTGCACGGCTGGACCATCGTCGCGGCGCTGACGGTGTTCGCGGTCCGCATCGCGGCCACGCGCCTCGCCCTGTGGCCGGGCACGGCCTGGGACGTGCGCAAGCAGCATGCGATGGCCCTGTCGATGTGCTCCCTCGTGAGCTACGGCGGTCTCGTCGTCGACAACACCCTGAATGCCTACACCGGGCTCGATCCGGCGTCGACCGCCGTGATGGGCGCGCTGCTGGCCCTGAACGTCCTGCTGGCGCCCGGCCTCACGTGGCTCGGTTTGCACCTGGCGGGCGAAACCTATCGAGGAGGCGCACAATGAGCGAACTATTGAACGACGAAGCGCTGGGCAAACTGAAAACGGACGCGCAGGCGCAGGTGCTCGCAACAAGCGGCCAGGGCCCGGCCTTCCTGCCCGACTTCAAGGCGTCCACGATCGGCACGATGGGCATTGAACTGGAACTGATGGTGCTCGACCGCCTGACGTTCGACCTGTTCCCCGCCGCGCCCGACATCCTGCGCCTGCTGGACAAGCACGACAAGCCGTGGGTGCACACGCCGGAAATCACCACGTCGATGCTGGAAGTGGCGACGGCCATCCTGACTTCGTTCGACGAGGCGGCCGAGCAGCTGGAACACATCCGCACGACGGTGCGGCGCGCCGCGTTCGACGTGGGCGCGTCGATTTCGGGCGGCGGCGCGCACCCGTTCCAGAAGTGGAACGAGCAGCGCATCTACCCGAAGGAGCGCTACTTCGCATCGGAGCGCAAATTCGGCTATCTCGCCAAACTGTTTACCGTGTTTGGCATGCACGTGCACATCGGCGCGGGCACGCCGGACGAGGCGATGCGCCTATGCTCCTGGCTCACGCAGCGCGCGCCGCTGTTCATCGCGCTGTCGGCCAATTCGCCGTGCTGGCAGGGCGAAGTCTCGGGCTTCTGCAGCTCGCGCAGCAACGTGGTGGGCGCGTTCCCGATGAGCGGCATCCTGCCGTACGACATCCGCACGTGGGACGACTTCCGCACCCACTTCGACCAGCTGGCCGGCCACGGCATCGTCAACAGCATCAAGGATTTTTATTGGGATGTGCGGCCGAAGCCGGAATACGGGACGATCGAACTGCGCGTGCTGGATACGCCCCTGAAGCCCGTGTACGCAGCGGCGCTGGCGTGCTATGCGCGCGAACTGTGCCTGGAATGGGCCGGCCAGCCGGGCCGCTGGCCGGGAAGCAGCAGCCGCGAGCTGTACATCTGGAACCGCTTCAACGCGGCGCGCGACGGCGTCGAGGCGACGTGGATCGATCCGGAAAACGGCGCCTCGATGCCCATCGCGCAGGCGATCCGCGCCGACCTCGAACGGCTACACAAGCGCTCGACCGACCCCGGTTTCGGCAAGGCCTGCGAGGTGATCGAGCACCTCATGAAGGACGGCGGACAGGCGCACTGGCTGCGCGCCCATCTCGCGTCCGGCGGCGGCATGAACGATCTCGCGCGGATGGCGAGCGAGATGTTCGAGGACGGCGCGCCGCTGGGCTAATTGCTCATCATGAGCGGTGCGGATTGTTGGGACGGTTGTCGACGCGGTTCGGCACGCCGTCGCCGTCCCGGTCGCCGTGGCGCCAGCCGCCGCGCTCCAGTTGCCAGCCGCGATCGCCCTGGCGCCATTCCGGACGGTGCCAGACATAGCCCGGGCGCACCCGCTCCCAGTGTCCGCGCACCCAGGTGTAGCGGTGGCCGTTCCAGTTCCAGTAGCCCGGCGCCCATTCGTAACCGTGGCGCGCGGCCGGCACGACTTCGTGGCGCGGCGGCGGCGGCGCGGTGCGCACGACGACGACATCCCGCGCGAACGCCTGGGCCGGCAGGACGGCGGCGGTGCTGACGATGGCAAGGGCGGCTGCACAGAGAATGCGTTTCATGGTGGTTCTCCTTTGGTTGCGTAGTGAGACCACTATAGCGATTCGCCGCCCGCATTTGCCGGATTGAAGCCGGTGCTTACAACCGATACATGACGCAACAGACCGGTAACAGATTTTCAGATATTCACGGCGCGGAATGCAAAAGGGCGCCCCCTCGGGGACGCCCTTTTCGAACCGCTGGATGCCGCCAGGCCTCAGGCCTCGTGCGCTTCCGACAAAGATGCCGGGGACGCAGAGCCTCACCTGGGGCGCCGAGCCAGGCCGGCCGGCACCCGCCGGACGATCAGTCCAGCTTCCAGGCGTAGTCGACCTTGGTCCAGGTCTGGGCCGGGGCGCCGTCCTTGGTGCCCGGCTTGAACTTGCAGGCCGCCAGACCCTTCAGTGCAGCCTTGTCCAGGCCCTTGAAGCCGCTCGATTTTTCCAGCTTCGAGTCGGCCACCGAGCCGTCGGCGGCGACGAGGAACGACATCGAGGTGACGCCCTGCTCTTCGTTCATCAGCGACGCTTTCGGATATTCGACCTTGCACTTGGACGGATCGAACGACGCCGGCGTTTCGCCTGCAAAAGCCGAACCGGCGAACCCCGAGACCAGCAGAGCAACAAGGCTCACAGCGAATTTCTTGTTGGACATTTTTATTACCCCCGTAAAACAAAGTTTTTTTTAATGCCAGTGCGATCACCGGCGCTGGACGAGCCGTCCTGGCTCAGAATTCTTCCCAATCGTCGCTGGCGGCTGCCGCTGCGACTTTTTTCGCGGTCGATGCCGGCGCATCCGCCGCACGTTCCTGCCTGGCCGGCGCCTTGGCCTTCGCGGCGGCAGGCTTCTTCAGCTGCGGCTTGGCGGCCGGGCGGACGACCACGGCGCGGCTGGCGGTCGCTGCCGGCGCCGGTGCAT
>JBJMVU010000071.1:0-11624 GCA_045810485.1 Massilia sp. | reverse complement strand
GGACGCCGTGCGCCCCGCGCTGGCCCAGTTCGCCGAGCGCCTGCGCGACGTGGAATGGACCAGGCCGGCGTTGTCCGCGATGATGAAGGAAGTGCTGGCGGCGCACGGTCTGAAGATGCCGCAACTGGCCATGCCGCTGCGGCTGCTGGTGACGGGCCAGCTGCAGACGCCGGCCATCGACGCGGTGCTGGAATTGTTCGGCCGCGAGTCCGTTGTAGCCCGTGTGAGCAAGGGGTTGTGATTGCTGCATCGCACCGAAGGGAAGATGCTTCCTGGCATTTGCGTAATGCAAGTGTGTCCGCTATAATGCTCGCACTTCAGCGCTGCGGGGGTATAGCTCAGCTGGGAGAGCGCTTGCATGGCATGCAAGAGGTCAGCGGTTCGATCCCGCTTACCTCCACCAACTCTGAAGTGCAGTACGATGCAGTCCAGGTCCCCATCGTCTAGAGGCCTAGGACATCACCCTTTCACGGTGAGTACCGGGGTTCGAATCCCCGTGGGGACGCCAGTCAAAGACCGGAGCAGACCACCGCGCATGCGGACAGGTGCTCCGGTTTTTCTTTGGGTCCGCGCAACCATGCACAACGATCAACGCTCCACGACACTCGCCATTTTCTGCAAGGTGGTCGACAACTTCGGCGACATCGGCATCTGCTGGCGTCTCGCGCGCCAGTTCCATCGCGAGCACGGCATCGCGGTGACCTTGTGGGTCGACGACCTCGCCAGTTTCCGCCGCATTTGGCCGCAGGTCGCCGTCGATGCTGCCGAGCAGATCGTGGACGGCGTGCGCGTCCTGCATTGGCGCGACCAGGCCGGCGTCTTCCAGCCGGCCGACGTGGCCGACATCGTCATCGAGTTCTTCGGCGTCGACATCCCGCCGGTCTACGTCGCCGCGATGGCGCAGTGCGAGCCCCGTCCCGTGTGGATCAATTACGAAGGCCTCAGCGCCGAGGAATGGGTCGAAGGCTGCCACGCGCTGCCGTCGATGCATCCGCGCCTGAAGCTGACCAAGCATTTTTTCTTCCCGGGTTTTAACGACAGGACGGGCGGCCTGCTGCGCGAGCGGGGCCTGCTCGATGCGCGCGACCGTTTCCAGGCCGACCCGGCGGCACGCGCCGGGTTTCTCGCGCGCCTGGGCGTCGCGCAGGACGAGATGGCCGCGCTGACGGTCAGCCTGTTCTGCTATCCGCACGCACCGGTCGCGGCGATGTTCGCCGCGTGGCGCGCCGGCGACCGGCCCGTGACGTGCCTCGTGCCGCAGGGCGTCGCGCGCGAGCAGGTGGGCGGCTTCCTCGGCGCCGAACCGGTCCCGGGCGCGGCCGCGACACGCGGCAACCTGACCGTCCGCGTGATCCCGTTCCTGTCCCAGGACGACTACGACCGCCTGCTGTGGTCGTGCGACGTGAACTTCGTCCGCGGCGAGGATTCCTGGGTGCGCGCGCAATGGGCGGGCCGACCGTTCATCTGGCACATTTACCCGCAAGATGAAAACTTGCATCATGTTAAACTCCGCGCGTTCTTGCAACAGTACGCGGAGAACCTGGACAGCCTGATCGATTTTTCCCTGCGCTGGAATGGCGTGGAACATGATGCGCCGGCCGATTGGCCGGGCCTGTGGACATCCCTGCAAGCCGGTTTGGCAACGATCAGCGAACGTGATGCCGAGTGGCAGGCGCGGATGTTGGCGAATGGCGACCTGGTGAGCAATCTGCTGGATTTCGCCCGGTCGCTGCGGTAGGCGACGGGCGAGGAACATGGTATCATGCTTGATTACTGCAACTCATTTTTAGGTTAAAACCCTCCCTATGAAACCCGCAAAAGAAATCCGTGTCGGCAATATCATCATGGTCGATGCCAAGCCTTTCATCGTGCTGCGCTCCGACGTCAATGGCTCGAGCCGCACGGGCTTCACGTACAAGTGGAAGATGAAGAATCTTCTCACCAACGCGCCGCTGGAAAACGTGTTCCGCGGCGACGACAAGTTCGACGTCGTCGTCCTGGACAAGAAGCCGGTGACCTATTCGTACTTCGCCGATCCGCTGTACGTCTTCATGGATGAAGAGTACAACCAGTACGAGATCGAAGAAGAAAACATGGGCGACGCCATCAATTACCTGAAAGACGGTATGGAATGCGAAGCCGTGTTCTACGACGGCAAGGCCATCTCGGTCGAACTGCCGATCACTATCGCGCGCCAGATCATTTACACGGAACCGGCCGTCAAGGGCAACACTTCGGGCAACGTCCTGAAGGAAGCCAAGATCGAGAACGCCATCGAAGCCAAGCAGTTCACGATCCAGGTGCCGCTGTTCGTCAACCAGGACGACACCATCGAGATCGACACCCGTACCGCCGAGTACAAGAAAGTCGTCCGCAACTAAGCCGACGCGCTCACGAAAAAACGCTGTCCATCGGGCAGCGTTTTTTTTCGTCCGTCGGTGCGACACGCCTGCATGTCATATAGGCAAGATCCTGTTATGCTGGAGCATTCTCGAGGAGGATGCATGGACCGCAGGGATTTCGTTCGACTGGGATTGGCGGCGAGCGCCGCGGCCGGCATGACCGCGCCGGCGGCGGGCAAGGAACTCGACGCCGTGCTGGACGCCGGCGTGCGCGAGCAGCAGGCGCTGATGGAAACCGGCAAGCTGACCTCGAAGACGCTCGTGCAGCGCTACCTCGCGCGCATCGCCGCCGTCGACAAGGCCGGGCCGCGCCTGAACGCCGTCATCGAACTGAATCCGGACGCCGTCAGGATCGCGACCGACCTCGACCGCGAACGCCGGGCGGGCAAGGTGCGCGGTCCGCTGCACGGCATCCCCGTCCTGCTGAAGGACAATATCGCGACGGGTGACCGGATGAGCACGAGCGCCGGCTCGCTCGCGCTGGACGGCGTGCGCGCCACGCGCGATGCGTTCGTCGCGGCGCGCCTGCGCGTGGCCGGGGCCGTCATTCTCGGCAAGACGAACCTGTCGGAATGGGCGAACATGCGGTCGACGCATGCCGTCAGCGGCTGGAGCGGACGCGGCGGCCAGACGCGCAATCCGTATGCGCTCGACCGCAACACGAGCGGTTCCAGTTCCGGTTCGGGCGCCGCGATGGCGGCCGCGCTCGCCACGCTCGCGATCGGCACGGAGACGGACGGGTCGATCGTGTCGCCGTCGTCGATCTGCGGCATCGTCGGCATCAAGCCGACCCTGGGGCTCGTCAGCCGCGCGGGCGTCATCCCGATCGCCCATTCGCAGGACACGGCGGGCCCCATGGCGCGCACCGTGGCCGACGCCGCGCTGCTGCTCGCCGCCATCGCCGGCGCCGACGCGGACGATCCCGCCACCGGCGTCATGCAGGGCAAGCCGGCCGATTTCGCGGCGGCGCTGCGACCGGATGGCTTGCGTGGCCGGCGTATCGGTGTCGCGCGCAATTTCTTCAATAACCCCGCCGTGAACGCCGTGATCGAGGCCGAACTGGCCATCCTGAGCGCGCAGGGTGCGACGCTCGTCGACGTGCAGGTGCCCAACGTCGACAAATACGGCGACACGGAACTGGAAGTGCTGCTGTCCGAATTCCGTCCCGACCTGGAAGCATACCTCGCCGGCTACGCGCCGCATGCTTCCGTCAAGACGATGGCCGACGTGATCGCGTTCAACGACAGGCACGCGGCCAGGGAGTTGCGCCACTTCGGCCAGGAACACCTGATCGCCGCGGCGGCGCGGCCGGGGCTAGCCGCGCAGGCCTACCGCGACGCGCTCGCCAACAACCGCCGCTACAGCCGCGAAGAGGGCATCGACAGGATCCTGCGCGAGGAAACGCTGGACGCCCTGGTCGCGCCGACCGGCGGCACGGGCTGGTTGACCGACTACATCAACGGCGACCACGACGGCCCGAGCTTTTCGTCGCCCGCGGCCGTGGCCGGCTACCCGCATGTGACGGTGCCGGCCGGCTTCGTGCACGGGTTGCCCGTCGGCCTGTCGTTCGTCGGCGGCGCGTGGAGCGAAGCCGCGCTGATCGCGATGGCGTATGCCTACGAACAGGCGAGCCAGCGCCGCCGCGCGCCCATGTTCCCCCCGTCCGTCAACGTGCGCGTTTGACCCAGACGAACGCGCACACGGACGCCGCCAGCGCACAGGCGGCGCACGCGATCATCGCCGCGCGGAACGGCCCAAGCAGCGCACGGCCCTGCGCCGTCAGCACGACACCCAGCAGCGCCGTCGCGATGAGTCCGCCGCCGCGCGCGACAGCGCTGTTGAAGCCGGACGCGACGCCCGTGTGGCGGCCGTCCACGGACGACAGCACGGCCGTCGTCAGGGGCGCCGCCACGCACGCCATCCCGATGGCGATGACGAGGATCGCGGGCAGCACGGTCGTCGCGTAGCTGCCGTCGCCGATGCGCGTACCCAGCAGAAATCCGCCCGCCACGACCAGCGCCCCGATCGACAGCGGGAGGCGCGCCCCATGGCTGCCCGCCACCTTGCCCATCAGCGGCGAGCCGATCGCGAGAACGATGGGAAATGGCAGCAGCGCGGCGCCCGCCTGCTTCGCCGAGTAGTGCAGCGCCTGGATCAGCACGAACGGCACGAGCAGCAACAGCGCGCCGAGGGCGCCGTAGAGCAGGAACGTCATCAGATTGAGGCCGGAAAAACTGCTGGAACCAAATAACTTCAGCGGCAGCATCGCCTTGTCGCCGGCGTGCCGTTCGGCCCACAGGAACCCGAGCAGCACCAGTGCGCCGGCCGCCATCGCGCCGCCGGTTGCCGTCGTCACGCCCTTGTCGGCCGACGCGGCGGCCAGGCCCCACGTCAGGCAGCCGAGGCCGACGCTCGCCAGCAGCGCGCCGGCCGGATCGAGCGCCACCGGCTTCTCGCCGCGCGGCACGCGCACGTAGCGCCAGCCGAGGAACATCGCCAGCGCCGCAATCGGCAAATTGATATAAAAAACGGCGCGCCAGCCGACCGTGTCGATGAGCCAGCCGCCGAGCAGCGGCCCGATGGCGCCCGCCGCCGCGCCGGCCGCGGCCCAGATCCCGATCGCCTTGCCGCGCGCCTTGCCGTCGAACGTCGCGCCGAGGATGGCCAGGCTGTTCGGCATCAGGAAAGCGGCGCCGATCCCCTGCAGCACGCGTCCGCCGACGAGCAGCCACAGTCGCGGCGCCCACGCGCACAGCAGCGACGCCAGCGCGAATACCGCGATGCCGGCGAGCAGGATGCGGCGCCGGCCGTAGCGGTCGCCGGCCGCGCCGCCCAGCAGCAGCAACGAGCTCAAGGGAAGAAGGTAGCCGTTCACGACCCACGACAAGTCGGCGCCGGCGCCGCCCAGGTCGCGGCCGATGGCGGACAGGCCGACGTTGACGACCGAGCCGTCGATGAACGCGAGGCTGCTCGCGAGGATCGACGTCGCCAGGATGAGGTGCGGGTGCTCGGCGTGGCCGCCGGCGGGCGTGCTCTCGGCCAGCGGACGGTCGCAATGGGCGGGCAGGGCGCTCACATGGTCCGCCGCTGCGGTCAGCGCGGCGTCGCCGCCTGCTTGGCCTTCGTGAAGACGGGGCCCCACAGCGGATGGCCGTGCTCGCCCGGCGCCAGGTCGAACGACGGGTCGAGGCGCAGCGCGCGGTCGAACGCCTGGCGGCACGGGCCCGGCCGCGACGTCACGCAATAGCTGAACGCCATGTATTTCAATGCCGTGAGGCGGGTGGCGAGCGGGCCGTTGTTGACGTCGCGCGCGGACAGGCGCCGGATCGCGCCGGTGTAGTCGCCGTCGTTGTAGAGCCGGATGCCTTCCTGCAGGCCGGCGCTGGGCGTCGGCGCATCGTCGCGGTCGCGCGGCTTCTCCTTCGGCCGTGGCGGGGCTTCGCGGACCGCCGGCGTGTCCCGTTCGACCGTCGTGCTCGCCTTCGGATGGGTGGGACTGCGCGCCGGTTTCTTGTCGAAGCCGGGGAAGTCGGCGCAGCCGCCGAGCAGCGCGGCGGTCGCGGCCAGCAGGACAACGTGGGCGAAGGGGCGCTGGATGTTCATCGGTCTCCGGGCTTGGGTCATCGGGGTTCGGCGCGCGGTTCGGCGCGCTGTTCGACATTGAAGTCCACGCTGATCAGGCCGTCGCCGCTCGCCGTGTCGACCTCGAGCACGCGGTCGTGGAAATTCGGGTTTGTCACGCGGATCGTGTGGCGGCCGGGTGTCAGGGTGAGGCGCTTGACGGGCGGGCTGACGCCGCGGTCGACGGCGTCCACGTAGACGACGCCCCACGGCTGGATGGCCAACTTGTAGAGATTGCCGTTCGGCGTCACGACGACGCCGGGCAGCCGGGTGTCCGGCGCAGGTTGGGCCTGGCTGGTGGCGACGGGCGCGGGCGGATTGGCGGGCGTTTGCGGCGCGCCCGGCGGGATCGGTGCCGGGCTCGATGCCGGCGTATCCTGGGTGACATAGCGCTCGCTGCTGTCCAGTGCGCCTGCGGCCGCGGCGCCGGTCGCGGCGGCGCCGGCGGGCGGGCCATCGGCGTGCTGCGGCAGCGTGAGGACGATGTGGTCGAACGAGCCCGTATCGCGCATTTCCGCGAACATGGCGAGCGCCAGTGCGACGAGGACGGCCCCGCCGCCGGCCGCGACGGCCCAGCGTTGCCAGCGGTTCAGGCTCAGGCTGCGCCGCGGGCGCTCGGCCGTCTGCATGAAGGAGGGCGGCGCGGCTGCGGCTGCGGGGGCAGGGCCGAGGTCGGGCGCGGGCGCGGGTGCGGCAGTCGGGGGCGCCGGCGGCGTCATGTGCGACGCCACCGCGGCCCCGACGGGCGGCCCCAGCGGGACGATGCCGAGCAGGTCGCGCAGCGCCTCGATGCTGTGCGGACGGCGCGCCGGGTCGGGATCCATGCAGCGGTCGACGGCATTCACGAGCGAATCGCTGTAGCCTTCCGTCCGGCCGGCCAGCGGGCCCGTCGGTGCAAGCTCGTGCGTGATGGCGTAATGAATGATGCGCGCCAGCGCGTTCAGGTCCTCGGCCTCCTGCGCTTCCGGCGGACCGATGTCGGTGGGAATCAGCAGGGGCTCGCCATTCTCGTGGAACACGATCGTGTCGGGCGTGATGGCGCGATGCGGCATGTGCATCGCGTACTGCAGTTCAAGCGACTGCAGGATCTGGCGGAGGATCTTGCGGCACCAGACTTCGTTGACCTCTTCAGGACTGTACTCGACGATGTCCCTGACGGTGCGGCCTTCGATGTGCTGCTGCTCCGGTCCGATGGTAGTTAGGCTGGTCATTTTGCTAAGGCATGGGCTTGGCAAAATCATGCCAGATTTGCAGCCCGCATGCCCCGTGCACAACTCAACCGTGCGCGCCTGTTACAACTGTTACAAGCGCAGCCTGGCAACCATCAGTCGTCGATGAAGCGCATCTTGAAGTTGCGGCCCTTGATCGTGCCGAATTCCGGGCCCAGCGAACTGCCGCCATTCAGCCGGTCGAACGCCTGATGCGCGATCCGGCGGTCGAGCGCGACATAGCTCATGAATTCGAAGATGGCGATCTTGCCCACCTGTTCCTTCAGCAGGCCCGCATCGCCGGTGAGGGCGCCCAGCAGGTCGCCCGGCCGCAGCTTGTCCTTCTTGCCGCCGGAGATGCACAACGTGATCATCGGCGCCGGATCGACCGCGCCGTCATCGTCGTCCAGCTCGTCGAGCGCATGCCACTCGGCCGTGAAGCCCTGCGCATCCTCGATCAGCCGGACCCAGCGCTTCTCGTTCGGCGCGCACAGCGACAGCGCGACGCCCGCCGCGCCCGCGCGTCCGGTGCGGCCGACGCGGTGCACGTGCACTTCCGGATCCTTCGAGACATCGACGTTGATCACGGCTTCCAGCCCGGCGATGTCGATGCCGCGCGCCGCCACGTCGGTGGCGACGAGCACCGCGCAGCTGCGGTTGGCGAAGCGCACGAGCGTCTCGTCGCGCTCGCGCTGTTCCATCTCGCCGTACAGCGCGAGCGCGGAAAAGCCCTGTTCGCGCAGGGCGTCCGCGACTTCGCGGCAGCGCGCCTTGGTGTTGCAGAACGCGATCGCGGAAGCGGGGCGGTGATGGCGCAGCAGCCGCGCGACGGCGTCCAGGCGGCCGTCGAAGCCGATCTCGTAGAAGCGTTGCTCGATGCGGGCGGGCGCGTGCGCGGTGTCGACCGCGACGTCGAGCGGATCGCGCAGGAAGGGCGCGGTGGCGGTGCGGATGTCGTCCGGATACGTCGCCGAGAACAGCAGGGTCTGGCGATGGGCGGGGCATTCGCGCACGATGGCCGCGATTTCGTCGTAGAACCCCATGTCGGTCATGCGGTCGGCCTCGTCCAGCACGAGGGTGCGCAGGCGCGCGAGGTCGAGCGTGCGGCGCTGCAGGTGGTCGCGGATGCGGCCCGGCGTGCCGACGACGATGTGCGCGCCGAATTCCAGGCTCGTGATCTGCGGCCGCATCGGGGTGCCGCCCGTCAGCACGACGACCTTGACGTTGCCGATGCCGCGCGCGAGACGGCGCAGCTCGTTCGCGACCTGGTCGGCCAGTTCGCGCGTCGGGCACATGACGAGGCCCTGCACGGCGAACAGCGTCGGGTTCAGCTTCAGCAGCATGCCGATGCCGAACGCGGCCGTCTTGCCGCTGCCGGTCTTGGCCTGCGCGATGAGGTCGCGGCCTCCCAGTGCGAGCGGCAACGTGGCCGCCTGCACGGGCGTCATGTCTTTGTAGCCGAGCTGGTCGAGGTTGGCGAGGAAGGGGGCTGCGAGCTGCAGCGAGGAGAAGGCGGTGTCGGACATGGTAGTTGCCGCTTGCGCGGCGTTGCGTTTGCGCGACGAACCGGCGTTCCTGTCGCGTGTCTAGGTTGCCGGCTTCCAGACAGGCAAGCCGGTCAGGTCCAGGTCGGGATCGTGTTTCCAGACGGGCAGGCCGGTCGCATCCGCGGCTGCCAAGTTCAGCAGCATCAGCTGTTCCTGCTTCTGTCCCGTGCGCCGTGCCCGTGGTCGCTTGGCTGCGGGCGTTGCAGGGTCGGCGGGCGGGGAGGCAGGGACAACGGCGGCATCGTCGTGTGGCGCCGGCTCGAAGCCGGGCAGGTCGAAGGTCGCGTTGTCTTTCTTGTCTCTCATGCGCTGCGCTGGCCCAGAAAACAAAAGCCCGGCTACGAGAGTCGGGCTTGTTGTTACGGTATTTGGTTGCGGGGACAGGATTTGAACCTGTGACCTTCGGGTTATGAGCCCGACGAGCTGCCAGACTGCTCCACCCCGCGTCTGAGTACGCTATTGTAACGCGATTGGCGCCGGAGCGCAAATCGGGTTGCCGGATCCTCGATCGAGCCGGCATGCGGGGCCGTGCTCAGGCCACCCGCAGGCGCCACAGCGACGTCACCTCGGCCATGCGCGCCGCCGCCAGCGAATCGTCGGGATCGCTGGCCTTCGGATGCGTGGGGCGGATGTCGTGACGGCCGGCGACGTCCAGTCCGGCCTCGGTGATCCAGCTGAGCAATTGATCGCGCGACCGCAAACCCAGGTGCTCGGCCAGGTCGGACAGGATCAGCCAACCTTCGCCGCCGTCGCGCACATGATCCTTCAGGCCCGCCAGGAAACCCTTGAGCATGCGGCTGTCCGGGTCGTAAATGGCGTATTCGATGGCGGAACTCGGCTTGCCCGGCAGCCAGGGCGGATTGCAGACGACGAGGTCGGCCCGCCCCTCGGGATACAGGTCGGCCCGCACGATTTCCACCTGCCCGGTCAGGCCGAGGCGCTCGACGTTGGCACGGCCACAGCCGAGCGCGCGCTCATCCATGTCGGTGGCGAGCACGCCCTGCAGGCCGCGATGCGCCAGCACGGCCGACAGCACGCCGGTACCGGCGCCGATGTCGAACGCGAGCGTCGCGCCGGCCGGCAAGGGCGCCTGTGCGACGAGCTCGACGTATTCGCCCCGCACGGGCGAGAACACGCCGTACCACGGGTGGATGCGCTCGTCGAGGGCGGGAATGAACACGCCCTTGCGGCGCCATTCGTGCGCCCCGATGACGCCCAGCAGTTCGCGCAGCGAGGCGACATACGGTTCCGTTGCCGCACCATAGGCTTCCGCGCACGCTTCGCGCACGTCGGGCGCGCGGCGCAGCGGGATGCCGTGATCCGCGTCGAACGGGATCAGGAGCATGGCCAGCGTGCGTGCGCGCTGCAGTTGCGCGAGCCGGTGGCGGTGGAATTGTTCGGTGAGCGTCGCCGGGGCCTTGCCGTTTTTGGCGCGTCTGGTCCGCGGACCTTTATGGTCGACGCGGCGCACGAGCGCCTGCAGCAGCTGGCGCGCGTTCTGGAAGTCGCCGCGCCACAGCAGCGCCGTGCCGTCCAGCGCATGGCGCCAGGCCGCATCGGCGCTCATCGTGTCGTCGGCCAGCACGACCTTCTTCGGCGCCGGCCAGCCGCTTTCGGAGCGCCAGCTCGCGCTGCGCTCCTCGCCATTCTCGATCCAGTGGATGCGTTCGGTAGTCAAGGCTGCCCGCTCAGTGGTGGTCAATGGTGGTGGTGCCAGTGGAGTTCGTTCGACTCGACGTAGGACTTGACGGCCTCCGGGTTGCCGGTGGCGTGGCGCTTGATCTCGCCGCACTCGCAGATGCCCTGGTAGGGCTGGATGTGCGAGCAGGCCGAGACTTTCTGCAGGGTGACCTTGACCGGCTTGGCGCACTTGGCGCACTTGAAGGTCAGGAAGCGGGCGGGTTTGGACATGATGGTTAGGTAAAAAGGAGCGACGACGAGGGGCGCATTTTAGCATCGCGCATCGCGCGGCTCATTGGCACGCTCATTGGACTGCTCATTGAACCGTGATTGCGCTGGAGCCGCCTCCGCCCGGCCGCACCAGCACCTTGGTCGAGATCCTTTCCGTCATCTCCTGCACGTGCGAGATCACCCCGACCTTGCGGCCCAGCGACTGCAGGGCGTCCAGAGCATCCATCGCGACCCCGAGGGTATCGCTGTCCAGGCTGCCGAAACCTTCGTCGATGAACAGCGACTCGACCTTCACCCGGTTCGACGACAGCGAGGCCAGGCCCAGCGCCAGCGCCAGCGAGACCAGGAAGGATTCGCCGCCCGACAGCGAGTTCACGGAGCGGATCTCGCCGCCCATGTCCTGGTCGCGCACCATCAGCGCCAGCGATGGCCCGGCCTGGCTCGCCACGCGCTCCAGGCGGTAGCGGCGCGCCAGCTGGGCCAGGTGGATGTTGGCGTAGCCGAGCAGGACGTCCAGCGTGAACTGCTGGGCGCCCGGCTCGTCGCCTTTCGAGAGCACGCCGCCCGAGGCGCAGATCTTGATGGTGTCGGCGCCATACTTGGCCATCTCGCGTACCTTGGCGCGCGCCGCCCACGGGCCGTCGGCGACGCCGTTTTCGGTGTAATGGAAGTCGTGCGGCAGCAGGTTGTTGTCGCAGTGGCCGCCCTTGATCCCGAGCGCGTAGCCGGCCACGCGCATGCGCGGGCCCGGCAGCTCGCCGTCGTTGATGGCGTCGCGCAGGGCGACGTCGCCGAAGCCGCTGGCGCCGACGTTGCGGACGGTGGTGAAGCCGGCTTCCAGCGTGCGCCTGGCGTTTGCAACACCTACGACGGTCCAGAAGTTATCCGTGAACTCGTATTGGCGGTAGCCGCTGAACTTCGGGTCGGACGTCAGG
>JBJMVU010000070.1:0-4329 GCA_045810485.1 Massilia sp. | reverse complement strand
GTACTGCCCGGGCCGCCCATGAACCGATCGTGATCCCGGGCACGGAACCGATCAGCAAGGTCACCAGCAGCATCCAGTTGATCGACCCCAGCCACCAGTGGCCGAACGCGGCGATCGCGGTCAGCGGCACGGCGTAGGCGATGTCGGTGCCCGCCACCTCGGCCGGCGTCATGCGCGGATACAGCATGACGAGCAGGGTCGCGCCGATGGCGCCGGCACCGATCGACGAGATCGTCACGAGCGTGCCCAGCACTGCGCCGGACACGACCGTGGCAGCGACGAGGCTGCGGCCCTGCAGCTGGCGCGACGGTTTGGCGTTGACCCAGGCAAGCATCTTGCCGCGGAACAGGATGGCGACGACAGTCAACAGCACGGACACGGCGATCGAATAGCGGATCACCTTGCCGAGGGACGCGTTGAGCGGGCCGAAGTATTGCAGGGCGAGCGTCGCGACGAGGGCGGCCGGCAGCGCGCCGATGCACAGGCGGCCGACGATATCCCAATGCACGGTACCGCGCGAACGGTGGGTGACGGTGCCCGCAGTCTTGGTGATCGAGGCGAAGGCAAGGTCGGTGCCGACGGCGACCGATGGCGAGACGCCGAACAGCAGCGTCAACAGCGGCGTCATCAGCGAGCCGCCGCCGACCCCGGTCATGCCGACCAGCAGGCCAACGGCGAATCCCGACAGAATGTATTGAATGGACATGCTTTACCCCCAGAATGGCTCCAAGGGTAATGGTCCTCAGCCGCAAAACAAACAACACGTTCCTTATTTGCTTATGCGGGCTGTGCGTGATCGCCGAAAAGCGTTGGGTGGGCTCCCCCGAGCCCACGCGGACGCTTGCATAACGCCGGCGTTACGCATGGGCACGGGGTGCCCACCCTACGGCAACGGTATTGGACGTAGGATGGGCACCCGGTGCCCACCATGCACGTCGCGTACGCCGATTATTTGTTCGGCTGCGGGGTCAGACGGAGATACGGCTTCGGCGCGTTGAAACCCTTCGGATATTTCTGCTTGAGCTGTTCCGGATCCTGAATGGTCAGCGGGATGATCACGTCATCGCCATCCTTCCAGTTACCCGGCGTCGCCACGGTGTAGCCGTCGGTGAGTTGCAGGGCGTCGATCACGCGCAGCACTTCGTCGAAGTTGCGGCCGGTGCTCATCGGGTAGGTGATGATCAGGCGCACTTTCTTGGCCGGATCGATCACGAACAGCGAACGCACGGTCGCGGTGGCCGACTGGTTCGGGTGGATCATGTCGTACAGCTGCGAGACCGATTTATCGGCATCGGCGATGATCGGGAAGCCGACGACGGTCTGCTGGGTTTCCTCGATGTCCTTGATCCATGCCTTGTGCTGCTCGGCCGGGTCGACGGACAGCGCGATCGCCTTGACGTTGCGCTTGTCGAATTCCGGCTTCAGTTTCGCGGTCAGGCCCAGCTCGGTCGTGCACACCGGCGTGAAGTCGGCCGGGTGCGAGAACAGCACCACCCACGAATCGCCCGCCCACTCATGGAAGCGGAGTCGGCCGATGGTGGAATCCTGTTCAAAATCCGGAGCCGTGTCGCCCAGGCGTAAAGTCATCTTGTTCTCCTTTGGTTGAGAGGGGGGTACGTCAGAAAAAGCGGTTGTACAGGATCACGGCCCAGGTGGCCCCCGCCATCGCGATCGCCAGCGCCACCGCGGCGCTGCCCAGGTCCTTGGCGGCCTTGGACAACGGATGGCGCTCCAGCGACACGCGGTCGACGACGGCTTCGATGGCTGCATTGATCAGCTCGACGAGCAGCACGAGCCCCAGCACGGCGATCAGCGCCAGTTTCTGGAACGCGGAAATCTTCAGCAGCAGCGCGACGACGGTGAGCGGCACCGCGACCATCACCTCCTGCCGGAACGCGTGCTCGTTCTTCCACGCGGCCTGGAAGCCTTCCATCGAATAGCGGAACGCGCCCGCAATACGGCCCAGGCCGCCTTTACTCTTGAACTCGCTGCTCGGTTGATCCATGTATGTTCGACAATCTGTACAGAAACGCCATTATGCCCATACAGTTCGGCTCCCACGCAACATCATTACCTAATATTTTCACATTATGGTATAAAGTAGAGAAATATACCGCACTGCACCAACCACATCATGAAAATGGAAACCCCTGAACCGGCCAAGACTTCCATCCAGGTGATCGAGCGCATGGTGGCCCTGCTCGACGTGCTGGCCAGTTTTCCCGACCCCGTCAGCCTCAAGGAGTTGTCGAAAATCTCGGGCCTGCACCCGTCGACGGCGCACCGCATCCTGAACGACATGGTCGTGACGCGTTTCGTCGACCGCGTGGAACCCGGCACCTACCGCCTCGGCATGCGCCTGCTCGAACTGGGCAACGTGGTCAAGAGCCGGCTGTCCGTGCGCGAAGCGGCCGTCGACCTGATGCGGGCGCTGCACAACAAGACCAAGCAGACGGTCAACCTGTCGGTGCGCCAGGGCGACGAGATCGTCTACATCGACCGCGCCTTCTCCGAACGTTCCGGCATGCAGGTCGTGCGCGCGATCGGCGGCCGCGGTCCGCTGCACCTGACGTCGACCGGCAAGCTGTTCCTGTCGATCGACGAGCCGAAGGCGATCCGCGCCTACGCCACGCGCACGGGCCTCGCGGGCCACAACAAGAATTCGATCACGGACCTGACGCGCCTGGAGCGCGAACTGTCGCTCGTGCGCGCCCGCGGCTATGCGCGCGACAACGAGGAACTGGAACTGGGCGTGCGCTGCATGGCGGCCGGCATCCACGACGACAGCGGCAAGCTGGTCGCGGGCCTGTCGATCTCGGCGCCGGCGGACCGCCTGCAGGACGAATGGCTGGAAGACCTGGTGAACACGGCGGCGCAGATTTCCGCGACGCTGGGGCACCGGGTGGGTGGGGCGAACTGAGTTGAACGCGTGGGCACGTGGCGCCCACCCTACGGTTCTTACTGAACCACGGACGCCGGCACCGTGGCCGACACGGTCACGGGCACGACCGCGGCTGCAGTGGGTGACATATTGGCCGGCATGCTGGCGGGCTTGAGCGCCTCGAGCCAGCGGCGCATGCGCCCGGCGTCCGCCGTGCGCGACTGCTTGCCCTTCGAATCGAGGAACACCATGATCACGTTGCGGCCCTGGATCATGGCCTGCATCACGAGGCAGCGCCCCGCTTCGTTGATGAAGCCCGTCTTCTGCAGGCCGATGTTCCAGTCGGGCGAGGCGACGAGGTAATTCGTGTTGTGGTACTGCAGCGCGCGGCCGCTCGCCTGGACGACGTAGTTCGGGTCCGTCGTGTACTGGCGCAGCAGCGGTTCTTCGTGCGCCACCTTGACGAGCTTCGCCAGGTCGCGCGCGCTCGACACGTTCTGGCTCGACAGGCCGCTCGAATCCACATAATGCGTATCGTTCATGCCGAGTTCACGTGCCTTCGCATTCATCGCTTCGACGAAGGCCGTGATACCGCCCGGATAATTGCGGCCCAGCGCGGCGGCGGCGCGGTTTTCCGAGCTCATCAGTGCGATATGCAGCAGGTTGCCGCGCGTCATGCGCGCGCCGACGGGCAGGCGCGAGCTGGTGTACTTGTGGCGGTCGACGTCGGCCTCGGTCACCGTGAGGACTTCGTTCAGGTCCTGCCGGGCTTCGACGACGAGCAGGCCCGTCATCAGCTTCGTGATGGATGCGATCGGCAGCGCGACGGCGGCATTCTTTTCGAACAGCACTTCCGAGCTCGTCTGGTCCATCACGTACGCGACGTTGGAGCGCAGGTCGAGCGGATCGTGCGTGTGGTTCAGGCCGGCAATGTCGCCGGCGCTCAGCATGGCGACGACCGGCGCGGCGCGGCGGACGCGCTGGACCACGACGCGGCGCTTGCCATGCACCATCTCGATGCGGCGCACCATGCGCTGGCGGTTGTCGTCCGCGATGACCTTGGCCAGGTTGGTGCGCTTGGCCTTCACCCGCTTGGACGCGGCCGCATGACCCTTGTGCTTGGTCGCGGCCGCAGCGGGTTCGAGCACGAACATCATGGAAATGGCGGCTGCCAACGCGAGCTTGAGCATCTGAAAATCCTTGAACGCGAACTGATGAGCACACAGTGCAGTGTAGCGAAAGACGAGTGAAGCGCAAGAGAATGTAGCACCTGCGCTCGCATTTTGCTACAACGCAAGGTTGCTCGCGTTGCAGAAATCTCTTGATATTTCAACAGCTTGGAACATCAAGTATACAAAATTTGCTATTCGACGAAGCGCACGAACCGTTCCACCGGCTCTCTTTCCGTCACCAGGGTGTTCTCGGCCCGGCCCGGATCGGCAAAACGC
>JBJMVU010000069.1:0-4935 GCA_045810485.1 Massilia sp. | reverse complement strand
GATTGAATGAAGGTGGATGGCGATGGCGCGCAGCGGACTCACGAAATCACAAGTCAGGGAAGCCCGCGACAGGCTGGTGGCGGAGGGCCGCCATCCCTCCGTCGACGCGGTGCGCCATGCGCTGGGCGACAGCGGGTCCAAGTCGACCATCCACAAATACCTCAAGGAGCTGCGCGCGCAAGACGGCGCGGCGGACGACATGCCGGGCATGCGCCGCGAGGACACGGGCCGCGCCCTGCACGCCCTCGTCGACGAACTGGCCGACCGCCTGCACGCCGACTTCGACGAACGCATGCGCATGCTGCGCGCCGCCCACGACCAGGCCCTGCAGGAGCGCGACCGCGAACTGGCGGAACTGCGCAGCACCGTCGCCACCTTGACGGCCCGCGTCAGGCAGCTGGAAGCGGAAGCGCAGTTCGGCGTCGACGAGACGCCGCTGCGCCACTGGCACGACCGCCCCGGCGTCCCCGGCGGCTTCGGCCACTTCGACAACAGCCTGCTGAATTCGCGCTCCGCCGTGCGCGACATCTCCCCGTTCGACCTGATCCGCGCCGCCGCCCGTTCGTGACCGCCACCGCACGCCTGTCCGCGCGCGCACTGCGTTCGCCGTTCGGCGGACCGTTCACGTTCGACGTGCACGCGGGCGAATGCATCGCGATCCAGGGCCCGTCCGGCGCGGGCAAAAGCGTCCTGCTGCGCATGCTGGCCGACCTCGACCCGCACGACGGTGACGCCCTGCTGGACGGGCGGCCCGCATCGGCGCTGTCCGCGCCCGACTGGCGCGCGGCCGTCGTCTACCAGGCGGCCGAACCGGCGTGGTGGGAAGCGACGGCCGGCGCGCATTTCGCGGACCCGGACCGTCCGTTCGTCGACACGACGCTGGCCGCGCTGGGCCTGTCGTCCGCGCTGCTGGACACGGAGATCGAGCGCCTGTCGACGGGCGAGCGCCAGCGCCTCGCCCTCGTCCGCTCGCTGGCCCGGCGCCCGCGCGTGCTGCTGCTCGACGAACCGACGGCCGCCCTCGACCCGGACGCCGTCGCGCGCGTGGAAGCGCTGCTGCGCGAACAGCTCGCGGCCGGCATGGCCATCCTCATCGTCACGCACGCCGGCGAGCAGGCGCGCCGGCTCGCGCAGCGCGTCTTCCGGCTCGAGCAGGGAAAGTTGACGACGCCATGAATGCGATCCACCTTGGGACCTGGGATTTGCTCGCCGCCGCGATCCTGATCTTGCTGGACGCCGCGCTGTCGCTGGCGCTGGGCCTCGGCCTGCACCGCCAGATCCTCGTGGCGGCCGTGCGCATGGTCGCGCAGCTGACGATCGTCGGCCTCGTGCTGCGCCACGTGTTCGCCACCAGCTCCGCGGCGGCCACGCTGGCCGTCGTCGTTTTCATGGTCGCCGCCGCCACGCGCGAGGTCGCGACGCGGCCGAAGCAGCGCCTGAAGCGCCACATGAATGTCCGGATCAGCGCCGCCGTCGTGTCCTGCGCCGGCTTCGCGACCGTGATGCTGGCGCTGACAACGGCCGTGCGCCCGACGCCGTGGTACGAACCGCGCTACGCGATCCCGCTGATGGGCATCGTCCTCGGCAGCGTGCTGAACGCCGCCAGCATCGCGCTGGACGGCATCCTCGACGGCGTCGTGCGCGAGCGCGCCCGCATCGAAGCGCGGCTCGCCCTCGGCACCCCGTTCCGCGAAGCCATCGGCCCGCTCGTGCGCAACGCGACACGGCGCGGCATGATCCCCGTCGCGAACCAGATGTCGGCCGCCGGCATCATCACCCTGCCCGGCATCATGACGGGCCAGCTGCTGGCCGGCATGGACCCGATCGAGGCCGTCAAGTACCAGATCCTGCTGATGTTCCTGCTGGCCGGCGCGAGCGGCCTGGCGTCGGTCGGCGCCGCCCTGCTGGCCGTGCGCGCACTCAGCGACGACCGGCAGCGGCTGCGCATCGACCGCCTGCGCGGCTGAGCGTGGCTACACCGGACGGGCCGCGATGAGGGCCGTGTCGACCGTGAAGCTGCCGTCCTCCCCGATCTGGAAATAGTCCCTCACCTCGCTCGATGCGCGGGCGTGCAGCGAGCGGATCGCGGCCACGTGGACGTCGGGCGTGCGCATCCGCGCGATCCACGAACCGAATTCCAGGCGCAGCCTGTACGTGACGACGTCGTCCACCGCGAAGCCGACGTCCGCCAGCGTCGTCTTCCACTCGTCCACCGACGCATTGCGCACGTGCGACGGGTCGCGCAGCAGCTCCAGGGTCTGCAGCCACGTGTCGAGCAGCGCCACGCCGGGCGAGACGACGTCCATGAACAGCGCCAGGCCATCGGGCTTCACGACGCGCCGCATCTGCGCGAGCCCATCGCGGTACGCGCCCCAGTGATGCGCGCTGTAGCGGGTGGCCACGACGTCGAACGACGCATCCGGACAAGGCAGCGCCTCGGCCGCGCCCTGCTTCGTGACGAGATTGTCCAGGCCCCGCTTGCGCGCTTCCGCGGCGACCGTCTCCAGCATCGCGGCGGACAGGTCGTACGCGACGACTTTCCCGACCAGGCCCGCCATGCGGAACGCGACGTGCCCGCCGCCGCAGCCCATGTCCAGCGCGACGGCGTGGGGACGGTGGCCGATCAGGTCCGCCATCCGCTCCAGGTCGGCGCCGGCGGCGTGCACGGCGCTGGCGAGGTAGGCCTGGGCGCGGGAATCGTATTGCTCGAGGACGGTGGCGGCGTGGGTGTGCATGGCGGCTCCTTCGTGTAATGGAGACCCATTGTCGGCGACGGCTTTTCCTGTTACAAGGAGCCTGTTTATCCTAGTATCAGGAGCACCATGACCGACACGCACCAGCGCCAGATGCTCGGCGCCTTCATCCGCGCGCACCGCGCCCGGCTGACGCCGGCCAAACCCGGCATCCGCCGCCGCACGCCCGGCCTGCGGCGCGAAGAGCTGGCCGACGCGGCAGGCCTGGGCGTCACGTGGATCACGTGGCTGGAACAGGGCCGCGACGTGCAGCCGTCCGTGGCCGCCCTGGCGCGGCTGGCCGAGGCGCTGCACCTGTCCGCGGCCGAGCGGGCGTCGCTGTTCGACCTCGCCGGCAAGAAGGATCCGCGCGCGGTCGCCGGCCACGTCGACGACCTGTCGCCGGCGCTGCTGGCGCTGCCGGGGCTGATATCCGCGCCGGCCTACCTGCTCGACCACGCCTGGACGGCGCGCGCCTGGAACGACGGCGCGGCCACGCTGTTCGTGGGCTGGCTCGACGCGGGTGCGGCCGACCGCAACCTGCTGCGCTACGTCTTCCTGCATCCCGCCGCGCGCGACCTGATCGTGGACTGGGAAACGCGCGCACGGCGGCTGGCGGCGGAATTCCGGGCCGACTTCCACCGGCGGCCGGCGGATGGGGAGATGCAGGCGCTGGTGGAACAGCTGTGCCGGGACAGTGCGTTGTTTGCGCAATGCTGGGACAAGCAGGATGTGCTGCACCGGGAAGGCGGGGAGCGGCGGTTCAGGCATCCCGTCAGGGGGGAGTTGGGGTTCGTGCAGACGACCCTGCTGGTGGCGTTGCAGATGGAGATCAAGCTGGTGTGCCTGGCGGCGGGAGACTGAAGAGCGCTACGCCTCCTTGTGGCGGATCGCATCGAGCACGACGGCCAGCGCGCGCGACGCATGCCGCCGGCTCGGGTAGTACGCATGCAGGCCCGGGAATGCCGGGCAGTGGTCCCGCATCACGCTGACGAGGCGGCCCGCCTGGACGTGCGCCGCCACCACGTCCTCGGTCAGGTATGCGAGGCCGCAGCCGGACAGCGCCGCACCCAGCATCTGGTAGACGCCGTTGAACGTGTAGCGGCCGCGCACGCGCACCCCGACGTCCTCGCCGCCGTCGCGCATCTCCCACGCGTAGACGCCCCCGCCGGCGAGGCGCAGGCGGATGCATTCGTGCTTCATGAGGTCGTCCAGCGACGCCGGCACCGGGCGGTGCGCGAAGTAGGCGGGCGCGCCGACGATCATCGTCTGCGTGTCGGGCGTGAGGCGCACGGCGATCATGTCCTTCTCGACCTGGTCGCCCCAGCGCACGCCGATGTCGTAGCGCTCCGCCGCCACGTCCACCATGCGGTATTCGGCGCTGATCTCGAGGTGGATGTCGGGGTACCGCGGCAGCACGGCGGCCAGGCGCGGCCACAATACGTTGTCGATGACGTGGTCCGTGGCCGTGATGCGGATGGTGCCGGCGGGCCGGTCACCGAGCTCGCTGACGGCGGCGATCTCGGCGTCGATCTCTTCCAGCCGCGGCGCCACGTTCTGCAGCAGGCGCTCGCCGGCCTCCGTCGGTGACACGCTGCGCGTCGTGCGCGTCAGGAGGCGCACGCCCAGCCGCGCTTCCAGCGCGCGGATCGTGTGGCTGAGCGCGGACTGCGTCATCCCCAGCTTGACCGCGGCGCGCGTGAAACTGCGTTCGCGCGCGACTGCGAGGAAGACGAGGATGTCGCTGAGGTTATCGCGTGCCATGCCGTGATTTTAAGCCCGCGCGGCCTTGGCCGCCAGCGCCGCCAGTGCCGCAGCAGCGACGAGCAGCATGGCGCCCAGCCCGAACGTCGCGCGGTAGCCCGAGGCGTCGAACAGCACGCCGCCCAAGGTGGCGCCGAGGCCGATCGCCAGCTGGACGACGGCCACGATCAGGCCCCCGCCCGCCTCCGCGTCGTCCGGCAGCGTGCGCGCGAGCCATGTCCACCAGCCGACCGGCGCCGCCGTCGCGACGAGGCCCCACGCGGCGAGCAGCACGGCGACGATGGCCGCCGACCCGCCGAACGCCACCAGCGCGCCGGCCAGCGCGGCCATCACGAGCGGGATGGCGACGAGCGTGCGATACAGGTGGTTGTCGAGGAAGGCGCCGATGGCCGTCGTGCCGGTCGCGGCGCTGGCCTTCGCGTGGAAGTTCGCGAGTCTG
>JBJMVU010000068.1:0-12306 GCA_045810485.1 Massilia sp. | reverse complement strand
CGGCCTGCCAGTGTTCCTTCATCGTGCGCCGCGAGAATTCGAAGTCCTTGTACTGGCCTTCGTACGTCGGCGACCGGTAGACCAGTTCGACGATGTTGTACAGCGCCGGATCGGACGCTTCCGCCAGCAGCTGCGCCTGCGGCGTCGCGGCCAGTTCGGGCGGCATCATGGCCAGCAATTCGTTGAACGCCGTGCGCAGCTTTTCCGTGCGGCGGAACGCGTCGGTGGCGTTGCGCGTGCGGCTCGAATACTGGATCTCCTTCATGCGCGTGGCGACGGCGGCCAGGTCGTTAGGCACCTCGCCGCGCGCGCTCCACAGGTCGACCTGGAACACGAGCGTGTGCAGGCGCGAGCGCGCCGACAGCACCCAGTCCAGCGGCGTGTTCGACACCATGCCGCCATCCCAGTAGCGCTCGCCGTCGATCTCCACCGCGTCGAAGCCGGGCGGCAGCGCGCCGCTGGCCATGACGTGTTCCGGCCCGATGACGTCCTTGGCGTTGTCGAAGTAGGCGAAGTTGCCGGTCCTGACGTTGACGGCGCCGATCGACAGCCGCATTTCGCGCGCGTTGATGCGGTCGAAGTCGACGAGGCGCTCCAGGGTCGCGCGCAGCGGCGCCGTGTCGTAGAAGCTCGTCGCGCCGGCGCCCGGCCACGACAGGAAAGGCGGAGGCAGGCGCGGCTCGAAGAAGCCGGGGACACCCTGCACGAGCACGCGGCTCGCCGCGATCTGGTTGACCCAGGCGTGCAGCGTGTCGACAAGCGGCACGCCGGTCCACTGGTCGCCGGCGATGCCGTCGCTGGCCCTGCTGACCAACTCCCAGAACTCGCGCAGGCGCTCGACCCGCTGCTCGCGCGGATTGCCGGCGATGATCGCGCAGTTGATGGCGCCGATCGAAATGCCCGACACCCACGTGGGCTCGACACTCGCTTCCAGCAGTTTTTCGTACACGCCGGCCTGGTACGCGCCGAGCGCGCCGCCGCCCTGCAGCACGAGTGCGATGCTGTCGAATTCGGTGGCGCAGGCTTTCGGCGTTTCGGCGGGCGCGTGTGTGCCTTCGTGCAGCACGCTTTCGTCGCGCTTATTCACGTTCCGGCACCGGCACGTTGAAGCCGTTGAGCGTCGTCGACACGAGCGCATACAGGCCGACGAGGTAGACCAGCTCATTGGCGCCGTGCTGCCCGAACGTGTCGACGGCAAGCCGGTACAGCGGCTCCGGGAGCACGCCGCCGCGCGCGAGCGCGTGGGAAAAATCGAACGCGACGTTTTCCTCGCGCGTGAGGTCGACGGGTTTCTGCCCCGCGACGAGGGCCGCGAGACGTTCGGCCGACATGCCTTCGCGTTCGGCGACGGCGACGTGCGCGTACAGTTCGTAGGCCGCGTTGTAGCGCGCGCCCACGACGAGGATCGCGATCTGGCGCGCATTGTCGGGCAGCGCCGCATTGGCCGTCATCGCGAGCGTGAGGTTCCAGATGGCCTTGCCGATCGCGGGTTCGTGCAGCCAGGGATTCCAGGGCCCCATCAGGGCGCCGTCCTCGCGTTCGACCTTGAAGGCATTGAAGTTGGTGGCAATACCTTTACGCATGTCGTCGTAAAGGGCTTTTTGTTCGTCGCTCAGTTCGGCGGGTGGGATCAGTGGCAAACGCAATTCATTCCTCGCTATGTCAATACGAAAGGGCGAGGCAACGACGATGTTCGGACAGCGTGTCGCCTCGCCGGATATTCTGGCAAATTGCGGATGGGCCCGCTGCACGATTGGATGATGCACGAAATATCGACAAGGCGCTGGTAGAGTCGCGGACAACGCATCGATCGACGAGGAAGGCATGAGTGAAACCTGGACCTGGCATCCGCAACCGGACGAGCACGGACGCAGGGTGCGCCTGCACGCGCCGTCGTGCGCAGCGAACCTGGAGGGCCTTGCCGATCCGGGCGCTGCGGTGACGTTCGTGCCGGGCAGCGTGTGCGCCGGCGTGCTGGATGGCGTGCCGCTGGTCCCGTGCGCGCGCGATGTGGTCGACGCCGCGTGCCGGGGCGCCGGCGCCGCATCTGCGCTCGCAGAGCCGCCGTTCATCCTGCCGCCGGGGAGGCAGGCGGCCGCCGGCGCCGTCGTGCGCGAAGCGGACGGCCGCCTCTGGCTCGTGGCGCCGTCGAACGGCTTCGGCGGCTACGCGGTCACGTTTCCGAAGGGGCGCGTCGAACCGGGCCTGTCGCTGCGGGCGACGGCCATCCGCGAAGTGTGGGAAGAATCCGGGCTGCTCGTGGAGCCGGTGGCCTGGTTGGGCGACTTCCCACGCACGCAAACCTTTACACGCTTTTACATCGCGCGCCGGATCGGCGGCCATCCCGCGCACATGGGGTGGGAGTCGCAGGCCGTCCACCTCGTCACGCCGGCGCAGGCGCGCGGCCTGCTGCACCGGGATACCGATCGCGCGGTGCTGGAGGCGTTGCTGCGCGCCTGACCCGTCAGTTGCTCACGGCGTACCTGTCCAGCAGCATGCGCAGGCGCGCCTCCAGCGCCGCGACGTGCGCATAGCCCGGACTGACTTCATGGATGCCGTCCGGCGTCTCGAGCAGCAGGGCGGGGAAACTGCGTACACCCAGACTGCGGGCGCGGTGGAAGTCGGCCCGCGTGGCCGCGACGGTGTCCGGCGCGCGCCAGGCCGCATGCACGGCGTCCGTGCCGACGTCGTGGCCTTGCGCGCGCAGAGCGGCCGCCGCGACGGTGGCCAGGATACGGCCGTCCGTGGTGTCGAGGCCGTCGACATAGAACGCCACCTGCAGCGCGCGGAACACGGCCAGCAAGTCGGCCTGCGGCGCCAGCCTGCGCGCGGCGACGACGGCGCGGCAGATCGGCTCGGTGTCGTACACGAAGCCGCGCCGCGCCATGAACGCCTCACGATTGAACGGCAGGCCGCTGCTGGCCTCGACGCGCGCCCAGTGGGCGAGGCGGAATTGTTTGCCGGCGTCGTCGAGGACGTCGGTGGCGCCGGCGCGCACACCGCCGACGACGATGTCGAGCGGCAGGTCGGGATGCAGCGCCATCAAACCGGCCAGTTCCTTGCCGAAGCCGTAGCACCAGGAGCACATCGGGTCGCCTACGAAGATGAGTGTCATGCGGGTTTCCTTGTTCGTTGAATGGTCAGCGCTTGCGGCTGTGCGAAGGAAACTATACGGACGTGGCGCGCGCGGATAAATGCCGTCGGCATCAAGAGAATTGATACACGGTGTAATGAATCCGGCGGACTTGAGGCATATCAATCCGGATGTCAATACGCAAGACAGACTCAGCCTTTCCAAATTGTAATGTTTGATGCGCCAGATTTAATGTTTGCCTCAGCATTGCGGCGTACCGTTTCTGTTCTGTATCGGAACCATTTGTTGCCCTGTCTCCCGCTCTCGTAAAGGCCGCCGCACCGTGAAACTCGCCGCTTACCACGAACTCGCCCCGCCGCATGTCGGCGGCCTGGACATCGTTCCGGACGATCCCGCGCAGCACCGCCAGGTCCTTGTCAGGCTCGACGAACTCGGCGTGCGGCCCTATCTTGCGCCACCCCGCCACGGCCGCGGTTTCGCATTGTCGGCTGAGGCCGCGCAGGCGCTCGCGGGCGATGGCGACACGCTGAACCTGTGTCGCGACCTCGGCCTCGACACGGCCGCGAACCTGGTCCACCTCGAACGCGAGATCGTGCTGGCGCTGCTGGCCGCGCCGCGCCTGCTCCGCTTCGCGAGCGCCGCCGAATTCCTGGCGGCGGTCGCGATCCGGCGCAACATCGTCGTGGCCGCGCGCGCCACGCAGCTCGCGTTCGGCACGGCCGAAGCGGACCGCCCGGCCAGCCACTGGACGTACGACGAAGACCGCGGCTTCACCGTGTTGCCAGGGCAATCGCTCGTCGAGGCCCTCACGCTCGCTACGCAGCCCGATGCGGGCGATGGGCGCCTGTACGCGTTCTCGTGCTACCGCGCGACGGAATACGTGATGCTGCTCGGGATCGCGCGCGAACTCGAACGGACCAACCGGCCGCTGCTCGCGGCCCTGCAGCGGCAGTGGGAAACGTCAGCGATCCAGTCCGGCGCCTTCCACGACGTCTTTCTCGTCGAATACGGTTCATTCGACGCGCCGCTGCCGCCGCGCTGGTACGTGCCGGGCGATCGCGTGTGGTTCCGCAATCCGGACGCCTCGTCATCGGACGCGTCCGGTTACGAAGGCTCGTGGGTGATCTATCTCGGCAACGGCCTGTTCAGCAACTTCTGGCAGCGCGACCGGCCCTGCAGCCTCGTCGCCAAGTGCCTGGAGATCTACCACTGGCGCCACGGCACGTATGTCGACCCGGCCGGCGACCTGCGGATGAACGAGACGATCGTCGACGCGCGCGTGGCGGAAACGGCCGCCAACCCGGCCGCGCTGGCGACGGTCGTCGCCCGCATGTCGCGCCTGCGTGACGGGCGCGGTGTGTATGCCGACGGCGGCTGCATCGACGTGTCGCGCGAATTCTCGCGCCCCGTCTGCCCGGGCACGGCAGGCATCGTGCTGCCGGGCTGACGTCCGACGCACGCTCACGACTCCAGGACGTAGCGCCCCGGCGCATCGCGCACGGTGCGGCCTTGCGGCGGCGGCGCCGTCCAGGGACCCGCCAGCCGGGTCAGCCAGTGCTCCCACCCGGGCCACCAGCTGCCGTCCCGTACGCGCGTCTCGGCCTGCCAGGTGTCGGGATCCGTGTACGGCGCGTCGTGTTCGTGCGTGCTCATCTGGTAGCTGCGATTCTGCGTGCCCGGCGGCGATACGACGCCCGCGTTGTGGCCGCCCGACGTCAGCAGGAACGTCACCGACGTGTCGCTCAGCGGAATGATCTTGTACACGGACCGCCACGGCGCCACGTGGTCCGTCATGGTGCCGACCGCGAGGATGGGAATGTGGATATCCGTCAGCGACACGGGTCGCCCGTTCACGAGGTAGCGCGCGCTGGCCAGGCTGTTTTTCAGGAACAGGTTGCGCAGGTACTGCGAATGCATGCGGTAGGGCATGCGCGTCGCGTCCGCGTTCCATGATGCGAGGTCGTTGTCCTTGTCCGGAATGTCGAGCAGGTAGTGGCGCAGGCGGCGCGACCAGATCAGGTCGTTCGAGCGCAGCAGCTGGAAGGCGCCCGCCATCTGGCGCGTGTCCAGGTAGCCCTGCTGCCACATCACGGCTTCCAGGAAGCTGACCTGGCTCTCGTCGATGAACAGCGACAGCTCGCCCGGCTCGGTGAAGTCGACCTGCGCGGCCAGCAGCGTCATGCTGGCCAGGCGCTCGTCGCCGTCGCGCGCCATCGCCGCCGCCGCGATCGCCAGCAGGGTGCCGCCCAGGCAATAGCCGCACGCGTTGACCTGCGGCGCGCCGGTCTCGCGCACCACCGTGTCCAGCGATTCCATGATGCCGTGGCGCCGGTAGTCGTCCAGCGACAGGTCGCGGTCGTCGGCCTGCGGATTCTTCCACGAGATCATGTACACGGTATGCCCGTGCTCGACGAGGTAGCGCACGAGCGAGTTGTGCGGGGAGAGGTCGAGGATGTAGTACTTCATGATCCAAGCGGGCACCACCAGCAGCGGCACGGCGTGCACCTGCGGCGTGACGGGATCGTAGCGCAGCAGTTCGACGAGGTGGTTTTCCATGACGACCTTGCCGGGTGTGACGGCAACGTCGCGCCCAGGCCGCAGGCTGACGGGCGCCGAGGTGCCGGCCAGCGCGCGGCGCATGTCCGTCCCGGCGCGCGCCATGCCGTGCGCGAGGTTCTGCCCGCCGCTGGCGAGCGTGACCTGCTGCGCCACCGGATTGGTGGCGATGAAGTTCGACGGCGCGACACCGTCCAGCAGCTGGCGCGCGACGAACGTGACCACGTCGCCATGGTGCGACGACACGCCCCGCACGTCGCGCGTGGCCCGGTGCCACCATTGCTGGGTGAGCAGGAAGCCCTGGCTCAGCTGGTTCCACGGCCACGCGTGCCAGAGCGGATCGTTGAAGCGCTTGTCCTGGGCGAGCGGCTGCACGGGCTCGGCCGGCGTGCCGAACATGGCGCTGGCGCTGTACTGCAGCCAGCGCTGCATGCTGCTGACCGCCTGCACGCCCAGTTCCATCTGCTTGGCGGGCGAGAGCAGCAGGTGGGTGGCCCAGTCGTGCCACGCCCCGACCAGCGCGGCCGGCGAGACGTAGCCGGTCATGCGCCCCAGCGCGGCGTTGAGCGCCAGGTCGATGTGCGCATGCTCGACGCTGGCCTCGGGATAGTGCGGCTGTGTGCCGCCCTGCCAGGTGCTGGCCTCGCGCCGTTGCTCGCTCGGCGGGATGGCGGACAGGATGTTCATGGTGCCTCCGAAGCAGGGCTGGATGCACGTTTGACCCGAATCCTGCCGGTAAGTGCCGCACGCGGGCGCGAGTTCGCTTGATGCGGCGCAGACGCTGGCCTGAACGATCAACGTATTATCTTCTTCGGCGAGGTAGCAAAGCGGTTATGCGGCGGCTTGCAAAGCCGTTCAGACGTGTTCGACTCACGTCCTCGCCTCAACTTCCTCCGCATTGCCCCCCCTCAGTGCTCCCCACGCTGCAAGTTGTTGACCTCCGCCAAAAAAGCCGATAGCATCCCCATAAATGACAACGTTGGACAATTTGTAGATCCAAAGGAGACGAGGTGTCGACCATTCACGATGTCGCCGAGAAAGCCGGTGTGTCGATCAAGACCGTATCGCGCGTGCTCAACGATGCGGGCAGCGTGTCGGAAAAGACGCGCCTGCGGATCGAGCACGCCATGCAGGCGCTCGACTTCGCGCCGTCGGCCGCCGCGCGCATGCTGCGCGGGCGCCCGACCGACCTCGTGGCCGTCATCGCGGACCGGCTCACCACGACCCCGGATTCGTCCGAGATCATCAAGGGCATCCAGTCCGTCTGCGAAGACCTGGGCAAGATGCTCATCATCGGCGAGACGGGCGGGCGGCCCCAGGTCGCCAGCCGCCTGGTGGCCGACATGCGCACCCGCCGTGTCGAAGCGATCATCTTCGCCACCACGTTCCACCGCGTCGTGACGATGGACGAGACGCTCGGGCAGACGCCGGCCGTGCTGGCCAACTGCTTCGAGCAGACGCCCCGGTTCGCGGAGGTCGTGCCGGACGACGAGGGCGGCGGCTATGCGGCGGCGGAGGCGGCGCTGCAGGCCGGCCATCGCAAGATCGCGTTTCTGCAACTAACCGACGGGATGGTTGCGACGAGCCTGCGCATGCAGGGTTTCCGCCGCGCCATGCGCGATTACGGCGTGCAGCCGCACGACGCCTGGCTGCTGCACGGCACCACGCCCGACGAGGACGAGTTCACGCATCTGAAGGCCCGCCTCGACTGCCTGTTCGCGACGGACGACCGTCCCACCGCCATCCTGTGCGGTAACGACAAGATGGCGATCCGCGTGATCTTCATCCTGCAGCGGCGCGGCATCCGGGTGCCGGAAGACATCTCCGTCGTCGGCTTCGACGATTTCCGCCTGCTCTCCGAAGCGTCCGATCCCGGCCTCACGACCGTCACCTTGCCGTACCGCGAGATCGGCGCGATCGCCGCGCGCCGGGCGCTCGGCGCCGACCGGGAGCCGGCCGTGCTGCGCGTCCCGTGCCGCGCCGTGCTGCGCGGCACAGTGGCCGCGCCGCGGGCGGGGAAGGCGGGTCGATGATGAAACGGGCGCTGCTTCCGGTCCTCGCCATGGCGACGGCGCACGCGCTGGCGGCGCCCGTCGAGATCACGGTGTGGCGCCACGACACCGGCGACGCGGAGATGGTCGCGAGCCGGAACATGGTCGACCGGTTCAACCGCGCCCAGGACAAATGGAAGGTCGTCGTGGAGACGATCCCGCAAGGCACGTACACCGAGTCGATCACGGCGGCGTCCCTCGTCGGCCACCTGCCGTGCGTGATGGCGATCGACCAGCCGGCCGTGCCGAACTTCGCCTGGGCCGGCGCCATCCGTCCGCTCGACCGGCTGTTGCCGGCGTCGGTGACCGAACCGTTGCTGCCGGGCGGGCGCGGCACGTACCAGGGACGGCTCTACAGCGTGGGCCAGTTCGACGTCGTGCTGGCGCTGTTCGCGCGCCGGTCCGCGTTGAAGGCCGAAGGCGTCCGCGTCGCGACCATCGCACAGCCGTACACCGCGCACGAACTCCACGACATCCTCCGGAAGGTCAGGCGTGCCGGCCATTACCGCTATCCGATCGACCTGAACGGCAAGTCGAAGGGCGAGTGGGTCAGCTATGCCTTTTCCCCCTGGCTCGAGAGTGCGGGGGCGGACCTGATCGACCGCGCCAGCTACCTGCGCGTCGACGGTGTCCTCAACAGCGATGCGGCCGTGGGCGTCGCGCGCTATTACGGCCGCCTGTTCAGGGACCGGCTCGCCGAACGCAATCCCGCCGACGAGAGGGGCTTCGAGCAGGGGCGCTCGCTGATCCAGTACACCGGGTCGTGGAAGGCGCGCGACTACAGCGAGCGCTTCGGCGACGATCTCGTCGTGATGCCGCCGCCCGATTTCGGCCATGGTCCCCGGGTCGGCGCGGCGTCGTGGCAATGGGCGGTCTCCAGCAGCTGCCCTCATCCGGCCGGCGCCGCCGCGTTTCTCGCGCACGTCCTGTCGGCGCGGGAGATGGCCGAGTTCTCGCGCCTGACCGGCCTCGTGCCCGTCACGCCGGACGCCGCGGCGCTCACGGCGCACTACCGGCCGGGCGGCGACTGGCGCATCTATTTCGACTTCGCCGCACGCTATGCGACGCCGCGGCCCGCGACGCCGGCGTACCCGGCGATATCGGCCGCGTTCGAAAAAGCGATGGCGGACCTGCGCGCCGGCAAGGACGCCGCCGAGGCGATGGACGAGGCGGTCGAAACGATCGAGCACGATATCGCCCGCAACGACGGCTATGGATTCACGCGGCGCAAAGCGGTGGCAAGCCAATGAAGACGCTCCCCGGCCGCGACAATCCGCTGGCGATCGCCGGTTTCGCCGGTCCGGCGCTGCTGCTGTTCGGCGTCTTCATCCTGTTGCCGCTGCTGCTCGCGGCCGGCGCCACGTTCACCAATCACCGGCTGGTGTCGCCCGAGCCGACGCGCTACGTCGGCCTGGAGAACTACCGGCGCCTGCTGGCGCTGCAGGTGATCGAGGTCGAACCGTTGCGCGATGCGGCCGGCGCGGTGGTCCGCGACGAGGAGGGCGTGCGCTTCCCGACCTGGCGCCAGACGCGCCGCGCGCGCCCGGGGCTGGCGGATTACCGGCCGGCGTGGCAGGCGCAGTTCGGCGAGCGCCGGGTCGTGCTGGCGGCGACCGATCCGCTGTTCTACCGCTCCCTCATCAACACGTTCCTGTTCGCGCTGCTCGTGCTGCCGCTGCAATGCGGCGTCGCGCTCGGCCTGGCGCTGCTGGTGAACCAGCGCATCGCGGGGCGCATCCTGTTCCGCACCGTGTATTTCGCACCCGTCGTCACGTCGATGGTGGTGGCGGCGATCGTCTGGTCGTTCATGCTGAACACCGACCGCGGCATGCTGAACGAACTGCTGCGCGCCGTGACGGGCGATGCGAACGTCGGGCCGGACTGGCTGGGCGACAGCCGCTATGCGCTCCCCGCCATCGCCATCATGTCGGCGTGGCAGGGCGCGGGATTCCAGATGCTCGTGTTTCTCGCGGGCCTGCAGTCGATTTCGCCGGAGCTGTACGAGGCCGCGACGCTGATGGGCGCGAACGCGTGGCAGCGCTTCGTGCACGTCACCTTGCCGGGCCTGCGCAACACGATCGTCTTCGTCGTCGTGTCGACCCTGCTGCTGGCGTTCGGCCTGTTCACCCAGGTCGACGTGATGACGCAGGGCGGACCGCTCGACTCGACGACCACGGTCGTGTACCACGCCGTGCGCACCGGTTTCCGCCAGCAGGACATCGGTTACGGCTCGACCATCGCCATGGTCTTCTTCGGCATCGTGCTGCTCGTCTCGGTGCTGCAGCGCGTCCTCGTCGCGCGCGGGGAGCAAGCATGAAACCGTTCTTCCGCACCTTCTTCCTGTGTGCCGTCATGGGCGTGCTCGGCGTCGTGTTCGCGGCCCCGCTGCTGTTCATGGTCGCATCGTCGTTCAAGCGCGACGACGCCATCTTCGCCAACCTCGCCAGCTGGTCCGCGTTCATTCCGGATGCCGGATGGTCGCTGGCCAATTACACGGCCATCTTCGAGCGCAGCAACCTGCCGTTGTTCCTGCTGAATTCGACGCTCATCGCGGCGGGCGTCGTCGCGGGCGGCGTGCTGGTCAACAGCATGCTCGCGTTTTCCCTGAGCCGCATGCGCTGGCGCGGCCGCCGCGCGGTGCTGGCGACGGTCGTCGCGCTGATGATCATTCCGTTCGAAGTCATCGCGATTCCGCTGCTCTCCCTGGTCGCGCGGCTGCCGTGGCCCGGCATCGAACAGGGCGCGCTGGCATGGCACACCGGCTGGTTCAACAGCCTGCACGTGCAGATCATCCCGTTCCTCGCCAATGCCTTCTGCGTGTTCCTGTTCTACCAGTTTTTTCGCGACATCCCGCGCGAACTGGACGAGGCGGCCAGGATGGACGGCGCCGGACCGTGGACCCTGTTCTTCCGCATCATCCTGCCCAACAGCCGCCCCGCGATCGCGACGGCCGCCATCGTGCTGTTCATCGCGGCGTGGAACCAGTACCTGTGGCCGATCATGGTCGTGCAGGGCGAAGCGGCGCGGCCCGTGCAGCCGGGCATCCAGCAGTTCTTCGGCCGTTCCAATTCCTGGGGGCAGATCATGGCGTATGCGTCCGTGGTCACGCTTCCCGTGCTCGCCGTGTTCCTCGCGTTCCAGCGCCAGTTCGTCGCCTCGGTGGCGGGTTCCGGCATCAAGGGCTGAATCGATCCAATCATCATGACACTCAAACTCGACGACAAATACATCTGGGACTTCTGGCACTTCACGGAAGGCGACGCGCAGCACCTGTTCATGCTGCAGGCCGACCGCGCCATCGGCGACCCCGACCTGCGCCACTGGAACGTCACCATCGGCCACGCCGTGTCGCGCGACCTGCGGAACTGGGATTACCGGGGCACCGTGTTCGGGCCGGCCGCGCAACCCGCCTGGGACGATTTCACGACGTGGACCGGCTCCGTGATCCACGCCGAAGGCCGCTACCACCTGTTCTACACGGGCACGTGCCGCGCCGAGAACGGCCTGCGCCAGCGCATCGGCCACGCCACGTCGGCCAGCATCGACGGCCCGTGGACCCGTGTCGGCGACGGTCTCGCGCTGGACCTCGACGAACGCTTTTACGAAGAACACGCGGCAGGGGGCTGGCCCGACCGCGCCCTGCGCGACCCATGGGTGCTGCCGGACAGGATCGACGGCGCGTACCACATGTTCTTCACGGCGCGCCGCAACGACGGTCCCAGATACGAGCGCGGCGTCATCGGCCACGCCGTCTCGCCCGACCTCGTGCACTGGGAAGCGACGGCGCCCGTGTACGAAGGCGGCCATTACGGCCAGCTGGAAGTCCCGCAGGTGTTCGAGCGCGACGGGCAGTGGTTCTGCACCTTCTGCAACGTGCGCGACCACTGGTCCGAGGCGCAGCGCGCGCAGCAGGGCGGCGGCGTCTCCGGCACGCACTACCTCGTGGCCGCCCATCCGCTCGGCCCCTGGCGCCCGGCCGAAGGCTTCCTCGATGGCGACGTGCCGTGCAAACGCTACGCGGGCAAGATCCTGCGCGATCCGCTGACGGGCCGGGACTGCCTGATGGCCTTCCTCGATGCGGGACCGGACGGCCGGTTCGTCGGCCAGATCAGCGATCCGATCCCGCTGCGCTTCGAAGACGGCCGCTACCGGCTGGACGAATTTTTGAGCCAGGAATGACAACGATGGACAAGAATTAGCCGGCGCGACGACCGGACGAATAACGACAAAATCAAGGAGACACCGTGATTCCCTTCAGCCAGACAAACCGGCCGTGGCGGCGCGGCGCGGCCGCTCGGTTGCCCGCGTTGGTGGCGCTGCTGGCGCTGCTCGCGCCGACGCGCGCAGGCGCGGCCACCGACATCGCCGGCTGGCCGCTCGACGAGCAGCGCGGCAGCCAGGCCCTCGACGCCGTGTCGGGCCGCCGCGACCCCGTCGATTACGTCTTCAACCATGCGCGCTTCAAGCCGGATTCCGATCCGCTGTGGCGCCCGGCGTGCATCAAGGGCGGCTGCCTGCTGTTCGACGGCTACTCGACGGACATCACGGCGCCGGGGCTCACGAACGCGCAGCTGGACGCCGGATGGACGATCAGCGCCTGGGTCG
>JBJMVU010000067.1:0-12900 GCA_045810485.1 Massilia sp. | reverse complement strand
TCTCCTGGTAGGTTCGCGACACCTGACCGAGCAAGGCGCTGGTACGACGGCCGCTGGTCGTGATCTGCTCCTTGACGACCGTGGTGATGCCGGTGAGTTTCGACAAATGTTCAGCCGTCTCCAACCGGTTCGGCGGATAGGCATTCTGGATGTGGCAGTTGGACGTGATGGTCTCGTCCGGACCGTATCCAACCTCGCGGCTGCGGAGCTGCGTCAGGTCCTGGCAGATGAGATAGAACTTGATCCCGTAAGTAGCAACGAACGCGAGCGACTCCTGCAGGATCTCGAGTTTCCCAAGGCTGGGAAATTCATCGATCATGCCCAGCAGCCGGTACTTGTACTTGCGTTTCGCGCGTACATAGGCATGCGCTGCCCGGACAAATCCGGCCTTGGCCAACGCGCGCCGCCACCACGGCATCTTCCGCATGTGCCGTTCGTATTCCACCTTGTTCGCCAGCAGGCGCACAATTAGGTTCAACACGATCCGCACCAGGGGGCGCAAGCGCGTCTTGTCGTCCGGCTGGGTGACGATATAGAGGCTGACTGGACTGTCGTGGTTCACTAGGTCTCTGGCGATCGAAAACGTCGAGCGGCTGGTATTGCGCGCGATGACGGGATCGCGCCACAGGGCGAGGTACGACTTCGCGGTCGACAGGACCGATCCAGCTTCCTCCTCTGGACGGTCCATCATGTCGCGCGCCGCTGCTCCGACCACGGGATGGGTCTTCCCGTCGATGTGCTGGTAGGTCGCCATCTCCATCCACAGTTCCGCGACGCTGCGATTCGGATCCGCCAGCAGGAAATCCACATGGGCCAGGTCGGCCGGCGTGCCTTCGTTCCGGTGCTTGTACAGCGCATGAAGGATCACGCCAACCAGCAGGGACTGGCTGGTCTTCTGCCAGTGGGTCTCCAGTCCTCGCCCGTCAGGGTCGACGATCAGCGTAGCCAGGTTCTGGACGTCGCCCACCTCGTATGCCGTGCCGAACCGGATCTCCTCCATCGGATTGATATGGACATCGCAGTCCGGGTCAGCCGGCTCGAAGCGAAGTACCTTGTTCCTGGCATGCGCCTGGCGCCAACCCGCCGTCATCGCCCACAGCTCGCCTTTCAGGTCGGTGATGACGGCGCTGTCGGGCCAGGACAGCAGGGTGGGCATCACCAGGCCCACGCCCTTGCCCGAGCGAGTGGGCGCGTAGGTCAGCACATGTTCGGGCCCGTCATGTCTCAGGTAATGCAGTTTGCCGACGTCATCCATCCACGCTCCAACGTAGACACCGCGGCCGCCGCTTGGTGTCAAACCGCGCAGCATCTCATGCCACTTGCGCGACCGCGGCAGCAGGCCAGCTTCCTGCATGTCTTTCTTCTCGGCCCAACGCGCCGAACCGTGCAGGTAATCGTTCGGCCTGGCGGTATTGGCGCCGACCATTTTGCAGATGAGCACACCGATCAGGCCAACCCCGGCAACCGTGATTCCTGCTCCGCCGGCGCGCATGAGCGCGTCGGGATAGTACGGATACCACTTGGCGGCCCATTCGACGATCTTCCATGGCGCATAGAGGTGGTCGCCGACATGGGCGCCAAGCGCTGCCTGATAACGCATGTCTTTTGCGAAGAACTGGGTCGCCACCTGCAGGCCGCCGACCAGGGATAGCGCCGCCAGGGCAGGGAGCAGCTTGCCACCTCGCGCTGTGCGCTCGCGCACCTGAGGACCGACCGCGTTGTTGAACCCGGCTTTCATCTGCTGCGTCCTTTCGACTTGATCGCACCCTGGGCGTTCACGCCTACCTGCGCGCCCAGCGGCAGATGCCGCAGGCGCCGCGCGGTCGCCTCGTCGATTTCAAGAACCATAACCGCCTCACCTTGCCGGAGCAAAGCCAGCGCATGGCCGTCGATCCAGCGCGTGCCAGCATAGGCGGCCGCCCCGGCGTTAAGGGAAGTATATCGAGCGTGTTTCGGTATATCGAAGCCATTGACTCTTTTTTGTTCTCGCTCAGCGATGTACCTGTCGGCGGCGCCGGTGGCGAGGGCACGCCTTATCGTTGCTGCGGGATTGCTGCGTGTTGAAGTCTGAGTTCCGGGTGATGTCGCGCTGCCAGTTGTCGTTGTGGGACCGGCCACTTCGTGTATGCCGACATGTTCCGGACTCCGGCGCTTATCCTCTTCGGGGTCAATGCCTTGTCGTGTACGCGCTGGCTCTGTTTTCCCGCCCGTCGAGGATGCACGAACCAGTTGCGAACGGCGCTGTTCCAACGCAGTGTCGGAGAACGTAACGCGCAAGTTGCCGGCAACTGCCGCCATGAGAATCTGCTCCTTGAAGGTATCCGACCCGTTGACGGCGATACGCTCGCCATACCGCACGATCGCCATTCGCAACGCGCTCTGCATCGCAGCCTGGTCCGCGCCAAGGGAGACCTTAAGGCTGCTACCGTCATCCCGGATCGCGTTGTTGCCGACGCGGTAGATGATCGTTCCTTTCCTGGTAACGCTGTCGTGGTCAACGGGGTTGGCTGGACGCTGTGGTGGGACGTCGCCGCTGACCGTATTACCTGTCAGTCCGCCTTGCCGATTCCGTCCACGCAGTGCAGCCAGCGCCTGGAGATCGCCCATTTCCGCCTCGCGCCGCAGCCAGTCCGACCACTGGACGCGGCGGTGCTGCCGGTCGATGCTCTGGCGTTCGATCCGGTATAGGTTCTTGATGGCCGCGATCTCTTCGCGCAAGGCATGGGTGAGGGCGCAGTACATCAGTTTCTTCGCTGGCCGCGGCATCGAGGCAATCTTGAGGGCCGCACGTTTGAGCCGCACGCTGCGCTTCGCTCCCTCGATACGCCGCTCCTTGCGCGCCCGAGCCAATTCACGTTCGCGCGCGCGGCTGTCAAGCGCTTCCGTCTGCGTCGCCCGATAGCGCGCATACAGTTCGGTGGTGTCCACGCTCGATGCCACCGGCTGCTTCTGATATCGGCGCGTCGGCTTGCGAGGAACCTGTTGTCCGGGCGCTGCCTGAAAGGAGCCGAATCGTTGCTCCAGGTTCGGCTTGGAGAGCTCACGTCCCACCGAGCTCGCCTTGACCGTGGTGCCGTCGTCGGCGCTGATCACCAGTCCATTTGCGCGCGGGTGTATTTGCAGCCCATGTTCGGCCAGCACCTTGTGCAGCTGTTCCCACGATTGCGCGCCCAGCATCTGCTCCTTGCATTCGCGCTTGATCCAACCGAGCAGGCTTTCCATACCCGCATGGTGTTCCATGTCCGCGGCGCGGTTCTCCGCCCCGACTTGCCTTGGCGTGTGGTTGTCTTTTTGCAGACCGAACTCGTTTTCGATCCTGTCGCAAAGTTTGGCCAGGATCCGGTAGGCACGGAACGGCTCATGGATCGTGTAGCGCGTCGGGTGGATCTTGTTGATGGAGACGTGCACGTGCAGATTGTCGGTGTCCTCGTGTACCACGCTGATCCGCTGGTGCCCGGTGAACCCGAGGCCATCGCAAAGGAGGTCCTCGATCGCCGCCAGCGTGGCCGCGTCCGGATTTTCGTCACGGCGAAAACTGATGAGGAGGTGATAGGTCTTGTCGGCCGTGGCCCTGGTGTTCATCGCTTGCGTGTTGAGGATCTCCAGCGCGGCGGCTTGGGCCGAGTCACTGATGCAGTTGGTGATCCGGACTGTGCCCGTGCGCACATGCTTGCCCTGTGCATCCGTCAGGTAGCGCACCAACCGGGTGAAGCTGCTTTTGCCGGCGGCGTTCATTGCGATGTGCTTTGCGATCATGGCGGGACTCGTCTACTTTAGCCGCTAAAATCGCTTGCACCGTCGCGCGGGGCGAGCACTGTGCGGACCACGTCCAGCAGCTCGTCCTGGGTCGCTTCGATCTTCGCGAGCAGGGCGCGGATCGTCGATTCGCCGAACGCGGCGGTCCGTTCGTCATTGGTCAGCCACAGCTTCAGCAGGCCGCCCAGCCGCCCCATGTCAGCATTGACGCGCAGGAGGTCCTCGACGCATCGCTGGTCTAGGATGCCCCGGACCGGGTAGCCCAGGCCCACGTTCAGCAGATAGGTCGACAGGCTCTTGCGCGCAGCGCTGGCGCTGGCCTGCAGTTGCGCACGTTCCTCCGGCAGGCAGTACACCTTGACCGGCGGCGTGTTCTTGCGTGTGCACCTTTGGTCCATCGTCCACCTCCGTATGCCCGGCGGCAGCCGGCTGGCCTCGCAGAGCAGGATTCCCGTTGAGCACGAAGTGCGAATAAGGGGAGGGAAGTGGGAACACCGGCGGAGCCGGTGGGCCCACTTCACCTATCCTGCCCGCCTCTGCGAGTCGATTACTCCAGGGCAGCATACCAATCGGGCTTTCGGTTAATCCTCGACTGGATCAATGAAACATATCGTTTATATCGAAATCATGGACGACTCTCCTATACTCGAATCGAGCCGGCACCAAGACGGCGCAACGATGATCCCAACAATACCGATGTCACACCGGGACGGACAAAATCGAATGGCCAAGTCCTATAACGAGCAGTTGGCTGAGTGGATCAGGCAGCGGGCACAGTCGGCCAGGCACGAGAGGAATCGCGTCGCCTTCCTGAGCGTGAAGGACGACGTCAGGGAGGCGATCGAGCAAGGGTGGCCGGTCAAGACGATCTGGGCGCACATGGTCGAGCAAAAGCGTATCGAGTTTGGCTACGACACCTTTCTCGTCTATGTGAAACGGCTTGTGCGGCCTGCAGCGGAACCGGCGGTTGCACGCAAGAGCAAGGTGCCTCGTCGACCGCCCTTGACGCCGGTGAGCCCGCTACCGGCTGGTTCGGCAGAAAGCCGGACGCCAAGCGCATCCGTCCAGGATCAACTACCCGGTTTCACATTCAATGTTGCACCTAATCGAGAGGAGTTAATATAATGGCAAAAGCACATTTCGTCCTGCAGGGTAGGGGCGGTGTCGGTAAGACGCTCGTTGCCGTGATGCTGGCACAAGCATTGGTCAGCACGGGACGCGAACCGTCCAACATCGACACGGATCCAGTTAACGCCACGTTCTCGGGCTATGGGGCACTCAAGGTGCAGCGGCTGGAGATCATGGAGGATGACGAGATCAACCCGCGCAGCTTCGACCGTCTGGTTGAGATGATCGACGCAGCAAAAGGCGACGTCGTCGTCGACAACGGTGCGAGCTCCTTCGTTCCCTTGTCGCACTTCCTGATCAGTAATAAGGTGCCGTCGTTGTTGACGGAGATGGGCCATCAGCTGGTCGTGCACATCGTGATCGCCGGCGCGCAGTCTCTGCTCGATACGGTCCACGGCTTCGCGCAGCTGGCCCGGCAGTTTCCTCCAGAAGCCATTTTTGTCGTCTGGCTCAATCCCTACTACGGACCGATCGAACACGAAGGCAAGACCTTCGAGCAGATGAAGGCGTACGTCGCCAATAAGGATCGGGTGTCGGCTATCGTCAGGCTACCAAGCCTGAAAAAGGAAACGTACGGCCGTGACCTCGCGGAGATGCTGCAGGCCCGCCTCACGTTCGACGAGGCCTTGGCGCTCGGGACGTTGACGATCATGACCCGCCAGCGCCTGAAGATCATCCGCGACCAGGTATTCAGCCAGATCGCCAGCGCCGCAGTGATCTGACCGGGAATGTACATGAGCGACAACCAGGACGACCAGATCGAGACCCTGATCCGGGAGATCGCGCAGAAGCACGGCATCGTGGTCGGGCGGGACGATCCGATCTTTGTTCTGCAGACGATCAATCACCGCCTCATGCAGGACAGCGCCAGAGCCCAGCAGGCTCAGCTCGAGAGACTGAAGGAGGAGCTGGAGGCGCTTGCCCAGCGCTGGAGTCAGGACGCCAGGGAAAAGTCCGAGCGCATCCTGAACGCGTCGCTCACTGTGGGCAAGCAGGCAATGGGCGAGTTGATGGCGGAGGGCGCCACAACAACGGCGCGCCGGCTCGCCGACGAAATGGACGGCTTGCTGGACAGGCTGGCACAACCGGTCCGTGAGGCGCGTCGACTTGCCATATTCAACGTCCTTGCATCGTGTATCACCTTGCTTGCGGCAGCGGTCGCGTTATGGGTTGCGCTGCGCTGACAATGCTGGGTGACGCGGACCTTCAGGAAATACCATGCTTCAGTTTGCGGCTCCACATCAGGTGAGCCGTTTCGGCGACTCCGGTCGCGTATTTGACACTGGCATTGATACCGATGTTAGGCACGTTTTTGAAGTCAGCAAGCAAGTGGCTGACGAAGCCTTTCCCGACCTGTTGATAGAGGTAGTCCTGGTCCACATGGACGACGATGCCCTCGTGCGCTTTCGCCTTGTCGGCGGCTACCGCAAGGTAGATGTTGTAGATGCCGGGCTTTACGCCGGCAGCTTTCTCTACCTTTTCCGTGGACCACTGGCCTTCCCGTTCGATTTGAACGAGGCGTTGTCCGTTCATGACAAGAAGACGTTGTTTCATGGACACTCTCCTGTGGCATTCGCTTCGGTCACGACGTTCTTCCAAACCGTCGCCGGTCGTCTTTTGATTGTAGCTGATCCGCTTTGGCCAAGTGTCCCCCTCCGCTTCAAGGATTGGCAATCGTAGATGACAGTGGGGGAACCGCGGGACGTGAACGATTCAGGCCCGCTGAGACCATTGAAGCGCCGTTCGCGTGGCTTGGGTTTGCTGCGTGACTCGAGATCGGTTTTTCTGAAGGCAGCATGTCAAAGTGTCGCGTTGCGCTACTTGCTGGGTCATTGGACGATCTCCTGAAGCGACGGACTCGGGACGGCGGCTGCGCATGACCGTATCGGCGCAACAGGACGCTTTTCGCGACTCGTCTGTAGCGACAATGTGCAGTCGTACGCGGCCGTAGCTTACGCTTCCACGATAGCCAAGAGGCGGACGTTGGCCAGGTCGGCGTCGCACTCCTGCCCATCGTCTTCGAATCTCAGCCAGGCGCGGCCGCTGGAGAGTGGCCGTCTGCTAAGCAGCAAGTATGCATTGCGTCCGTTGTGCTCGACCTTCACCGCCCCATTTTTGAATCGTCGTGCATTCCCCCTGCGTTCCGTACCTGATATGGATGCTATATCCTGTTTGTTTACCAAGGCCATTGCATCAAATTGCCCGCCAGATTGCCTTGCTGCGATCGAATCGAGACGCTTCTCGGTGAGGAATTTGCGCAAGAGTCGTATCTCGCCACGAGTCATTTCCTGGGCCGCATTGTTCAGCCAGTGCGTTACCTCGGCCGGGGCTGACTTGAATGCGGACACGAGTTCGTTCACGACCGTCACGTCATTGACTCGTCCGGTCCGGAAAGCGAGCGCGACAGGCTCAGGGAGGTCGAGCAAAGTAACGTGCTGGGAGACAAACGATGCTGACTTCCCGATTCGACTGGCGATCTCTCCCTTCTTCTTTCCTTTGGCAAGCTCGCGCCCGATGTAGTCCGCAATTTCCCGCGGCGTCATGCTTTCACGCTGCAGGTTCTCGATTACCTGGTCGGCATCGTCGTAATCGTTGTCGATGAATGCAGGCAGGGCAACCAACCCCTTCAGTCTGCCAGCCCGGTAGCGCCGGTGACCGTGGTTGATGATGTAACGACCCCGAACGTCCAGATTAACCCTCAGCGACAGTGGCGTCTTCGGCCCTTTGGGGCCATAACTTGAGGCCAGTTCGGCAATGCTTTCCGGTCGCAATCCTGGATTGTTCTTGCTGCGTGGCTGTGCAGGATCTTCGTCAATCAGCGCAATGTCGATCATCAGTGGGCCGCCGTCGCCCTCGTCGGGTGGCTTCGGTGCGCTCGACCGACCCGTGCTGCGTGGCCGTCTACGTGCCTGGGCCCTATGTGCTCTTTCGTCGACCGTCATCGCTTAGTGTCCCAAGTTGTACCTGACAAGGAACAGTCTAGGCGAAAATTAAAAGCCAAAGTTCGATATATCGCTCCGCGTTTGACATGCATTTAGCCGCTAAAACAACCTGGGCGGCGAACCGATACACTGCAACTTCGGCATCGACCTGATTAACACGATCAAGATGGGAAACCCGCAGCTGTGGACGCCGGAGTTCCGCGACGAGATCAACGGCCTGTTCCTGCAGGCCGTCGACCTGGAATACCATACGCCGGAGACACGATGCCGCGCGGCGTGCTGGGCCTGGACGCGGCCTTGTTCAAGGGCTACCCGTCCTTCATCGCCGACCGCCGCGCCGTCCAGATGGAACTGTCTCCGCTGTTCCCGAACGAGTCAACCGCATAGATCTCGGTCAATGGGCAGCACCCGCCCGTTCGTCACACCAGAATTTGAAATCGCGCGCAGCCAGCGGCTTACTGAAGAGGAATCCTTGCCCTTGGTTGCACCCACGTAGGCGCAGGTAGTCGAGCGCCTGCTGAGTCTCGATTCCTTCGCCAAGCACCTGCAGGTGCATACGTTGCCCCAAGCCGATGATGGTATCTGTGACTGCCTGGCTCACGGAGTCAGCTTCAAGGCGACGCACGAATGACTGGTCGATTTTAAGCTTGTCAATCGGTAAGTTGCTCAGCTGGCTCAGGCTCGAGTAGCCGGTACCAAAATCGTCAAGCGAAACGTGGATGCCCGACAGCCTTAACGTGTCGAGCAGTTCGATTGCGCCACGCAGGTCATGCATGATGGCGCTTTCGGTGACTTCGACCTGAATCCGGTCCGGCGCAACGCCGAATTCGTCCAGGATGCCGAGGAATTCGTCCGCGAACGTCGGCTGGCTGAGCTGGTATGCCGATACATTGATAGCGATAGGTACTGCAGTCCACCCCTGGTCCTGCCATTCCCGTACCTGTCGACATACCGTGCGAGTCACCCATAACCCGAGCGGTTTTATCTGTCCGGTCTTTTCCGCGATCGGTATGAAAATCTCGGGCGACAGCGGTTCTCCGCGGGATCCTGTTGCCCTGATCAACGCTTCGGCACCAATCACGGCGCCGTCGTCGATCCGGACGATGGGTTGGAACAGCACATTCATCGTTTCTGCCTCAACTGCATGCTTGAGGTTTAATTCAGCCTGCAGTTGCTGTTCTGCCCGGTTGCCATCACTGGTCGTGTACACCGCGTAAGCACCTTCCCGTGCTCGTCTGGAAACATACATCGCCAGGTCAGCACATTTTACGAGCGACTCGAGATCATGGCCATGGTCGGGAAAGAGGCTGATCCCAATCGAGGCCGATACGTCCACTTCATTCAATCCCACTCGAACCGGCTCATGCAGTTCTGCCAGAACAGCTTGGGCGCAGCGCTCCGCGTCGGCGACATCGTGCACATCCGGAAGCAGGACAATGAATTCGTCGCCACCGAGGCGTGAGGCAATGGAAGAGGGGGGCAGGCAACGATCGAGCCTGAGAGCGACCTTCTTCAAAATCTCGTCCCCAATATCATGGCCGTACACATCGTTCACAAGCTTGAATCGGTCGACATCGATGAAGAGTACTGCACAACGCGCATCTTTCGCGCGTAGGGATTCGAGCATGCTCAGGCCCGATTCCGCCAGTAGTCTCCTGTTCGCAAGCCCTGTGAGTGGATCGTGCAAAGCGGCATCGCGCAAACGCTCTTCAAGCTCTTTACGGTGCGTAATATCCATTGTCGCGCCGATATGGCGGACAGCCTTGCCGGCGTGATAGAAGATTCTGCCGCTTGCGGCAAGCCAGCGTTGGCTTCCATCGGTTGCATCGACGACTCTGAATTCGAATTTGGTTCGCCCACCCCTGCGTTGCGGATCGGTGGTCCTGTTGTAGATTTCGACGATCTTCCGGCGATCCAGAGGATGCACGCCGTTAAGGTAAGTATCAAAACTTATTGCAACTGTTTTAGGAACCCCGAACTGTGCGCGCAGGATGTCGTTCCAGATCAATTCGCCCGACACCGGGTTATAGTCGAACAAGCCGATCGAGCCCAGCTCAATCGCAATCTGGAGGAAAGTCTCGTGCTGTCGGGCTTCCCCCGCTTGCCCGACGCGTTCCACTTGAACGATTCGGATCACGACACCTCGCTCTTGGGATCCCAGCGTCAGTGGCGCGAAAATGCATTGAAGATGGGCGACGGTGCCATCTTTTTTTGCAGCGAAGAGTTCGAGCTCTCTCGGCCGTGAGTCGACCTCCGAACGAAGCATTTCACGTAACTGTTCCGCGCAATCAGATCCTGAGAGCACTTGCCCATGCAAGACGTCGGACGCCTGTCTTCCAACGATCTCACTGTCCTCGTACCCAAACAGCCGTCCGGCTGCTGAATTTTGTGATATCACCGTGCCGGTTTCATCGACGAATAGAGTCGCCTCCGAGTATTCCGTGGGGTGACGTTGCGTGAGCTCGTTACGTTCCGACATGGCGTAACCTTTGAGCAGTGAGCAAAATTTCAGTGTACTCCTTCGTAAACTGCCCTGGGTTTTCTAGAAGCCCCATCGCCCGAGAAAAGTTGGACGGACACCTCCCTTCCGTCCAAATCGAGGCGATGCCGTAAACGTGGTAAGCGGAGACGGATACCGGGACGCGCACTTTCTATCCGAAGCACTCGAGGAATGGTGAGAACGGGAGGGTAATGTTGTCGAGCATCGCGTGCGCGTCGCTTGCTGAGTGCATGGACGTGCAGGGCGCGGCGATCATATGAGGCTGCGACGGAGCAGTTCGATGGTCGCACTGGCACATGGCCGAGGTTTTCTAAGTTCTACATATCAAAACTACGCGCATCTTCATTTGAAACCAATGGGGAAGCTTGGGCGGGTAACAATAGCTCCTGGTTAAGCGATCTGCTTCAAGATCAGCAAGCTATGCTCGCGAGCACAAAACGACGTGTGGGGAGTGGGTGAAACAAAAAAATCTGTGGTTCTGTACAGGCGTTTTGATTCTTGCGGCTGTGGTGCTTGGCTGCGTGGACGTTCGCTTTCAAACGAAGGCGGGCCATGCGATGTCGGACGCCCCGCCGCCGTTTGATCGAGAAATGTACGAGAAAATCTGGCTGGACGACTATCCGCCATCCGATCCTGCGGAACCAAAGTTGACCAGGATAGACGAAGCTAAGGCGGTCCAGTTTCTCGACCGCGTGTCGCTCAACTGGGCCAGGAAAAATGGCTGCGGTACTTGCCATACGAACGTTCCATACCTGATGGCCCGGCCCTTGACCGCGCCGAGTGCCGAGCGGGACTCGGCCCTGGCAAAGGTCCGGGAGGGCATCGTCCGATACTTGCAAGCGCCGGATGAGCACAATCTGCGGGCGTTCTACGTGGCGCCGGCAGCGGCGGCAATCGCCATCCAGGATGCCGAGACGGCGGGCACGATGAGCCGTGAATCCATGACCCTGTTCGACGAACTTTGGACCCTGCAACAGGCAGATGGCAGCTGGACCTATTCGACGAAGGGTTTGCTGCCGTTCCTCGAACGCGACCGACGCTACGTCGCCGACCTGGTTGCACTCGGAGCGGGCTACCTTCCAGCCGATTATCGCCAGTCGGACAAGCCCCAACAGGCGCTGCGACAGCTCCTCGGGTTCTACCAACGGAACCCTCCCGCCAAGCCTCATGATGAAGCGATGCTGCTTTGGGCTTCCGTGCGATGGCCGGAACTGCTGTCCGCCCAACAGAAAGCGCAGTACGGCGAACATCTCCTTCGGTTGCAGAAGGACGACGGTGGCTGGAATTTGTACACGCTCGGGACCTGGCCCCGTCTCGATGGGGCGCCGAGCGATGCCTCGGGAGGCAGCGACGGGTACGCAACAGGTCTCGTATTAACCGCCCTGTGCACTGCTGGGTACGATGGAACCCATCGCGCCAGCATCGACCGCGGCCTTGCGTGGATCAGGGATAACCAGCGCGTGTCAGGCCGCTGGTACACGAGATCGACCTACTCGGACCGTCTCAAAGGCTATACGACCAACCTGGCGACGGCCTACGCCATCATGGCATTGAAGACGTGCCCCGCCAACTGATGGCGGGGTCGTCCTTTTCCTACTGCTCGGCCAAAAACTGATAAAGCGCGGCGCTGTTCGAATAGCCCATATTAAAACGAATCCAGGGCGACACCTGGCCGTCGACCATGAAAAGGTGGCCCGGCGCCAGCAGCAAATTGCTGTCGAGCGCCGCATTGCACAGCAGTGATGAGTCGGCGAACTTCGGGTGCTTCGCCCAGAGGAAGAGTCCTGAACTGGACTCCGCGAATATCTCCATGCCGGCTTCGATCAGGCGCTGCCCAACGGATTCGCGGGCTGCCGACAGGTTGTCTTTCAGGGACTTGATCTGCTTGCGGTAGCGGCCTTCCATGAGCATTTCCAGGACGAGCCGTTCGTTGATTTCGCTCGAGGTCAGCCCGGTCATCATCTTCAGCTGGGTCATATCCTCGATGGCGCTCTGATCCGCGACCACGAAACCGACCCGCAACTTCGGCGACACCGATTTCGAATAGCTCGTGACATAGATGACCCGGCGCAGCTGATCCAGGCAGGCGAGACTGCGCCGGCCTTCCATATCGAGATCGACACACACGTCGTCTTCGACGACGACAAAATCGTAGCGATCGGCCAGCTGCAAAATGCGGTGGCTGACGGCGGCGGTGTAGCTGGCCCCGGTGGGATTGTGCAGGCGCGGATTCGTGAAGAACGCCCGCGGCCGCTGTTCCTTCGCCAGGGTCTCCATGACCTGCAAGTCCGGACCGGTCGGGGTCCATGGGACGCCGATGACATTCGCGCCCAGGGCCCTGAGGTTGGCGATCATCACGCTGTAGCCCGGCTCGTCGATGAGTACGGTGTCGCCGGGCCGCACCAGGTAACGCGACACGAGCTGCAGCGCATGGCTGGCACCGGTCGTCAACAATACCTGGTCGGGCGCGGCCGGAATTTCCTGCTCGGCGAGCCAGTCGCAAATCTTGAGACGCAACGCGGTCAATCCCTTCGGCAGTCCATAACCGTCGGCATGCGCGCCCGGCTTGCTGGC
>JBJMVU010000066.1:0-26667 GCA_045810485.1 Massilia sp. | reverse complement strand
GTGACCGCATTCGAACACGTCGAAGAGGACCAGCGCCAGCCGCTCGGACGGCGACAGGCGGGCCAGCAGCCGGGCCAGCGCGGCGCCGACGTCCGCGCGCCGCAGCAGCCTGTCGTCCGGCAGGGACGGCGGCGCGGCGGGCGCGAGTTCCATGGCCGCCTGCGCGGCCAGCGTCTCGCGCGCGCGCCGGCGCAGGCGGTCGATCGACTGGCGCCGCACGACCGTCGTCAGCCAGGCCGCGGGCGTCGCCAGCGCGGCCCGGTCCGCGGCCTGCCATTTCAGGAAGCAGTCCTGGACGACGTCCTCGGCCTCCGCCGCGCTGCCGACGATGCGCAGGCTGAGCGCGACCAGGCGCGGGCGTAATTGTTCGAACACGTCGGTGGCGGCGGCGCCTGGCATCGTGCATCTCCTCGCTGGGTGGTGGTAACGCTTGACGTTTGGCGCGGCCCGGATGTGACACGCCGCCGCCTTATTTTTCACGCCGTCACACGGCGCCCGGCCGCAAGCGTCATGCGGGCAGCTTCCACCACCGAAAGGACCATCATGACGTCGACCTTCCCCCGGGGCCTGGGCCTCATACCGACCGTCATCGAACAGACCGGCCGCGGCGAACGCGCCTTCGACATCTATTCCTGCCTGCTGAAGGAGCGCGTGATCTTCCTCGTGGGCGAGGTGACGGAGCAGTCGGCCAACCTGATCGTCGCGCAGCTGCTGTTCCTCGAATCCGACAACCCGGACAAGGACATCTCACTGTACATCAACTCGCCCGGCGGGTCCGTGTACGCGGGGCTGGCCGTGTACGACACGATGCAGTTCATCCGGCCCGACGTGTCGACCCTGTGCACCGGGTTCGCCGCCAGCATGGGTTCCTTCCTGCTGGCGGCGGGCGCGCACGGCAAGCGGTATGCGCTGCCGAACGCCCGCCTCATGATCCACCAGCCGCACGGCGGCTCGCAGGGCGTCGCGGCCGACATCGACATCCAGGCGCGCGAGATGCTGTACCAGCGCCACCGCCTGAACACGATCCTCGCGGAACGCACGGGGCAGACATTGGCGCGGATCGAGAAGGACACGGACCGCGACCGCTACATGTCCGCCGCCGAGGGGGCGGAATATGGCCTCATCGACCGGGTGCTGGATGCGCGCGGTGCCGCCGCGCCGTCATGAAATTCGCCAAACGACTGAACAATTTATCTCAAGCATCGCTACATCATCGTGTGCGCTCAACCTCATGAGCTATGTTTCGAAGATTCTCGCGGTTCGGCCTGGAGGAGACAGGCCGACGCGGGAATCGACGCCTGCGCAAAACCGGGCGTTGACTTACTTCAGATGCATAACAAATCTTAGGAGGCATTGCATGAAGTTGATGAATGGATTACTGCAGAAAGCAACGCTGCTTGCGGTGGCCGCGCTGGCCGTCCAGCAGCCGGCGGCGGCTTACAGCTGGGGGAACGTCGGCATCGGCGGCGGCGGGTTCGTGTCGGCCGTCATCCCAAGCAAGACGGAAGCGAATGTCGTGTACGCGCGCACGGACGTCGGCGGCGCGTACCGGTGGGACAATGCCAGCGGCCGCTGGGTGTCGCTGCTGGACTGGGTGGCGGAAGACCAGGTCGGCTTCCTCGGCGTCGAAGCGCTCGCGGTCGACCCGAAGAACGCGGCCAATGTCTACATGACCGTCGGGATCAGTTATTTCAACGGCGGCAAGACCGCCATCCTGCGCTCGTCCGATTACGGCAGGACGTTTGCCGTCGCCGACGTGACGAGCCAGTTCAAGGCGCACGGCAACGGCATGGGCCGCCAGAACGGCGAGCGGCTCGTCGTCGATCCGGGCTCGAGCAACGTGCTGTATGCCGGCACGCGCCAGAGCGGACTGTTCAAGAGCACGAACTACGGCGCGAGCTGGGCCAGGGTGACGGCGCTGAACGTGACGACGACGCCCAACGACAACGGTATCAGCCTCGTCCTGGCCGATCCGTCCAGCGTGTCGGGCGGCGTGGCGCAGCGGCTGCTCGTCGGCGTCTCCCGCTACGGCTCGGCGGGGGCGAACCTGTACCGCAGCGACAACGGGGGCGCGTCGTTCAGCGCCATTTCCGGCAGCCCGTCCGGCCTGATGCCGCAGCGCGCCGCGTTCGACGGCGCCGGCAACGTGGTCATCACGTATGCCAATGGTGCCGGTCCGCACGGCAACAGCTCGGGCTCGGAGCCCATGAACAGCGGCCAGATCTGGCGCTACACCATCTCGAACGGCGCGTGGACCAATGTCACGCCGTCCGGCGTCAACGCCGCGTTCAGCGGCATCAGCGTCGACCCGTCCAATCCGCAGCGCCTGGTCGCGTCGACCATCAACCAGTACATGCAGCAGGGCGACAGCTGGGGCGACCACGTCTACATCTCGACCAACGGCGGCGCCAGCTGGACCGACGTGATCAACCGCGGCTTCGTCCGCGACAATGGCGGCGTGCCCTGGATTAATGGCAAGGCGATCCACTGGGCCGGCGTGGCCGTGTTCGATCCGTTCAACAACAAGGCCGTGTGGGTGACCTCGGGCAACGGCATTTTTAAAACGGCGAATATCGACGCCGTGCCGACCACGTGGACGTTCACCGTCAAGGGTCTGGAAGAAACGGTGCCGCTGAACATCGCCAGCATCCCGGGCGGCCCCGTGCTGTCCGCCATCGGCGACTACGACGGCTTCCTGCACTACAACATCGACGCGTACACGAATCCGCAATTCTCGCCGACGATGGGAACGACGACCGGCCTGGCCGTCGCCGACGCCAACACGAGCCTGGCGGTGCGCGTCGGGAGCGTGATGTACACGTCGGCCAACGGCGGCGTGAACTGGAACCAGACCAATATGAATGGGTCCTACGGCCAGGTGGCGCTGTCGGCCGGCGGCACGGTCCTGCTGCACAACCCGTCCAATTCGTCGACCATGTACCGTTCCACCAATATGGGCTCGAGCTGGTCGACGGTGGGCGGGCTCAGCGTCAATAATGCGCGCCCGGTCGCCGATCCGGCCAACGCGAGCAAGTTCTACGTGTACAACCCGGCCGACGGCAGCTTCATGATCAGCACCGACAGCGGCGCGTCGTTCTGGAAGTTCAATACGCTGGCCGCCTGGGGCAGCGACGCGATCCGTCCCGCACCGGGCCGCGAAGGTGATATCTGGGTGGCGCTGTACGGCGGCGGCCTGGCGCGGACCACGAGCTCGGGCTGGCAGTTCAGCAATATTGCGAACGTCACGTATTGCGGCGCGGTCGGCTTCGGCAAGGCCGCGGCGGGCGCGTCGTATCCGACCGTGTTCATCTGGGGCACCATCGGCGGCGTGACCGGTGTGTACCGGTCGACCGACACGGGGCAGACCTGGACCCGCATCAACGACAACGCGCACCAGTTCGGCGGGCCGGGCAATGGCCATTTCGTCGTGGGTGACATGAACACGTTCGGCGTGGTCTACATGAGCACGGCGGGACGGGGTATCGTGGTGGGCAAACCGTAAATACTCATCCGTCGTCCTCGCGAAAGCGGGGACCCATACCGAGCGTCCCTGGTCGAATCAGTATGGATTCCCGCCTGCGCGGGAGTGACGGAATGCAATCGTTGCGTCCAGAATACGTTCCTGGGTGGCACAGGTTATTTCCGCAAGGAACTGTGCTACTCTGGCCGGACGCACCTATTTCCCGTTCCCGCAGCCGTGCACCCCTCCCACGACCCCCATCGACCGGTTGCCGGCCTCGACCTGAAAGACGCGCTGCTCGTCGGCGCGCTCGTCACCGTCTGTTCCATTTTCGGCATCTACACGGCGCCCCCGGGCGTGCTGGCCGCGTTCTGGCCCACGAACGCCGTCCTCGTCGGGCTGCTGCTGCGGCGCGCCCATCCGCCCACGGCCGCGCACTGGCTGGCCGCCATCGCCGGCTACGTCGTCGCCGACATCCATATGGGGCACGGCTGGTCCAAGGCCCTCATGCTCACGACGACCAACCTGATGGGCGTGTCGGTCTGCCATGGACTGCTGAAGCGGATGAGCGACGACATGCGCGGCCTGCGCCATCCGCGCTCGATGCTGCGCTTCGTGCTGGTGGCGCTGGGCGGCGCGGCGGCGGCCGGCGTGGGCGGCACCGTCATCCATCCCGCGCTGTTCGGTGGCACACGCGGCTACGGCTTCCTGTTCTGGTTTTCGACGGAGCTGGTGAACTACATCGCGATCCTGCCGGTGCTGCTGACGATGCCGGACCTGGCGCGCCGGCTGGCGGGGCGTAAGCGCCGCGGCGATGCCGCCGGCTGGCGTCCGGCCCACCTCGCGCCGCTGGCCGCCTTCGCGGGCAGCCTGTGGCTCGAGACGCAGCTGGGCGGGCCGGGCGTGATCTCCTTCCCGATTCCGGCCATGCTGTGGTGCGCGCTGACGTACAGCCTGTTCGCCACGGCCGGCATCACCTTGCTGTTCTCGATGTGGACGCTGCTCGCGATCGCCAGCGGCATGCTCGCGATCGGCGCCGCCGTGGATACGCCGCAAGCCGTCATGTCGCTGCGCGTCGGCGTGACGCTGACGGCGCTGGCCCCGCTGGCCGTGGCGAGCGTGATGGTGGCGCGCAACGAGCTGCTGGCGCGGCTGCAGCACGCGGCCTCCCACGATCCGCTGACGCAGGTGCTCAACCGCGGCGGCTTCATGGCGCGCGCCGATAACGTGCAGGCGGCCGCTGTGCTGATGATGGATATCGATTTTTTCAAGAGGGTCAACGACACCCACGGCCACGCGGCCGGTGACGAGGTGCTGATCCATTTCGCGCGCGTGGCGGCAGGGTGCCTGCGCGCGGGCGATGTGCTGGGCCGCCTGGGCGGCGAGGAATTCGCCGTGCTGCTGCCCGACTGCGCGCCCGATGATGCGCAGGTCATCGCGCAGCGCATCTGCGACGCGTTCGCGGGGCAGGCGATGGTGCTGGAGGGCGGCGTGCGCCTGCACGCCACCGTCAGCATCGGCCTGGGCTGCCGGGACGCCCCGGAGACGCCCGTCGGGGCGCTGCTGTCGCGGGCCGACGCGGCGCTGTACGGCGCCAAGCACGCCGGCCGCAACCGCGTCGTCCGCGCTTAGACGCCCACCATCGAGACGGCCTTCGTGTTGAGGTAGGCTTCCAGCGCTTCCGGACCGCCTTCGGAACCGTAGCCGGAATCCTTCACGCCGCCGAACGGCAGCTCGGCGCTCGGGGTGGCCGGCTGGTTAATCCACAACATGCCCACTTCCACGCGGTTCATCAGCAGGTGCGCGTTCTTGATCGAGCGCGTGAACGCATAGCCGGCCAGGCCGAACGGCAGGCGGTTGGCTTCGGCGATCGCGTCTTCCAGGTTGTCGAAGCCGCGGATGCCGGCGACCGGGCCGAACGGCTCGTCGTTGAAGATCGACGCTTCCAGCGGCACGTCGGCGAGGATGGTCGGGGCGAAGAAGTTGCCGGCGTCGCCCACGCGCTTGCCGCCGGTGGCGACGATCGCGCCCCTGGCCGCCGCGTCCTCGACGACCTTCGCCATCGCCGACACGCGGCGCGCGTTGGCGAGGGGGCCCAGCGTGGTGCCCTCGGCCATGCCGTCGCCCAGTTTCAGGCCCTCGGCGTGCGCCACGAACGCGCGCGTGAACTCGTCCTTGATCGCGTTGTGCACGAGGAAGCGGGTCGGCGAGATGCAGACCTGGCCCGCGTTGCGGAACTTGGCGGCGCCGGCGGCCTTGACGGCCAGCGTCACGTCCGCGTCCTCGGCGACGATCACCGGCGCATGGCCGCCCAGTTCCATCGTCACGCGCTTCATGTGCGCGCCGGCCAGCGCGGCCAGCTGCTTGCCGACCGGGGTCGAGCCGGTGAACGTGACCTTGCGGATGACCGGGTGCGGGATCAGGTAGCCCGAGATCTCGGCCGGATCGCCGAACACGAGGCCCACGACGCCGGCCGGCACGCCGGCATCGACGAAGCACTGGAACAGCGCGGCGGGGGAGGCCGGGGTCTCTTCCGGCGCCTTGCACAGGAACGAGCAGCCGGTGGCCAGCGCGGCGGCCAGCTTGCGGACGACCTGGTTGATCGGGAAGTTCCACGGCGTGAAGGCGGCGACGGGGCCGACCGGTTCCTTCAGCACGAGCTGCTGCGCCTGCGGGTTGCGGGCCGGGACGATGCGGCCGTACACGCGCATGCCCTCGGCCGCGAACCAGTCGATGATCTCGGCGCCGGCCATGGCTTCCATTTTCGCTTCCGCGAGTGGCTTGCCCTGTTCCTGGGTCAGCAGGCGGGCGATGTCGCCGGCGCGTTCGCGCAGCAGGTTGGCGGCGCGGCGCATCGTGGCGGCGCGCTCGGCGGCGGGCACGAAGCGCCACGCTTCGAAGCCCTTCTGGGCGGCGGCGAGGGCGCGGTCCAGGTCGGCGATGGCCGCGTGCGCGACGGTGCCGATCGCCTGGCCCGTGGCCGGGTTCACGACCGGGATCGTCTTGCCGCCGGTGGCGTCGACCCATTCGTTGGCGATGAGGAGGCGGGTGTCGGGATAGCTGGAAGTGGTCATGGGTGCGTCGGTCCTCTATGAGTTATCGGATGCAGAGACCGCAATGATCGCACCGCTGCGGATTGTTTGCATAACACAGTGTGAAATCGCGGAACATGTTTGCGCATAACACGAATGTTGGAAAACATTGGTAGCGTATATCATGCGCCTGGAATATCGATACCTTTTACGATATCAGTCACGCGAAAAAAGTGATTGGTCACTGGCTTGTTTGATATTTACATTAGACTTTTATATTTAAAAAACATTTTTTTTACCAAAATGGTGCGTTGCCAGTAGTACTCGAAGTTTGTTAACGCAATCATTTGGCGAGCGCTATACCATCTAGAAGACACAAAAAAGAGGATGACATGACGATCCACCACAGCACCCGCGCGACCTGACGCGCACAACCTGATTCCCCGCAAGTCCTGCCCACCGGGATCCGTCACGGACCCCGGATGGCCTTGCACGCCCGTTGCAACCGCAGCACAGCAGTCGCACCCGCGCCGCATGGCCAGGCGCGGTGTTCTTTCCCACAACAACAAGGAGACGAGATGAACAATGCCAAGCGTAGAAGTACCGTTCCCCATATTCGCCGCCAGACGATCGCGCTCGCCGTCGCGGGCGCCTGCGCCGCCCTGGTCCTGCCGGCGCATGCGCAGGACCAGGGCGCCGCCACCCCGACGGACGCCGCGCCGACGGTCGTCGTCACCGGCGTGCGCGCGTCGATGCAGTCGACCTTGAACCTGAAGCGCAATTCCGACGGCATCGTCGACGGCATCGTCGCCGACGACATCGGCAAGTTCCCCGATACGAACCTGGCCGAATCGCTGCAGCGCATCTCGGGCGTGTCGATCGACCGCAACCGCGGCGAGGGCGCCCAGGTGACCGTGCGCGGCGTGGGGCCCGACCTGAACCTCGTCCTGCTGAACGGCCGCCAGATGCCGACCGCGAACCTGGGCGACCGCGGCAGCCGCTCGTTCGACTTCTCGAACCTGGCGTCGGAGGCCGTCTCGCAGATCCAGGTGTACAAGAGCGCCCGCGCGGACACGCCGCCGGGCGGCATCGGCGCGACGGTGAACATCATGACGGGCAAGCCGCTGGACCTCGGCAATCTGAACAGCATCGGCATCAAGACGGTGTACGACCGCTCGAACGACAACCTGCCCGACCAGCTGTCGGGCCGCAAGCTGACGCCCGAGGTGTCGACGCTCATCAGCCGCAAGTTCGGCAACGGCGACATCTTCGGCGTGTCCCTGAGCGCCAGCTACCAGTCGCGCAATTCCGGCTACAACCAGGCCGCCATCGCGGGCGGCTGGAACGGTCCGTTCGCGGCGGGCGACGCGTCGGGCGCCACCGGGACGATTCCCGTCGACGGCCATGGCGTGACCAATCCGCCGCAGCCGGGCCAGATCTACCAGGTGCCGCAGAACATATCGTATTTCGTGAACGGCTCGCAGCGCCAGCGCACCAACGGCCAGCTGACGCTCCAGTTCCGCCCGACCCGCGACTGGAACAGCACCCTGGACTACACGTATGCCCGCAACAAGGTGCAGACGCTGGGCGCCGAACTGGCGGCCTGGTTCAACCATCCGCCGCAGCAGACCAGCTCGTGGGTGACGGGGCCAGTCGCGTCGCCGACGGTGTATGAAGAGCAGGTCAAGCTGCAGGACCTCGCGATGAACGGCCACGACTACGCCACCGTCTCGACCCTGAAGTCGACCGGTTTCAATACCCAGTTCCGCGTGAATCCGGGACTGCGCCTGTCGCTCGACGCGCACCATTCGGTCGCGCAGTCCGGTTCCGACAGCCCGTTCGGCTCCAATAACGACCTCGCCACCGCCAGCTTCGGCCGCAACACCACGGGCGTCGACTTCACGCACGAGATGCCGGTGATGTACACGGACGTGACGCCGATGGGCTACGAGGTGGCCGGGTCGTGGTTCCAGGACGCGGCCGTCAGGCAGACCATCGACCAGGTGCAGGCCGGGGGCAAGCTGAACATCGGTTCGTCGTCGAACCTGAACTTCGGCCTGGGCTCGACGCGGGCGCGGTTCAACTCGGCGTTCCAGCATGTCCAGCAGGACGCGTGGCAGGGCACGGCGCCGGGCGGCCACGCCAACGCCGCCAACGTCTACGACCAGAAGCTGTGGCAGGCGACCGACCTGCGCCAGTTCTTCAGCAAGCTCGGTGGCTCGGACGACCCGCGCCTGTACAACACGCTGATGGTCATCGACTTCCCCAAGGTGCGCGACAACGCCATCAAGGTCGTGGGCAATCCGGCCCTGTTCACGCCGAGCCTGGCCAATCCGTCCGAAGTGCGCACCCTGCGCGAGAAGTCGAACTCGTTGTACGGCCAGTTCAACACCGAATGGGACACGGCGCTGCCGATGCACACGGGGATCGGCCTGCGCTACGAGAAGACGACGGTCGAATCGGACGCCGTCGTCAGCGTGCCGGTCAAGGTCAACTGGGTGGCGCAGAACGAGTTGCCGATCGTGTTCGCCCCCGGCGCGAAAGAGACGCAGCGCGGCGAATACCACAACTGGCTGCCGACGTTCGACTGGGACATCGACCTGCGCTCGAACCTGAAGGTGCGCGCGAGCTACGGCGTGACGATCGGCCGGCCGCGCTGGGACCAGATCCAGGGCGGCGCGTCGTACGGCACGGTCGCGTATTCCACCGGCACCAACGTCACCCGCGGCAATCCGGGCCTGACGCCGGTGAAGGCGAAGAACCTGGACCTGTCGGCCGAGTGGTACTACACGAAGCAGAGCATGGTGTCGCTGGGTCTCTACCACAAGGACCTGAAGGGTTACGCCGGCCAGGTGACCTTGACCGAGGCGTCGACGACCGCCACCACGCCGCTCGGCGGCAAGTACTACAACGCCGCCGTCTCCGCGGGCTGCGCGAAGACCGACACCGACTGCCTGCGCAACTACATCCTCGCCAACTTCGACGGCCAGCCAGGCGTCACGCGCACGGGCACGACGGGGTCGGGCAACCTGACGGGCGTCATCAGCGGCATCGCGGGCGATCCGGGCCTGCCGTACAACGTCTCGACGATCGTCAACCAGAACAAGTCGTCGCTGAAGGGGGCAGAGGTCAACTGGCAGCACATGTTCGACAACGGCTTCGGCTTCCAGGCGAACTACACGTACGTGAAGTCCGACCTCACGTACAACAACGCGGGCATGGGGCCGCAGTTCGCGTTGATCGGCCTGTCGAATTCCGCCAACCTGGTGGGCATCTACGAAGACAAGAACCTGTCCGTCCGGCTCGCGTACAACTGGCGCGGGCAGTTCCTGTCGACCGTGGCGGAAAACAACCGCGCCAACCCGGGCTACGTCGAGCCGTACGGGCAGGTCGACCTGTCGATCGGCTACAACGTGAACGAGAACCTGAGCCTGTCGCTCGAGGCGATCAACCTGACCGACGCGACCCAGCGCCAGCACGGCCGCACCGACATGCAGGTGCTGTCGGTGACGACCGGCGGGCCGCGCTACATGCTGGGTGCGCGCTACAAGTTCTGACGGCCCGGCCGGCCGCGGTGTGATCAAGGCGTCCACACGACCCGCACGGCGAGCGCGCGCTCGTACTCGCTGCGCGTGGCCGGCGCGCCGAATTCGGCGTGGCGCGGGTCGAACAGGTTCTGCCCGATGATGGACAGCTCGACGCCGGGCCGGATGTGCCAGCCCCAGCGCGCGTCGACGGCCGTGTACGCGGGCACGCCAGGGCGCGGCAGCGCCCCCACGTGGCGCACCGTGACGTCGAATTCCTGGCCGGCGGCGAAGTCGTACGACGAGCGCACCTGCCAGTAATGCGTCGGATCGCTCGTGGCGAGGCCCGTCGTCCCCGACAGGTCGCGGCTGTCCGGCTGGAGCGTCGTGCCGACGCGCTGCACCACGCCGCCGCCGGACAGGCGCCACGCATCCGCCGCCTGCCACGTGGCCCACGCTTCGATGCCGCGCGTGAGGCCGTCGGCGCGGTTCTCGAACACGGAACCCGGACCGGCCGGATTCGGCTCCAGCGTGCGCAGCCTGTCGTAGCGGCTGAAGAACAGGGTCGTGGAATAAGAGAGGGTGGCCGCGGGCCGCGCGCGGTAGCCCAGTTCGAACACATTGGCCGTCTCCGAATCGAACCCGGGCCCGCCGGCCACGCCGTACTGCGGCACGCCGTTCACGACGGGCGGCTTGATGGGACTGTAGAAATCGCGGTCGGTGCGCGACGGGGCGCGCACGGCGCGCGACAGCGACGTCCACACGAGGCTCGCGGCACGCGGGTGCCACGCGAGGCGCAAGGTGGGCAGCACTTCGACGCCCGTGTAGTTGTTGTCCTCGATTTTCAGGCCGGCCGTGAGGCGCAGGTCGTCGCGCAGCGCGATCTCGTCCTGCGCGAACAGGTTGGCCCAGTGCAGGTCCAGCGTGCCGGGCAGGAAACCGAACCGGGGACCGTTCTCGACGCGGTCGTGGCCCAGGCGGTAGCCGCCGCCCCACACGACGTGGTGGTTGCCTTTCAGGCGCACGGCGTGCTGCACCTGCAGGTCGAACGTGTCGAGGTGCTCGTGGAACGCGCGCGGCTGGTCGCGCTCCGTGTGGTCCCAGTACAGTTGCACGGTGGCCGACGAGCCGTCCGCGAACGTGCGCGCCACGCGGCCCAGCAGGTTCGCGCCGGCGACCTTGATGTCCGGCGTGCCGCCCTGGCGTAGTCGCGCGTCGTAGACGTCGCCCTGGACGGTGAGCCCCTGCGCATTGGTGCCCCAGTCGGTGCGGAATCCGGCCTGGTCGCGGTGCCAGCCGGTGGTCGACGTGGCCCCGGCCGCCGTGTGCGTGTCGTCGTTCTCGGCATGCTTGGCGTAGGCGCGGTAGTGGCCGTCGCCACCCAGCCTGCCGCCGTAGCGCACGGCGCCGTCGCGGGCATCCTTGCCGAGGGTCGTGTTCAGCAGCGCGCCTTGCGTGGCGGCCGACGACTTCGTGATGACGTTGATGACGCCGTTGACGGCGTTCGCGCCCCACAGCGTCGCGCCCGGGCCGCTGATCACCTCGATGCGCTCGACGTCGTCCAGCACCACGTCCTGCACGTCCCAGAACACGCCCGAGAACAGCGGCGAATACACCGTGCGGCCGTCGATGAGGACGAGCAGCTTGTTCTCGAACGGATTGGAAAAGCCGCGCGCCGTCACCGCGTAGTTGCGGGCGTCCACGCGCGCCACCTGCAGGTTGGGCGCCAGCCGCAGCGCTTCCGGCAGCGACGTGGCGCCCGACCGGCGGATGTCGCCGCCGGTGATGACGAAGATCGATGCGGCCGCGTCGGACAGCGGTTCCGACCGTTTGGAGACGGACGTCACCTGGATGTTGGCCAGCTCCTCGAGGCTCAGTTCCATCATGTCCTGCGGCTGGATGGGAACGTCGGCCCGGGCGGCCGGCGCGGCGAGCAGGGCGGCGGCGCAGGCGGCCGAGGCGGCGAACAATGTGGAACTTGGCATGGAAACAGGACACATTTAATCGAATTCACAAGATTGTATTGCAGAAATCGATTTGTTAACGATACCATTATGCAGTGTGGGCCAGATTCGTGGGTTCCGCATTTTTTGGCGCGGCAATAGCTGATTTCATAATTGCGACAGCGCGACGCAATTCGGACAATCCAGAAAAATACCCATCGGAGACACCGTCATGACCCTCATCCCACCGAACGGACGCCGCCGGCGTGCCCTGGCCGGCCTGCTGCTGGCCGCCGCCGCGTGCGCGCTGCCTTGCGTGGCCCAAGCCCAGGCCGCGGCCCCGGCGCCGGCCGACGGCGACGCGGCCGCGCGCATCGGCTGGTGGCGCCAGGCCCGCTTCGGCATGTTCATCCATTGGGGCCTGTACGCCATTCCCGGCCGTGGCGAATGGGGGCAGTTCGTCGAACAGACCCCGGTGAAGGAATACGCGAAACTGGCCGACCAGTTCAGGCCGCAGGCGTTCGATCCGGACGCATGGGCGCAGGTGGCCAAGTCCGCAGGCATGAAATACATGGTGTTCACGTCGCGCCACCACGACGGCTTTGCCATGTTCGACGACGGCGCCAACCCGTTCTCGAGCACGAAGACGGCGGCGCACCGCGATTTCGTGGCCGACTACGTGAAGGCCGCGCGCAAGGCCGGCATGGGCGTGGGCCTGTATTACTCGCCGCTGGACTGGCGTTATCCGGGCTACTTCTTCCCCGACCTGTATCGGGACAGTGCGGAAGCAATGCGCGCCCAGTACCATCGCCAGATGGAAGAACTGTTGTCCAACTACGGCAAGATCGACGTGCTGTGGTTCGACGGCGGCGAGACCGACTGGCTGAGCTTCGGCGGCGTCTGGTCCGCCGCCGAGTGGAAGAAGCGCGCGCCGGGCAAGCACTACGCGGGCGGCTTCGACTGGCAGCACGACAAGGTGCACACGATGCTGCGCCGGCTGCAGCCGAACATCGTCATCAACGGCCGCGCCGACATGAAGGAAGACTTCCATTCGCGCGAGGGCGACGGCGCGCTGGGCGACTTCGACAACCGGCACCCGTGGGAACTGTGCACGACCATCGCCGGCGCCTGGGGCTACCAGCCGAACATGCAGCCGAAGCCGTTGAAGCACTACATCCAGCTGCTGGCGAACGTGGCCGGCCGCGACGGCAACCTGCTGCTGAACGTGGGTCCGGGCCCCGACGGCCGCATCGATCCGGCGCAGGCGGACCGGCTGCGCGAGATCGGCGCGTGGCTGGGCAAGCATGGCGACAGCATCTACGGGACGCGCGGCGGCCCGTTCCTGCCGGGCAGCTGGGGCGCGTCTACGCATCGCGGCAACACGATCTACGTGCACGTCCTGAACTGGAGCGGCGACAAACTCACGCTGCCCGCGCTTCCGGCCCGCGTCGTGCGCGCGTCCGTGCCGGGCGGCGGGGCGGCGAAGGTCGAGCAGTCGGCGCGCGGCATCGAGATCGCCGTGCCGGCCGCCGCGCGCGACGACATGGACACCGTGGTGGCCCTGCAACTGGACTCGCCCGCGGCGGCGCTCGCGCCCGTGCGCTGAAAAATCATGTGCCGCTCCGATGGATTTCATCATTGCGCCCGCACGGGCGGCGTCGCCACGATGACGCCTTCGTGCATGATGATGATTTTCTACCTGGAGCAACGATGCGGCAGCAAGCGGCGACCCTGACACGCCTGGCGGCACGCGCCTTCATGGCGCTTGCCCTGTTCCCCGGCGTGGCCCACGCCGCCTGAGCCTGGAGTCCGCCGTTGCGCGCCAGCGGCAGAGTTTCAACGCCGGCTGGCGCTTCCACCTGGGCGACATCGGCGGCGCCGGGAAGGCCGATTTCGACGACCACGACTGGCAGGCCGTGGGCCTGCCGCACAGCTTCAGCATGCCGTACTTCCAGGCGCCCGAGGTGTACGTCGGCTACGGCTGGTACCGCAAGGAGCTCGTGCTGCCGGCCGTTCCCGGCGGACGGCGACATCCCGATCCGCGCCGGCCAGGCGGCCATCGCGATGCGCAGCTGGCAGCGCGGCACGACGCGGATCCGCGCGACGTCGCCCGGCCTCGCCGATGGTGTGCCGACGGTGGAAACGGTGGATGGCCCGCGCTTCGTGGACGGCGTGACGCCGGTGACGGCGGAGCGGCCTGACGTGCAGCGCAAGATGGTGGTGGGGCCGGAACAGGCGTCCGGGCTGAAGAATCCGACGCAGTCCAGTTCGAACCTGGCCGGTCATGCATCGTCGCTGGCCAACGACGGCGACGCGGCCACCTGGTGGGCGCCGGCGGAGGGCGACGCCGCGCCGTGGCTCGTCGTCGATCCGGAGCGTATCGTGAATTACCGCCGGCTGGCCGTGAAGTTCGCGCCGGGCGGGCGTTGCGACGTGGCCGCGGAAGCGCAGGACGTCGGTGGCGTGTGGCAGGGACTGGCCAGCGCGCAGGGAACGGCCGACACGCTCGAGATCCCGGCACGCGCCGTCACGGGACGGCGTGTGCGCCTGCGCCTGAGCGCGCGCGCGGGCGGGACGTGCAAGGTCGCCGACGTCGGCATCACGGGGACGCCGGCGACCTTCTGGTGATCAGCGCACGTTCTGTGCCTTGATCAGCTGGTCGAGCATGGCGTGTTCTTCTTCCGTCAGGTCGGTCAGCGGCGCGCGCACCGGACCGCCGTCGTGGCCGACGAGGCGTGCGCCCGCCTTGACGATCGACACGGCGTAGCCGGCCTTGCGGCTGCGGATCGCCAGGTAAGGCAGGAAGAATTCGTCCAGCAGGCGGTTCGTCGTCGCGTGGTCGTCCTTCGCGATCGCATGGTAGAAGTCCATCGCCAGCTGCGGCATGAAGTTGAAGACCGCCGACGAATACACCGGCACGCCCAGCGCCTTGTAGGCCGCGGCATACACTTCCGCGGTCGGCAGGCCGCCCAGGTAGCTGAAGCGGTCGCCCATGCGGCGCCAGATCGACACCATCAGTTCGATGTCGCCGATGCCGTCCTTGAAGCCGATCAGGTTCGGGCAGCGGTCGGCCAGCTTTTCCAGCGACTCCGGCGTGAGGCGGCACTGCGCGCGGTTGTACACGACGACGCCGATGTCCACCGACTTGCAGACTTCTTCCACGTGCGCGACCAGGCCGTCCTGGCTCGCTTCCGTCAGGTAGTGCGGCAGCAGCAGCACGCCCTTGGCGCCGAGGCGCTCGGCTTCCTGCGCGAACGCGATGGCCGCGCGGGTCGGGCCGCCGACGCCCGCCAGGATGGGCACCTTGCCGGCGCACGTGTCGACCGCCGTCTTGATCACCTGCGAGTACTCGTCGTGCGTCAGCGAAAAGAATTCGCCGGTGCCGCCGGCCGCGAACAGGGCGGTGGCGCCGTACGGGGCGAGCCATTCCAGGCGCTCGATATACGTGCTCTTGCGGAAGTTGCCTTCGGCGTCGAAGTCGGTGATGGGGAAGGACAGCAGGCCGGACGACATCACTTGCTTGAGTTCTTGCGGATTCATTTGGGCTCCAGGACGTTGGGTTTAACTTGTCAGACATCGTACAACTAAGAGCGCGGCATCGCAAGAACAATTTGCCGCGTTGTCGTGTCGTTGTAGCGACGTCGATCAGCCGACGGTGCGCGTCGTCGCCCGCTCGACCAGCTGGAACCCCACGTCCACGACGTTCTCCGCCTGCGGCTCGCCCTCGATCTTGGCGATCAGCGCCCGGGCCGCCCGCACGCCGATGGCCCGCTTGTCGACATGGACGGACGAGATCGGGGGATGCGTGTGCGCCGCGAAGTCGAAGTCGCCGAAGCCCATGATCCCCAGCTGCTCCGGCACCGCGATGCCCTGCGCCTGCGCCTCGATGAGGGCGCCCTGGGCCAGCACGTCCGAGCTGCACACGACGACGTCGGGCTGCTTGCCGCCGGCGAGGATCGCGCGCAGGCCATCGCGGCCCAGGGCGAGCACGGTCGGCGGCGTCGCCATGTGCGTGGCGACCGGCGCCAGGCCGTGCCGCTGCAGCTCCGCCTCCAGCGCGAGGCGGCGCCGGTTCGCCCGCTCGTCGCGCGCGCAGATCGAGGCAAACCGTCGATACCCTTTACCGAGCAGGTATTGCGCGACCTTTTCGCCGATCCGCTCCTGCGCAAAGCCGATGGAAATGTCGATGGGGGAGGGCGTCAGGTCCCACGCTTCCACGACGGGCACGCCGGTCGCCAGCAGCTTCTTGCGCACGCCGGGGTGGTGGTGGATCCCCGTGAGGACGATGCCGTCCGGCTGGCGCGACAGGATCGCCGTCAGCAGGTCTTCTTCCTTCTGGCGCGAATAATTCGACACGGAGAGCAGCAACTGGTAGCCGTGCGCCGACAGCTCGTCGTTCAGGCCCTGCACCATCTCGGCGAACATCGAATTCGACAACTGCGGGACGATGGCGGCGATGAGTTGGCTGCGCTTCGTCGTGAGGCTGCCGGCCAGCATGTTCGGGATATAGCCCATGGCCGCCGCCGCTTCTTTTACGCGCGCGATCGTGTCGGGCTTCACCAGCCTGGGGTTGTGCAGGGCGCGCGACACCGTGATGGGCGAGAGGCCCGCCAGCCGCGCGACATCCTTGAGCGTGATGCTTTTCGGGCGCTCGCCGTTGGCCTGGAAGGTGTCGTCTGCGGGGGCGGTCATATTGTTGTGTTCCTTATTACTTGTACGACGTCCGATCACAAAACGCTTGCGTTCGAAGATGATTGCGGTATCATACCAAACACCTTGGCCGCACTACTGGCCATATTTTTAAAACAAGAATGATTGCGGTGTCATTTTTGCGCCAGTTGCGCGGCTCTCGTGCTCTGCTGCAGAATGATTGCGCAATCATGGAGACGCCGATGACTATCCCCCGTACCATCCGCATGCACGAGAACGACAATGTCGCCATCGTCGTCAACGCCGGCGGCCTGCCGGAAGGCACCGTCTTCCCGGACGGCCTGACCCTGACCACCCGCGTGCCGGAAGGGCACAAGGTGGCGCTCGTCGACATCGCCCAGGGCGAACGCATCGTGCGCTACGACGTGACGATCGGCTACGCGCTGCAACCCATCGCCCGCGGCACGTGGATCGAGGAGTCGCTCGTCGGCATGCCGGCCGCGCGCGGGCTGGACGACCTGCCCGGGCCGGTGCGCGACCGGGCGCCGTTGCCGCCGCTGGAAGGTTATACGTTCGACGGTTTCCGCAATCCGGACGGCTCGGTCGGCACGCGCAACATCCTCGCCATCAGCGAGACGGTGCAGTGCGTGTCGGGCGTCGTCGCGTTTGCCGTCGACCGCATCAAGAAAGAGCTGCTGCCGAAGTATCCGCACGTGGACGACGTCGTCGCCATCGAGCACACGTACGGCTGCGGCGTCGCCATCGACGCGCCCGGCGCCGAGATCCCGATCCGCACGCTGCGCAATATCGCGAAGAACCCGAACTTCGGCGGCCGCGTGATGCTCGTGAGCCTGGGCTGCGAAAAGCTGCAGCCGGCGCGCATGTTCCCGCAGGGTTCGATTCCGATCCAGACGCCGGACACCGTATGTTTGCAAGATGCGGCGCACGTGGGCTTCGGCGACATGATCGACTCCATCATGCGCACGGCCGAGAAGCATCTCGCGGCACTGGACCTGCGCCGGCGCGAGACGGTGCCGGCGTCGGAACTGGTCGTCGGCGTGCAGTGCGGCGGCAGCGACGCGTTTTCCGGCGTGACCGCGAATCCGGCCGTCGGCTTCGCGAGCGACCTGCTCGTGCGGGCCGGCGCCGCCGTCATGTTCTCCGAAACGACGGAGGTCCGCGACGGCATCGACCAGTTGACGGCGCGCGCCGCGGACGACGACGTCGCCCAGGCGATGATCCGCGAGATGGCGTGGTACGACGAGTACCTGAAGCGGGGCGGCGTGGACCGCAGCGCGAACACGACGCCGGGCAACAAGAAGGGCGGCCTCGCCAACATCACGGAAAAGGCGATGGGCTCCATCATCAAGTCCGGCACGGCCCCGATCGCGGGCGTGCTGGCGCCGGGCGACAAGCTGCAGCAGAAAGGCCTCATCTACGCGGCCACGCCGGCCAGCGATTTCATCTGCGGCACCCTGCAGCTGGCCGCCGGCATGAACATGCACGTGTTTACGACGGGCCGTGGCACGCCGTACGGCCTGGCCGCGGTGCCGGTCGTGAAGGTGGCCACGCGCGACGATCTCGCGCGGCGCTGGCACGACCTCATGGACATCAACGCCGGCCGCATCGCGACCGGGGAAGCGACGATCGCGGACGTGGGCTGGGAACTGTTCCACTTCCTGCTCGACGTGGCGAGCGGCCGCAAGAAGACGTGGGCCGAGCACTGGAAGCTCCATAACGCGCTCACGCTCTTCAATCCGGCGCCGGTGACCTGATCGCACGCGCGACCGCACAAGACTTACAACAGCAAGGAGACATCTTGAAAAAAGCAGTATGCATCGCCCTCGGCCTGGCCGCGGGCGCGGGCGCGCACGCCCAGACGAACGTGACGATCTACGGCATCGCCGACGCGGCCTTCGTGGGCGAGCGCGGTTCCAGCGCCGGTCACCAGACGAAGCTCACGAGCGGCGCCGCCTCCGCGTCGCGCATCGGCTTCCGCGGCGCCGAGGACCTGGGCGACGGCGTGTCCGCGTTCTTCACGCTGGAGACGGGCGTGAAGATCGACACGGGCGAAGTCGACGCCGCGAACACGATCTTCAACCGCCAGGCGTTCGTGGGCCTGAAAACGAAGGCCGGTGCGGTCGCCCTCGGCCGCCAGTACACGCCTTACCACCTGACGCTGACGTCCGTCGCCGACCCGTTCGGCACCGGCTACGCGGGCACGGCGAAGAACCTCTTCCCGGACAACGGCACCAACGTCCGCACCAGCAACACGGTCACGTACACGTCGCCGACCGTGCACGGCGCGCACGCGGAACTCGCGTACAGCGCGGGTGAGCAGGCCGCATTGGCGGCGGGCCGCCAGTTCGGCGGCGCGCTCGATTATGCACAGGGGCCCCTGCGCGTGCGCCTGGCCTACAACAGCAAGAACACGGACGTGGCGGCGACGGGCGTGAACCACGACCTGGGCCGCAACATCCTCCTCGGCGCGAACTACGATCTCAAATGGATCAAGCTGTACGGCGCGTTCGGCGTCGACAAGGGATTCAACAGCGCCACGCTGGGCAATGCGAACAATCCGTACGGCGGGGTGAAACCGACGCCGTCGACGGACGGCCGCGAGATCCTGCTGGGCTTTTCCGCGCCCGTTGGCCCGGGCACGCTGATGTTCTCCACGCAGCACAAGGACGACCGCACACAGTTCAACCAGGACGCGCACGAATGGGGCATCGGCTACCTGGTTGCGCTGTCGAAACGTACGGGCCTGTACGCGGCGTACGCGCATATCGATAACAAGAACGGCGCCGGCTACACGGTCGCCAACAACACGGAGCCGGGTACGGGCAACACCGGCTACAACCTGGGCATCCGCCAGACGTTCTGAGTCCGGCGGCCACACCAATCTTTGGAGGGACACCATGGAGCACACCACCACCGCCGCCATGCCGGGCGCCACGACGAAACTCGCGTCGCGCACGCGCTGGAGCATTCTCGCCATCCTGTTCATCGTCACGACAGTCAACTACGCGGACCGCGCCTCGATCTCGATCGCCGGCCCCGAGATCCGCAAGGCCCTTGGCCTGTCGCCCGTCGAGATGGGCTTTGTCTTTTCCGCGTTCGCGTGGTCGTACGTGGCGGCCCAGCTGCCCGGCGGCTGGCTGCTCGACCGCTTCGGCTCGAAGATCACCTATTTCTTCAGCATCTTCCTGTGGTCGCTGTTCACGCTCCTGACGGGCGGCGTCGGCTTCCTCACCGGCGCCGCGGCCGTGGGCACGCTGTTCGTGCTGCGCTTCCTCGTCGGCGCCGCCGAAGCGCCTTCGTTCCCGGGCAACAGCCGCATCACGTCGGCCTGGTTCCCCACGCACGAACGGGGCCTCGCGTCCGCGCTGTTCAACTCGGCCCAGTATTTCGCGACCGTGCTGTTCGCGCCGATCATGGGCTGGCTCGTGCACTCGTTCGGCTGGGAGAGCGTGTTCATCGTGATGGGCGGCCTCGGGATCGCGCTGGCCTTCGTCTGGCTGAAGGTCATCCACGGACCGAAGGACCACCCGTCCGTGAGCGCCAGCGAACTGAAATACATCGAGGAGGGCGGGGCGCTCGTCGACCTCGACGGGGCAAAGCGCGCCGCGCAGGCGCCCGCCGTCGATACGCTCGCCTGCGTCAAGGAGCTGCTGGGCAACCGCATGCTGCTGGGCGTGTACATCGGCCAGTACTGCATCAACACGCTGACGTACTTCTTCCTCACGTGGTTCCCCGTGTACCTCGTGCAGGAGCGCCACATGACGATCCTGAAGGCGGGCTTCGTGGCGTCGCTGCCCGCCATCGCCGGGTTCCTCGGCGGCGTCGTGGGCGGCACGATCTCGGACCGCCTCGCGAAGGCCGGCTTCTCGCTGTCGATGTCGCGCAAGGCGCCGATCGTGTGCGGATTGCTGCTGTCGATGAGCATGATCGCCTGTAACTACATCGAGGCCGACGCGCTCGTCGTCGCCGTGATGGCGCTGGCGTTCTTCGGCAAGGGCGTCGGCGCGCTGGGCTGGGCCGTCGTCGCCGACACGTCGCCGAAGGAAGCGGGCGGCCTGTCCGGCGCGCTGTTCAACACCTTCGGCAACATCGCGGGCATCACGACGCCGATCGTCATCGGCTACATCCTGCAGGGCACCGGGTCGTTCGCCGGCGCGCTCGTGTACGTGGGCGCGAATGCGGCCGTCGCGATCTTCAGCTACGTGTTCATCGTGGGCGAGATCAAGCGCGTGAAGCTGGTGACGTCCCTGCGCTGATCAGGCCAGCGCCAGCGCGCGCGCATCGTGCGCGCGGGTGCGGAACCGGCCGACGTTCTCCGCCAGGCGCACCGACTGATCGTGCAGCGTCTGCGCGGCGGCGGACGCCTCCTCGACGAGCGCCGCGTTCTGCTGGGTCAGGCCGTCGACGTGCAGCACGGCCTGGTTGATCTCGCGGACGCGGACCGCCTGGTCGTCGCTGGCGGCCACGATCTCCTGCATCCGGGCGGCGAGTTCTGACACGCTGGCGACGATCTGCTCCATCGTCGCGCCCGCGTGGCGCACCAGGCCCGAGCCGTCCGCGATGGCCGCCACGGATTCCTCGATCAGCACCTTGATCTCGCGCGCGGCGCCGGCCGAGCGCTGGGCCAGCGAACGCACTTCGCCCGCGACGACCGCGAAGCCGCGCCCCTGTTCGCCCGCGCGCGCCGCTTCCACCGCCGCGTTCAGCGCCAGGATGTTGGTCTGGAAGGCGATGCCGTCGATGACCTGGATGATGTCGACGATGCGCGCGGCGGCGCCGTCGATGGCCGCCATCTTGTCCACGACCTGGCCCATCACGTCGCCGCCCTGCGCGGCGACCGCGGAGGCCGTGCCGGCGACCGCGCCCGCGGCCTGCGCCGTCGCGGCGTTGCGGCGCACGGTCGCCGTCAGCGTTTCCATCGACGCGGTGGTCTGCTGCAGCGACGACGCCTGCGACTCGGTGCGTTGCGACAGGTCGGCATTGCCGCTCGCGATTTCCTGCGTCACGGTGGTGATCACGTCCGCCCCGTCGCGCACCTCATGCACGATGCGCTGCAGGCCGAGGCGCATCGCGTGCAGCGTGCGCATCATGGCGCCCAGTTCGTCGCCGGCGCGCGCATCGAGCGGCATCGTCAGGTCGCCGCGTTCGACCGCCTGGGCGAACGCGCACGCGCGCATCACCGGGCGGACGATGGTCGCCGTCACGGCCAGGGCCAGCACCACCGCCACCGCCACCGCCAGCGCGGAAATCGCCATGACGATCCAGGTCGACTGGCCGCTGACCGCCGCGAGGTCGCGGCTCGCCGCGTTCATGTCGGACTGGATCGCCCTGATCGCCTCGTCGAGATCCACGACGATCTTCTTGCGCAGCGGCGTGCATTCGTTGATGAGGAAGGCCGAATAGTCTTCCATCGCATGGGCTTCGCGGTACTTGCGCGGGCGGTCGAGTTCCTGCGCCATCTGGCGCAGCCCCGCGCTGGCCTTGTCGAATTCGGGACGGCCGGCGAGCACCGGCTGCAGCTCATCGAGCCGCCGCATGTACGTCGCGCGCTGCCGGTCGAGCAGGTCGAGCTCCTGCCGCGCCTGTGCATCGTCGGTCATGATGAAGGCGTTGCGCGCCTCGATCCCGGTCTGCGCCAGCGCTTCGCGGATGTCGTACAGCGGCGCCATCTGCTTTTCGCGGATCGCGGTGGCCTGCGCGATGGCGCGCGAGGTCGCGTCGAGCCGCACGAGCGCGATGGCCGCGATGGCGAGCATCAGCGCGACGACGATGCCAAAACTGAGGGCGAGGCGGGTACGGATTTTCAGGTTGTTGAGCATGTCGTTTTCTTCGCGGAGGGATGGGCGTGGCGCATAGCGTTATGAATGCTAGCACGCATTGCTTCACGGAAATTAATTCATGAACGCGAATGTTGCGGTGAAAACACAAAATTCGAAACGTGCGTATTAGATAGGGCCTCGTCGACATGTGAATCCGATCACCGCACCGCTGCGTATATACAAGGAACGGCGTCATGCGCTTGTAATCGTTTCCAGTCCTATCATTGTACGGTTACAATGTTTTCATTAAATCAATGACAGGGGCGCCGTGAGCGAGGAGACCGACCAGGACGACCAGCTGTACCACCTGCTCGCCGCGGTGGCCCTGCAGGACCGCGCCGCGTTCCGCCGGCTGTACGAGGCCACGTCGGCGAAGCTGTTCGGCTTTGCGCTGCGCGTGCTGCACAAGGACGAACTGGCCGAGGAAGCCGTGCAGGACGCCTTCGTCGCGATCTGGCACGCGGCGGCCGGCTACCAGATGCACCTGGCGTCGCCGCTCACGTGGATGGTCACGATCGTGCGCAACAAGGCGCTGGACATCCGCCGCCGCGCGCGGGCCGACGGCGCCGACGTCCGTGTGGCGCTGGAGGATGCCGACGGCCTGGCCGACATGGCGGCGGGCCCGCACGAACAGGCGCAGCGCTCGCGCGACGCGCAGGCGCTGGCGCGCTGCATGGACACGCTCGCGGGCCGCCAGCGCCAGGCGATCGGCATGGCGTACCTGCACGACCTGTCGCATTCGGACGTCGCGGCGCGCCTCGGCCTGCCGATCGGCACCGTCAAGACGTGGATCCGGCGCGGCCTCGACCGGCTGCGCGAGTGCCTGAATCAACGGGAGGGGGCATGAACATCCGCGACAACGGGCCGCTGCGCGACCGCCTCGCGGCCGAATACACGCTCGGCACCCTGCGCGGCGGGGCGCGGCGCCGCTTCGAGACGTGGCTGCGCGACGACCGCCTGCTGCGCGCCGCCGTCGCCGACTGGCAGGGCCGGCTCGCGCCGCTGGCCGAGCTGCAGCCGCCGGTGACGCCGCCGGCGCGCGTGTGGGAGGCCATCGAGGGCCGCCTGGCGCTGGCGCCTGGAGCGTCGCGCGCGCCGTGGTGGCAGTTCTGGAGCACGTCCGCCGCGCGGCCGTGGGGCGTGCTGGCGCTGGCCGCGAGCGCGGGCGCGCTCGTGCTGGCCGTGCGGCTGGCGGCGCCGCCCGTGTCCGCGCCGCGGACGGAGCAGATCGCCGCGCTGTCCGACGCCCAGTCGCAGACCGTCATGGTCGTCACGGCCGACACGCGCCACGGCCGCCTGCGGGTGCGCGTGGCCGAAGACGTCCACGTGCCTGCCGACCGCACCCTGCAACTGTGGGCGATCACGCGCACGGGCAAACCCCGCTCGCTCGGCATCCTGCCCGACAACCGCAGCACGGACCTGGCGCTCGACGCGCGCGCGATCGCGCCGGACGTGGCGCTGCTCGCGATCAGCCTGGAGCCGAAGGGCGGTTCGCCCGACCCGAACGGGCCGACCGGCCCCGTGCTGTACAAGGGGGGCTGGGCGCGGCTGTGAATCCACTCTTTCATCATCGAGGTGCAAGCATGCGCATGTTCGCCGTCCTGTCGTTGACCTGCCTGACCGGGCTCGCCCAGGCGCAGGACGTCGTGCCCCGTCCCGCGCGGATGCAGCGCGGGACCGGCGACTACGTCATCACGCCGGCCACCCGCATCGTCGCCGGCGGCGCCGCGCTGCCCGAGGCGTCGACGCTGCGCGACTACCTGCGCCCGGCCACCGGTTTCGACCTGCCGGTGCGTGCAATCGAGGAGAGCTCTAACGTCAGCGCCAACGCCATTCGCCTGCGCCTCGACCCGCAGGCCAGCCTGGGCCAGGAGGGCTACCGGCTCGTCAGCGACGCGCGCGGCGTGACCATTTCGGCGGCACGGCCGGCCGGCCTGTTCTACGGCATCCAGACCTTGCGCCAGTTGCTCCCGGCGGACATCTACCGCCAGGCGAAGGTAGAACGGGCGTGGGCGCTGCCGGCAGTGATCATCGACGACGCGCCGCGGTTTTCGTGGCGCGGCAGCCACCTGGACGTCGCGCGCCACTTCATGCCGAAGGAATTCGTGCTGAAGCACATCGAGCTGCTGGCCCAGCACAAGATGAACGTATTCCACTGGCACCTGACGGACGACCAGGGCTGGCGCATCGAGATCAAGCGCTATCCGCGCCTGACGGCCGTGGGCGCGTGGCGGCGCGACAGCATGCTCGCGTATTCTCCGCCGCGCTACGACGGCAAGCCGCACGGCGGCTTTTATACGCAGGACGACATCCGCGAAGTGGTGGCGTATGCGGCCGCGCGCCACGTGACGATCGTGCCGGAGATCGAGATGCCGGGCCATGCGCAGGCCGCCGTCGCCGCGTATCCGGCGCTGGGCAACCGGCCGGATCGGTCACTCCCGGTGGGCACCGACTGGGGCGTGATCCCGCATGTGTTCAATGTGGAAGACGGCACGATCACCTTTTTGCAGAACGTGCTGGACGAGGTGATGGACCTGTTCCCCGGCCAGACCATCCACGTGGGCGGCGACGAATGCCCGAAGACGGAATGGGCGCAGTCGCCCGCCGCGCTGGCGCGCATGAAGCAACTGGGCCTCGTGCCTGCCACGGCCACCCTGCAGGACATTCAGAATTACCGCGACGCGCAGGGCAAGCCCGCCGAACATCCCGCGCTGCACGGCCTGCAGAGCTGGTTCATCGGCCGCATGGACACCTACCTGGCGCAGCACGGCCGGCGCCTGATCGGCTGGGACGAGATCCTGGAAGGCGGCCTCGCGCCGGGCGCCGCGGTGATGAGCTGGCGCGGCGAGGCGGGCGGCGTCAAGGCTGCCGGCGCCGGACACGACGTCGTCATGACGCCGGAGCGCGAAACGTATTTCGACTTTTACCAGGCCGACCCGAAGAGCCCCGGTTTCCGCGAACCGATGGGCGTGCGCGACGTGACGACGCTCGCGCGCGTGTACGCGTACGACCCGTTGCCGGCCGCGCTGCCGGCGGCCCAGGCGCGACACGTGCTGGGCAGCCAGGCGCAGTTGTGGACCGAATACATGGCGACGCCGCGCGACGTCGAATACATGGCCTGGCCGCGCCTGGTGGCGCTGGCCGAAGGCCTGTGGACGCCGAAGGCGCTGAAGGACTACGCGGGCTTCGAGGCGCGGATGCCGGCGGCGCTGGGCCGCCTGCGGGTGCAGGACGTGAACTACCGCCCGCTGGAGGGGCCGCGCTGACGCTGAAGGTTACTGCATGAACCAGCCGTGGCTGACGACGATCGACTGGCCCGTCAACGCGTTCGACGGGAAGGTCGCGAGGAACAGCGCCGTGTGCGCGACGTCTTCCACGGTCGTGAACTCGCCATCCACGGTTTCCTTCAGCATCACCTTCCTGACGACGTCCTCTTCGCTGATCCCCAGTTCCTTCGCCTGTTCCGGGATCTGCTTTTCGACCAGCGGCGTGCGCACGAAGCCGGGGCAGATCACGTTGGCGCGCACGCCGTGCGCCGCGCCTTCCTTGGCGACGACCTTCGCCAGCCCGACGAGGCCATGCTTCGCCGCGACGTACGGCGCCTTCAGCACGGACGCTTCCTTCGAGTGCACGGACCCCATGTAGATCACGGTGCCGCCGCGGCCCTGCGCATACATCCGCTTCAGGCACGCGCGCGTCGTGAGGAAGGCGCCGTCCAGGTGGATCGCGAGCATCTTCTTCCAGTCGGAGAATTTGAATTCATCGACCGGCGCGACGATCTGGATGCCCGCGTTCGACACGAGGACGTCGATGCCGCCGAATTTTTCCGCGACCTGGTTGATGCCGGCGTCGACCTGCTCCTCGTTCGTCACGTCCATCGCGACGGCCAGCGCGCGTTCGCCGGTCGGATCGAATTCGCGCGCGACGGCCTGCGCGGCCTCCAGGTTGAGGTCCGCGATGGCGACCTTCGCGCCGTGGTCGAAATAGGTTTTCGCGATCTCCTTGCCGATGCCGCTGGCGGCGCCGGTGACGACGGCGACTTTATCCTGCATGTTCATGGTTGTCCTTTTCTGTGGAGGGGGGAAGGGCAAGCGGGCGCGCGGGCGCCGTCAGGAAATCGTAGGTGGCCGGGTTGCACTCGAAGCGCGGCAGCTGGAAGATCTCTTCATGGGCGAGGGTTTTCGTAGATTGGTATTTAGTGGTGTTGGTTTTTTGTTT
>JBJMVU010000065.1:0-2448 GCA_045810485.1 Massilia sp. | reverse complement strand
TGTCGCCTCCGGGTAGCATTCGCAGCGTCAAAACGTGTCAAGCGCGTGCAGCTCGAGTATTGAGTCATCGTTGTAAGGCAGCGTTAAACATGTCGGCAATGGCAGCCCCAACGTTATTGCCGCTGGGATACTCGATGCGCATGTACTTGCAAGTCGAATGTGTTAGAATTTTAGAACTTATGTTTAGGAGTCATCATGGCAGTTCAACAGAATAAGAAGTCCCCGTCGAAGCGCGGCATGCACCGTTCGCACGATTTCCTGACCGCCCCGAACCTGGCAGTCGAGCCGACCACCGGCGAAACGCACCTGCGTCACCACATCAGCCCGAACGGTTTCTACCGTGGCCGTAAAGTGCTCAAGACCAAGAACGACGAGTAATCGACGTCTTGCTGTTTTGTTCCATGAAAGCGGTGCAACGTATGTCGAATGCGTGGCGCCGCTTTTTCTTTTGCGGTAACTCCGTCATTTACCATCCTGCTGACTCGGCCCGCTATGCACCCCGCCGGGAACACGCCGCCGCCGGCCGACCTTAAGCTCGCGGTTCATTCCGACAAATGACAATCAAAATTTCCATCGACTGCATGGGCGGCGACCACGGCCCCGCCGTGACCATCCCGGCAGCCCTCGCATTCCTCAAGCGCGAACCCGACGCCGAGCTGATCCTCGTCGGTCAGGAAGAGCTGGTCCGTGCTGAACTCAAGAAACATCATGCGGGCGAGAATTCGCGCCTGACCGTCCGCCACGCTTCCGAAGTGGTCGCGATGGACGATCCCATCGAAGTCGCCCTGCGCCGCAAGAAGGATTCGTCGATGCGCGTGGCGATCGAGCTCGTCAAGGACGGCAGCGCCGACGTCTGCGTCTCCGCCGGCAATACGGGTGCGCTGATGGCCATTTCACGCTATGTCCTGAAGACCATGGCCGACGTCGACCGTCCGGCCATCTGCTCGATCCTGCCGAACCAGAAGGGCGGCCCGACGTACATGCTCGACCTGGGCGCCAACGTCGACTGCGAGCCCCATCACCTGCACCAGTTCGCCATCATGGGCGCCGTGCTGTTCGAGGCGATGGAACATCGCCGCCCGAGCATCGGCCTGCTGAATGTCGGCACGGAAGAGATCAAGGGCAACGAAGTGGTCAAGGCCACTGCGCCCCTGCTGCGGGCCGACCACGAACGCGGCGTGCTGAACTTCCACGGCAACGTCGAAGGCAATGACATCTTCAAGGGCACGGTCGACGTCGTCGTCTGCGACGGTTTCGTCGGCAACGTGACGCTGAAGGCGATCGAAGGCCTGTCGCGCTTCGTCAAATCGGTGTTCCTGGAAACGACGATGTCGAAGATCGGCGCCCTGTTCGCGCGCAAATCGCTCAAGAAGCTGAACCCCGAAAGTTATAACGGCGCCGGTCTGCTGGGCCTCAAGGGCCTGGTCTTCAAGAGCCATGGCGGCGCCAATGCCTACGCCTACGAGTGGGCACTTCGACGCGCTTTTGACGCGGCGAAATATAATGTGCAAGCGCAACTCTCGACCTTGATTGCCGAAATGTTGCCGCAAGCTCCCAATCCGGAAGCGCCAGGCTCAACTAATCAGCAGGGTTAGCAATGACTTATAGCAAAATTATCGGCACCGGCAGCTATTTGCCCGCACAGCGTGTCACCAACGACGACCTCGCGGCCCAGCTCGCCGTCAAGGGGATCGAGACGTCGGACGAGTGGATCGTGACCCGCAGCGGCATCACCGCCCGCCACTACGCCGCCCCCGAGGAAAACGCGTCGGACCTTGCCGTGAACGCGGCGCGCAGGGCGCTCGAAGCGTCGGGCCTCGAGGCGGAGCAGATCGACCTGATCATCGTCGCCACGTCGACGCCCGATTATTTCGGCAGCTTCCCGAGCACGGCCTGCATCGTCCAGAACAAGCTTGGCATGCGCAACAACAGCGCCGCCTTCGACATGGGCGCCGTGTGCTCGGGCTTCGTCTATGCGATGGCGACGGCCGATGCGTTCATCAAGGCGGGCAATGCGAAGAACGTGCTCGTAATCGGCACGGAAGTGTTTTCACGCATCCTCGACTTCAACGACCGCAGCACCTGCGTGCTGTTCGGCGACGGCGCCGGCGCCGTCGTGCTGACCGCGTCGGAAGAGCCGGGTGTGCTGGCCGTCAAGCTGCACGCCGATGGCAGCCACGGCGGCATCCTGTGCGGCCCGGCGAACCCGTCGAACCTCGCCACGAACCAGAAATTCCTGTACATGGATGGCCCGGCCGTGTTCAAGCTGGCCGTGTCCGTGCTGGAAAAAGTCGCCAACGAAGCGCTGGCGCATGCGCAGATGCCGTCGAGCGAGATCGACTGGCTGATCCCGCACCAGGCCAACCTGCGCATCATGACGGGCACCGCGAAGAAACTCGGGCTGCCGACCGACAAGATGGTCGTCACCGTCAACGAACACGGCAACAC
>JBJMVU010000064.1:0-7413 GCA_045810485.1 Massilia sp. | reverse complement strand
CATCCCCGCGCAGGCGGGGATCCAAGTTGCACGCGTCGTGGCAACGCATGCAGAGCTTGGGTTCCCGCCTGCGCGGGAACGACGTGAGTATGAGCGGTTGCGGCAGCAGCTGCGGGGGTGGGTGCGGCGGAGATTAAGATGCGCGTGACTTCGAGTCGTCATCCCCGCGCAGGCGGGGATCCAAGTTGCACGCGTCGTGGCAACGCATGCAGAGCTTGGGTTCCCGCCTGCGCGGGAACGACGTGAGTATGTTCAGCGGATGATCTCCGCCAGCTCGTCGGCCACCTGGCGCCCCAGCAGGTGGATATGCCACCCGTCGACGAACCCGTGATGCGCCTGCACGGAAAACGGCAGTTGCAGGCCATCGGGCCCGGCGCGGAACCGGCCCCACGCGAACGATGGAATGTCCGGCGCGGCGATCGACGCCATCGGATGCTGGATCGACGTGAAATCGAGCCACGGCATGCAGGTGACGAACACCTGGTCCTTCGCGTCGCGCGGCGACATCGTGCGGTATTTGACGTTCAGCTCCGTCATGGTCGACGCGTGTTCCCGCGCCGCCATGCCGCGCGCGACGAATTCGCGCACGTCGTCGGACCAGTCGAACTGGGCGAAATTCAGGTCGCCATGCTGGTTCATCACGGTGAACGACGGCACGAGGCGGTCGATGCGGATGACCTCACCGTCCACGATCCGGTAGCGGAAATTCTCCACCTTCAGCACCGCGCGCAGCACGGCGCACAGCATCACGTGGAACGGCGCCAGGCCCTGCGCCTTGCACCACGGCCGGAAATCCGGGACGTCCAGCGTAAAACACAGGTTGACCGCGGGGCTTTCCATGCGGTCGAAGAAGTCGAAGCGGTCGCGCCGCCGTTCGAAGTCATGCATGCGCGGCTCCCGCGTCGAGATAGCGCGCGCTCCACGCCGAGATGACGCCAGCCACGTACGCGGCATCCTCGCGCCGCGTGATCAGGTGGTCCATGCCGTCGAGCGAGACGAAGCTCTTCGGATGCTGCGCCAGTTCGAAGATGCGGGTGGCGTTGTCCATGTTGACGGTATCGTCCTGCGGCGCGTGCATCACGAGCAGCGCGCGGCCGAGGGTGGCGATCCTGTCGTGCAGCTGATGGCGGCCGGCGTCCTCGACGAAGTGCTGGCGGATGTTGAAATCGCGCCCGGCCAGCTTCACGCGCGCCTCGCCCTGCTGCGCGATCGTGTCGAGGTGCTCGCCCAGCAGCGTGTTCACGACGTAGTGCGGATCGCTGGGCGCCGCGATGGTCACGATGGCCTTCGCTTCCGGCACGCGATGCGCCGCCGCCAGCACGGCCGCGCCGCCCAGGCTGTGGCCGATCAGGAGCTGCGGCGCCGCGAATTTGTCGCGCAGGTAGTCGGCCGCGGCGACGAGGTCTTCGACGTTGGACGAAAAATTGGTGTCGGCAAAATCGCCATGGCTGGCCCCGAGGCCGGCGAAGTCGAAGCGCAGCACGGCCACGCCCAGGCTGGCCAGGCCGCGCGAGATGAAGGTGGCGGCCAGCACGTCCTTGCTGCAGGTGAAGCAGTGGGCAAAGATGCCGTAGGCGCGCGGCGTGCCGGTGGGGGCGTCCAGCTTGGCGGAGAGCTTGCCGTGGGGGCCGGGGAAGTCGATACGTTCGGTGAGCATGATGGTTCCGGTGTTCGTTGCAGTGGGCATTGTGGAACAAGCCGCCGGCCTTTGGCAACGCTTAAGGTTGGCGCGTCTATACTTGCCAAATGCACATCTTGATCATCGAAGACGACCTGGATCTGGGCTTCGCGCTCCAGCAAGCCCTGAAGGTGGAGGGCATCAGCAGCGAATGGGTACGCCGCACGGCCGATGCGCCCCTGCCGGCGGCGGACGTCCCGTTCGATTGCGTCCTGCTCGACCTGTCCCTGCCCGACGGCGCCGGCCTGGACCTGCTGCGCCGCTGGCGCCGCGCCGGCAGCGCCGTCCCGATCATCATCATCACGGCCCGGTCGGCGCTGGAAGACCGCCTGGCGGGTCTCGACGGCGGCGCGGACGACTTCGTGATCAAGCCGTTCGACACCGCGGAGCTGCTGTCGCGCATGCGCGCCGTGCTGCGCCGCTATGCGCGCCAGGCGAGCGAGGTGTGGACCCTCGGCGCGCTGCAGATCGAACCGCGCGCCTACGTGGCGCGGCTGGACGGCGCGGTGCTGGACCTGTCGCCGCGCGAATTCCATTTGCTGCTGGAGCTGGCGCGCGAACCCGGCGCCGTGGTCCCGAAAGGCACGCTGGCGCAGCGCCTCGAACCGCTCGGCGACGCGGTCGACTTCAGCGCGCTCGAAGTCCACGTCTCGAACCTGCGCCGCAAGATCGGCGCGGAACGCATCCGCACCGTGCGCGGCATCGGCTACCTGTTCGCCGCATGATGCGCGCGTTCCGTCCGACGCTGGTCAGGCGCGTGTTCCTGGCCCTGCTCGTCGCCTTTTCCCTCGTGTGGATCGTGCTGCTGGGCCGCGACTTCTTGCAGGCGAAGGACGCCGGCGCGTTCGACGCCAAAATACGCGCGGTCGCCGACAACCTGCTGGCGTCGATCGCCCCGCTGGACAGCGCCACCTACGCGGGCGCCGTCGTCGCGTCGAACGCCGCCCTGATCAACGAGGGCTACCGCGACAACCGCCTGCCCGACGTGCTGATGGAGCTGCGGGATGCCGGCGGCGTGCGCGTGGTCGTGTCGCCGCCGGCAGAACGCGCCAACCTGCAGGGCCCGCCCGGCAGCTTCACGGACGGCAGCGTGAACGGCCAGCCATACCGCCGGTATCACGGCCGGCACGGACGCTGGTCGCTGACGGTGGCGGCGCCGCAGCTGGACACGTGGTCGATGTTCCGCCTGATGAGCGGCAGCCTCACGCTCGACATGCTGATCGCCTTCCCGTTCGTGCTGGCGCCGGTGTGGATCGCCGTGCGGCGCGGCCTGCGGCCGTTGCGCGCCCTGTCCGACCGGATCGCGGCGCGCGGACCGGACGACCTGGATCCGCTCGGCGTCGCGCCGCGCTACGCGGAACTGCAGCCGCTGGCCGGCGCGCTGGACCGCCTGCTGGACCAGCTGCGCCACCGGCTCGCGCGCGAACGCGGCTTCGTCCAGGACGCGGCCCACGAACTGCGCACGCCGCTGGCGGTCATGTCGGCCCAGGCCCACGTCCTCGTCATGGCGACGGACCCGGGCGAGCGCGAACAGGCCGGGCGCCGCATGCTCCAGGCGATGAATCGCGCGTCGCACATGATCGAACAGCTGCTCGACATGGCCAACATCGACGACGGCAAGCCCGTGGCGCCGGACGAAGTCGACGTGGCGGAACTGGTGCGCACGGACCTCGCCCTGCTCGCACCGGCGGCGCTGGCCCGCCACATAGACCTCGTGCTGGACGCGCCCGACGCGCTGCACCGCAGGCTCGACCTGCATGCGTTCCAGGCCGTCCTGCACAACCTGGTCACCAACGCCATCGCCTACATTCCGGAACACGGCCGCGTCCACGTGACGCTGCGGGACGCCGGGGCGGCGCTCATGCTGGCGGTCGCGGACGACGGACCGGGCATCCCGCTTGATGAACGCGCGCTGGTGTTCGAACGCTTCTACCGCGGCGCCGGTCACGACACGCCGGGCGCCGGCCTTGGCCTCGCGATCGTGCGCGAGGCGGCCGCGCGGCTGGGCGGTAGTGTCGGCCTGGAAGACGGTATCGACGGCAAAGGCTGCCGGTTCGTCGTGACGATCCCATTGGAGAACCATCATGCGTAAAACGTGGCTGGCCGGCGCGGCATGGCTATGCATTGCCGCCGCGACACTCGCCGAACAATCCGTGCCAAAAGTGGAGGTCCAGGGCACGGCGCAGGACCGCGACGAAAAATCGTACCGCGCCATGCTGGCCGGGATGGATGTCTTCGAGAAGAACCACGGCCTGGCGCCGACCGCCTCCTTGCGCTTCAAGGTCTTCCCGCGCCGTGCCGGCGTGTCGATGGAGGGACTGGTGCTGCAGGTCGCCGGCGATCGCAGCAGCATCCCCGTGCCGCTGGCGGCGGACCAGACGTTCACGCTGCCGCGTGCCGTCGCGGCGGACGACGATGCGATGGTGCGCTTCAACCGGAAGGCCGGCAGCCTGGCCTGGCGGGCCGACATCCGCAGCCGGGACGTGCCGCCCAATGCGCGCCGGCTGGGCGACCTGCTGCTCGAATGCAGGGTGGCGATGGCCGGCGACCTGGTGGCGTACGTGCACCATCCGATCAATATGCTGATCGCGAAAATGGACGACCCGTGCCGCACGATGCCGATCAATCTGTTTTATTTCGCCGACCGGCCCGTGTTCAGCGTGACCCTGGTGTCCGGGAACCGCCGCAGCATCCTGCCGGCCGCGCTGCTGCATGGTCCGGTCGCCCCGATGATGCCGGACCACGAAGACTGGCTGTTCCTGCGCGAGCGCGTGTACATGGTCAGGTTCAAGTCGCTCTACGACCAGGGCTGGACCGACGACACCCTGCTGCAATTCGACGACATGGACGATGACGCATGAGACCAATCTGGCTGTGCAACGCTGCGTTCGTTCTCGCCGGCTGCGCGTCGACCGGCAACGGCGTGGTCAAGACCCTGACGCAGGAGCGGGCCGCACAGGCCATCGTGATCGGCAAATCGACCAAGGCCGATATCGGTGCCGCGTTTGGCGCCGCGAACGTCACGACTTTCGCCAACGGCTACGAACTCTGGCTGTACCAGGTGGGATATGCCAAAGTCGTCGATTCCGTGCCGTACGTGAATCTCGTCGTCAGCAGCGCCGACAACAAGCGGGAGCTGTCCATCCTGTTCGACCGGAACGGCGTGGTGAAGAAATACCAGTTAAGAGAGTGAAAATGCGTGAGCTTTCGGACCCGTGAAGCCGCTATGCTGGAGGCTTACCTGAAGGAGAACACGCATGCGCCTCATCATCGCCCTGGTCCTGCCCTGGCTGACCTTTTTCACGATCGGCCGTCCGATCGCCGGCATCATCTGCCTGATCCTGCAGATCACCCTGATCGGCTGGCTGCCGGCCACCATCTGGGCCGTGTATGCGCTCAGCCAGTTCAAGACCGACCAGAAGATCGAGCGGGCAATGCACCAGCGGGCATGACGGGCATCGTCCGTCCCAAGCTGTTTGGTGCCGCGCTCGCGTGCCTGCTGCTGCAGACTGCGCACGCGGCTGACGTCTGCCAGGGCACCGTCGCGGCCGCGGTCGCGACGCATGCCGGCATCGAGCGGAAGGACGGCGCCGGCACGGTCGTCGCTTCCGCATGCAGGCTCTGGCCGTACGACGGCAAGACGCTGTTGTCCGCCATCGTCTTCAGCACGCACGACGCGGACGTGAAAAATCTGGTCGTCGCGATGGTGGATGCGAAGTCGGGGCGCGTCGTCGGCAGCTACGAGCGCGAGGTCGGCGAAGATGCGGCCGTCCAGTTCGGAGAAAACAGCCTGAGCATCGACACCGCGCCTTACCAGCTGGCGCAGGACGTGAGGGCGTTCGGCGTGCGCTTCCGGAGTGCCGCGCACGGCGCGAGTTGCGCGGACGGCGCCTGGGAAGATGAGCTCACACTGTTCGTCCGTCGCGCCGATTCGCTCGCGCCCGTGCTGCGCGGCCTGCCGATGTCGCGCTGGGAAGCCGTCAAAGGCTGTCTCGGTCAGTCGGAGGGACTGGTCTTCGACGAGGCCAGGCTGTCGCTGGGTCTCGCCAGGACGTCGTCCCATGGGTTCGCGGACCTGATCGTCACCGCGCGGATCAGGCGGGAAAGCGCTGCCGACGACACAGTCGGCAAGCCGAAGACCGAGCAGACCACGCTGCGCTATGATGGCAACGCCTACCAGAGCGGCAAGAACCCGCCCTGGTGGCTGAGCTTTTTTCCATTGGGGGATTGAGCCACGAAGCGCATCCTGCCCTTGCTGTTGCTGCTGACCGCCTGCGGCCAGCCGCTGGCGCCACCAGCCCCCGGCCCGGTGACGGACCTGGGCGCGTATCGCGCGGCCGCGGCGTCCGGCGCGGCCGTCTACGCGGTCGATCCAGGCGCCTCGCTGATCGCCGTCACGGTGCGCCGCGGCGGCCTGATGGCGCGGCTCGGGCACGACCACGTGGTGGCGGGCCACGCACTCACCGGCTATGCCGCACCCGGCATGGGCCGCGCCGACGTCTCGTTCCGCCTGGACCAGTTGACCGTCGACGAACCGCCGCTGCTGCGCGACGCGGGCATCGCCACGTCGCCGTCTTCGGAAGCGGTCGAGGGCACGCGCAAGAACATGCTCGGCCCGGTGCTCGACGCCGAGCGCTATCCGGTGGTGACGTTGCATGCCGAACTGCCGGCGGACGGCCGGCTGCGCGTCGCCGTCACGCTGCACGGCACGACGCGCCGGCTGGAACTGCCGGCCACGGTGCAGGTCGATGCGGCCCAGCTGACCGCAAGCGGCACGGCGCGCCTGAAGCAGACCGATTTCGGCATCACGCCGTTCTCGGTGGGCGCCGGGCTGCTGTCGGTGCAGGATGAGCTGGAGGTGCGCTTTCACATCGTCGCGCGGCGCTGGACGCCGGGGTCATGACACCGAAAACCGTCTTCGGCCTGCTGCTCTGGTGGGCCGGGCACGTCGTCAACATCCTGGCCCTGCTGGCGGCCGTCGTGTACGTCCTGTTCTGCGTCGTCTGGCTGCACGCGCCGTTGCCGGACGTCCTGCGTCTGACTGTCGTGATGGTGCTACCGGTCCTCGGGGTGGCCTGGCTGTGCCGCTGGGCCGGCAAGCGCCTGCTGAAGCCTGTGCCGACGACACCACCCTCGCCCGCGAAGCGCTGGCTGCGGGCCGTGGCTGGCATCGCCGTCGCGATCGCCTGCGGCGCTATCGTCCGCACCGGCGTGCACGAGTACCAGTGCAGCGTCGACCGGTCCCGCAACGCGGCGACGCATGCGGCCGCCACGCTCAGGAACGGCTTCGAGCGCGTCTGCGCGGTCGATCTCGATCGTTTCGACATCGCGTTCCGATCGCTCGAGAGGGCCACCCGCAAGCTCGCATTCACACCGGTCGACCTGACGCACACGCCCTTTGCACAGTTCGAGAGCCTGGGCGGCCGCGCGGAATCCGTCAGTGACGTCCCCTCGCGCCTGTACCGCGGCTTCCGCATGCCGGACGGGCACCGTGTCATCCTGTTCGAACACGACATGTCCGCCGACGGCACCCGCAGCTGGCGCCATCCGAAGGACGAGCCGGAACGCGTCAATGGCATGCCGGCCAGGCTCGTCTGGGCGCAACATATGGAGCTTTAAAGGACTTACAGAAATCTATGTCTCGTTGAAGGATCGGTCGGGAGGGGGGCCGTCGTTCAAATTGCAAGGTCGGCGGTGGCGACCTGCACGGCGAGGCGCGTCAGAAGCCGAGCCGT
>JBJMVU010000063.1:0-26708 GCA_045810485.1 Massilia sp. | reverse complement strand
CCTGTTCGCGCGCCTGTGCGGCATGCCGCCGGCCGACATGCTGACCCAGCTGCGCATGGCGCGCGCCGCGCGGGCCCTGCTGCAGGGCGAGGGGGCCGTGGGCGACGTGGCGCTGGCCGTCGGCTACCAGTCGGAAGCGGCGTTCAACCGCGTGTTCAAGCGCCATTACGGCATCGGGCCCGGCGGCTACCGGCGCGCGGCCCACCTGGCGGCGGTCCCGGATTAGAATCGCGGGATGCTCTCCGAATTCGATCTCATCAAACGCTACTTCCAGCGCGACCGCGCGCCCGGTCCCAACACCGTCCTCGGCATCGGCGACGATTGCGCCCTGCTCGCGCCCACGCCCGGCAGGCAGCTGGCCATCTCGTCCGACATGCTGGTCGAGGACCGCCACTTCTTCGCCGGCGCCGACCCGTTCACGCTCGGGCACAAGTGTCTCGCGGTGAACCTCTCGGACCTGGCCGCGATGGGCGCGCGGCCGCTCGGCTTCACCCTGGCGCTGTCGCTGCCCGCGGCGGAACCCGACTGGCTCGACGCCTTTTCGCGCGGCCTGTTCGCGCTGGCCGACGCCCACGGCTGCGAACTGCTGGGCGGCGATACGACCAAGGGCCCGCTGAACGTCTGCATCACGATCTTCGGCGAACTGGCATCCGGCCAGGCGCTGCGCCGCGACGCCGCGCGCGCCGAAGACGACATCTGGATCTCGGGCACGCTGGGCGACGCGCGCCTGTGGCTGGCCGCGCGGCGCAGCGAAGTCGCACTGGACGCCGCCGACCACGCCGCCACCGGCCAGCGCATGCACGCCCCGACGCCGCGCGTGGCGCTGGGGCGCCTGCTGGCGGAAGGCGGCCTCGCGCGCGCCGCGCTCGACATCTCGGACGGCCTCGTGGGCGACTTGCAGCACATCCTGGCCGCGTCGCGCGTGGGCGCCGTGCTGGACGTGGATGCGCTGCCCGCCGGCCCGGCGCTGGCCAGCCAGCCGCGTGCGCTGCGCCGCCGGTTCGCCGCGGCGGGTGGCGACGATTACGAGTTATGTTTCACGGCGCCGGTGGAGCAGCGCGAGGCGATCGTCGCGGCCGGCGCGGCCAGCGGGACGGCGGTGACGCGGGTGGGTACGATCACGACGGAGGCAGGATTACGCCTCGTCGATGCGGACGGCGCGGCGCTCGATCTGCAACTGGCGGGCTGGGACCACTTCAGCCCCGGCTAACGTACGCGTGGGCACGGGGTGCCCACCCTACGATGCCTCGAATGCCATAGGGTGGACTCGCCGAGCCCACGATGAACTAACGTACGCGTGGGCACGGGATGCCCACCCAACGATGTCCCGACTGCCGTAGGGTGGGCTCCCCGAGCCCACGAATGCACATTCACGCAGCCTCTTCGTCCCCGCGCGGCGTCTTGCGGTCATCGTACGGCCCATGCGTGAGCCAGTACTGGCGGAACGCGAGCCGCACGTTGTCGCGCAATTCCGTTTCGTTCCACGGCTTCGTGTAGAAGCGGTAGATGGCGCCCCGGTTGATCGAATCGAGCACCGTCTCCACGCCCGTGTAGCCGGACAGGATGATGCGCATCGTGTCCGGATACATTTCCTTGACCTTGCTGAGGAATTCGGTGCCGTTCATCACCGGCATCTTCTGGTCGCACAGGATCACCTGCACGTGGTACAGCGCCAGCAGCTCGAAGCCCTCGGCCGGCGACGCGGCCGTCAGCACGCGGTAGTTGTCGCGCCTGAATAAACGGTGCAGCGCGCCCAGCACGTTGACGTCGTCATCCACCAGGAGCAGCGTCTGGACGTTGCGGTCGTCCTCCGCCGGCCGCGTGGGCTGGGCGCGGTTTTCCAGCACCAGCCGGGCCAGGTCGGCGGGCAGCAGCGCGCGCGAAAAATGAAATCCCTGGATCTCGTCGCAGCGGTGGCGGCGCAGCAGCGCCATCTGCGCGCGCGACTCCACGCCTTCCGCGATCACCTGCATGTGCAGGCTGTGCGCCATGCTGATGATGGCCAGCGCGATCGCGGCGTCGTCCGGATTCGTCGTGATGTCGCGCACGAACGCGATGTCGATCTTGAGCTTGTCGATCGGGAAGCGCTTCAGGTAAGCCAGGCTCGAATAGCCGGTGCCGAAATCGTCGATGGCGATGCGGATGCCCAGCGACTTGAGGCTCTCCAGCACCTGCACCGTGTGCTCGAAGTTCGACATCAGCGCGCTTTCCGTCAGTTCCAGCTCGAGCATGCCCGGGTCCACGCGGTGTTCCACCAGCGCCGCGCGGATGTCGCCTTCCAGGTCGCCCTCGACGAACTGGCGGCTCGACACGTTGACGGCCACGCGCACGTCGCGCACGCCCTCGGTATTCCACGCGGCGATCTGGCGGCAGGCCTCGCCGATGATCCAAGCGCCCACGCGCACGACCATGCCCGTGTCTTCCAGGACGGGCACGAATTCGGCCGGGTACACGAGGCCGAAGCCGGGACGGCGCCAGCGCAGCAGCGCCTCCACGCCGCTCACGCGGCCCGTGTTCAGGTCCAGCTTGGGCTGGTAGTGCAGCTCGAACTGGTCGCCGTCGATGGCCGCGCGCAGCGCCAGCTCCAGGTCCAGCCGCGCCAGCACCTGCACGTTCATCCCGGCCGTGAAGAAGCGGAAGCCGTCGCGGCCCGCTTCCTTGGCGCGCACCATCGCCACGTCCGCGTATTTCACCAGCGTGCCCGGGTCAAGGGCGTCGTCCGGGTACATGGCGATGCCGATGCTGGCCGTCAGCACGGCCTGCTGGCCGTTCAGGTCGAACGGCGCGCGCAACGCCTCGCGCACCTCGTTGGCGACGCTCACCGCCTCGTCCTCGGTCTGCTCGCGCGTCATCGTGAGGATCAGCGCGAACTCGTCGCCGCCCAGCCGGCCGATCGTGTCGCGCAGGCGCACGCAGCGCACCAGCCGCGTGCTGAACTGGCGCAGCAGCTCGTCGCCCAGTGCCGGACCGAGCGAATCGTTGACGATCTTGAAGCGGTCGAGCGTGATGAACAGCACGGCGATGCGCCAGTTCTTGTCCTGCGCGAGTTCGATGGCGTCGCGCAGCGTGTGGAAGAACAGGCTGCGGTTCGGCAGGCCCGTCAGGCTGTCGTAGTTCGACATGTGTTTCAGACGCTGCGCGGCCTGCAGGCGCTCGCTGATGTCGCGCGCGACGGCGATCAGGATGCGGTTGTGCTCCTGCTGCTGCAGCTGCCAGCTGATCTCGACCGGCACGGCGCCCTGCCCGTCCGAGCGCAACAGCTCCGTCTCGACGATGTCGTGCTCGCGCGACGTGGACGCCGGGTCCGCATAGCGTTCGAGCTGCGCGCGTGCCGCGAGGCCCAGCGCCACCGGATCGATGCGCAGCACCGCCTCGCGCGAAAAACCCAGCATGCGGCAGGCGCCGTCGCTGACGTCGACCATCGCCATCGTGCGGGCGTCGACGAGGAAGATGGCGTCGGACGTGGCGTCCATCGCGCCGCGGAAGCGCTGCAGCTCGGCCGTCCGCTCGCGCACCTTACGCTCCATGCGCGCGCCGTAGTCGCGCGACTCCTGGTGGAACAGGCGCACTTCGAGCAGGTTGCGGATGCGCGTCAGGACCTCCACCGTATCGAACGGCTTGCCGATGAAGTCGCGCGCGCCCGCTTCCAGCGCGGCCAGCTTCTTGTCCGGCTCCGCCGTCACCACGAGCACGGGCAGCCACGATTCGCGCTCCATCGGTTTCAACGCTTCCATCACGTGGAAGCCGTCCATGTGCGGCATCTGCAGGTCGAGGATGATCAGGTCGTAGCGGTGCTGCAGGTGCAGCGACGCCACCTGGCGCGGGTCGGTGGTGCTGGCGACGTTCTCGTAGCCGCTGGTCTTGAGCAGGAACTCGAGCAGCTGCACGTTCACCGGCTCGTCGTCGACGACGAGGATGTTCGCGCGGCGGATGTCGTTGGGGGAGATCATGGGGTCGTCCTCATTCGGGCAGACAGTACGTCGTCGATGGCCTCGTTGAACTGGCCGATGTCGATCGGCTTGGTCAGGTAGCGCTCGAAGCCGGCCGCCAGCGCACGCTCGATGTCGGCGCGCATGGCGTTGGCGGACACCGCGATGGCCGGGATGCGCGCGGTCTCCGGTTCGCGGCGCAGCTGCGCCAGGACCTCGAACCCGGAGAGACCCGGCAGGTTCAGGTCCATCAGGATGATGTCGGGTTTCTGGCTGCGCGCGAGCGACAGGCCGAAGTGGCCGTCCGGCGCGCTCACGAGGCGCAGGTCGGGCCGGAAGCGCACGATCTCCTGCACCAGCTTCAGATTGGCCGGATTGTCTTCGATGTAGAGCACGGTGGACGGCTGCGCGGGCGCGCGCTCGTCCGCGACGGCGGCGGCGATGCGCGCGGCCGGCGGCGCAGCGGCCGTGTCCCCGGCCGAGTCGGTGCAGGCCAGTTCGATCCAGAACACGCTGCCCACGCCCGGGCTGCTGGTGACGCCGATCTCGCCGCCCATCAGTTCGACGAGGCGGCGCGTGACGACGAGGCCGATGCCCGTGCCCTCCTGCGTGCCCGCTTCCTGGCCGAGGCGGTTGAACGGCTGGAACAGGCCCGCCACCTGTTCGGGCGTGAGGCCCACGCCCGTGTCCTGCACGGACAGGCGCAGGCGCTGCGGCGCAGGCTGCGCGCAGTCGACGACGACGGCGCCGCCCTCGCGGTTGTACTTCACGGCGTTCGACAGCAGGTTCAACAACACCTGCTTCAGGCGCGTGCGGTCGGCCTGCACGTGCGCCGCGGGCGCTGCCGGGAACAGGACCCGCACCCCGCGCATGGCCGCCAGCGGCGCGATCATGCTCTGGCATTCGCCCAGCACCTCGGCCAGCAGCACCGGCTCCATCGACAGCGAGAGCGCCCCCGCCTCCACCTTGGCCAGGTCGAGGATCTCGTTGATCAGGGTGAGCAGGTGCCGGCCGGACTTCAGGATGTGGCCGGAGAATTCCAGCTTTTGCTCGGGCGTGGTCGGCATGTCCTTCGACGCCAGGATCTGCGCGAAGCCGAGGATGGCGTTCAGCGGCGTGCGCAGTTCGTGGCTCATCGACGACAGGAACGCCGACTTGGCCTGGTTGGCGTTGCGCGCTTCCTCGATCGCCAGTTCCAGCTCCGAATTGGCCAGCTCCAGCTGGGCCGTGCGTTCCTGCACGCGCGCTTCGAGGCCTTCGTTCAGGCGCACGATCTCGCGGTTCGAGCCTTCCAGCGCGCGCGTCCGCTGCTCGATCTCGGTCAGCATCGCGTTGAAGGAGTCGACGAGTTCCGCCGCCTCGTCTTCGCTGATGCGCGGCGCGCGCCGCGAATAGTCGCGCCGCGCCACGACTTCGCGCGCGATGTTCGTGATGGCGTCGATGGGCGTCGTGATCGTGTGGCCGAGGCGGCGCACGAGCAGCCATGCGGTGAACAGGGCCAGCACCGTCACGCACGCGCAGATGACGAGGTAGTCGCGCATGCGTTCCATCAGCTGGTTTTCGGAGCGCAGGTAGACGGTGCCGAGCAGGTCGCCGTTTTCGCTGATCGGTTTGTACAGCACCAGTTCGTCGCCGGCGCCGACATAGGTTTCCGCGCCGCCCGCATGCACCGGCCTGCCGCCCTTGGCGGGCCGCACCGGAAACGCGCCGGTGTCGCCGGAGGCCGAATAGGTCGCGAACAGCGCGCCGTGCTCGTCGTAGATGGCGGCGGCGCGCACCGACGGCCGGCTGCGCAGCAGGGCCAGGTTTTCGCGCGCCAGGCGCGCATCGTCGAACGCGAGCGCCGCCGACGTCATGTGGCCCACGAGCTCCGCCTGCGTGGCCAGGTCGTTCAGCAGCGCGTGTTTATAGCTGCGCAGGTCGTAGGCGACGACGGTGCCGACGGAAACGGCCAGCGCGGCGAGCGTCGTCGACATCACGATCGTGACGAGTTTTTCGTGGATGGAGCGGCGCGGGCGGATCATGGCTTCACCATGTCGCCAGCAAGCGGCCGCGCCTGGGCGAGGCGGCCACGAACAGGACGTGCAGGCCGGGCGGCAGCGCGCGCGAACGCGGCGTCCGGCCGGTCGACGAACGTGGCGACACGATACAGGCAGGCCGCCTTGAGCTTGCGCTCAGGCGCGACAAGGGGGCCTGCGCCGGCCTGGGCGGCGCCCGCGAGGATCAGCAGGCACAGCGCCGCCCGGCGGACAGGACGCGCGGCTGCGAAAGACAAGACCATCACGAGTATGCCGGCCCCGGATAGTCATGCGCGAAACGGTCGAGCGGCATGCGAGGTCCTGGTTCGGTCAATGAACAACAGTGCGGGGCGAGCCCGCAAGCGAGCAGCATAGCAGCACGACCAAGGGTGATGTCGCACAGAACGACGCTCTCATTTACAGCGGTAAAGACAATTGCGTTTGTAAGGACAGCCGGGACATCACCACAAGAATGACTTTTCGTTAAGATTCCGATGCCGCACGGCGGGAAGGCGCGCTAGAATGGACGCGAGCGCGCAGCGGACCTTCCGCGACCGGCACACGGCGGCGTGCTCAGGATGGATCCTGGAGACCTGGCGGTTCTCTGCTACCGCCATTACGAGGAGGAGCGACACGTGACGAACGACATCATCGACCTTGCCACCCGTGTGGGCCGGGCACTCGAGGCCAAGAACCTGCTGCTGGCCACCGCCGAATCCTGTACCGGCGGCGGCGTCTCCCAGGCCATCACGGAAATTCCCGGCTCGACCGGCTGGTTCGAATGCGGTTTCGTGACCTATTCGAACGCCTCCAAGACGGAGATGCTGGACGTGCCGGCCGCGCTGATCGCGCAATTCGGCTCCGTCAGCGAAGAAGTCGCGGGCGTCATGGCCGAGGGCGCGATCGCCAACAGCAACGCCGACGTGGCGGTGTCCACGACCGGCATCGCCGGCCCGACCGGCGCCGTGCCCGGCAAGCCCGTGGGCACGGTGTGCTTCGGCTGGTCGAAGGGCGACACGACGTACACCGAACGCCTCGTGTTCTCCGGCGACCGCCAGGCAGTCCGCGAGCAGACGGTGGCGCACGCGCTGGCCGGCCTGCTGCGCCTGCTCGAGTAAGGTGCCCTACCTGGCCGCGGCCGCGCTCCTCGCGGTCGTTTCCGTGAACGCGGCCGCAGCCGACGTCGACAAGGGCATCACCGTGTACGCGGCCGGCGACATCGCCCGCTGCGCCTATCGCGACCCGGCGTATTCGGGCGCGGCCGACACGGCCGCCACGGTCGCCGCCGGACTCGCGCGGGATCCGCGGGCGGTCGTGCTGGCGCTGGGCGACCTGACATATCCACGCGGCGCCATGAAGGAATTCACCGGCTGCTACGCGCCGACGTGGGGCCGCTTCAAGGACCGCACGTGGCCCGCGCCCGGCAACCACGAGTACTACACGCCGGGCGCCAAGCCTTATTTCGCCTGGTGGGGCGCCCGCGCCGGCCGCGGCTATTACAGCGTCGAGCTGGGCGCCTGGCACATCATCTCGCTGGACAGCAACCTCGCCCCGGCCCAGCACGCGGCCCAGCTGGACTGGCTGCGCGCCGACCTCGCCGCCCATCCGGCGCGCTGCACGCTCGCCTACTGGCACCACCCGCTGTACAGCTCGGGCGGCCATGGCAGCATTCCGAAGATGCGCGACGCGTGGAAACTGTTGTACGCGGCCGGCGCCGAGCTGGTGCTGTCCGGCCACGACCATGACTACGAACGCTTCGCCCCGCAGGATGCGGACGGCCGGCCCGACCCGACGCACGGCATCCGCCAGTTCGTGGTCGGCACCGGCGGCGCGTATCCGACGCCGTTCCTGCTCACCGTCCCGCACAGCGAAGTCCGCGACAGCAACCGCACCGGGGTGCTGCGCCTGCAGTTGTACGCGGGCGGCTACGGCTGGGAATTCGTCGAGTCCACGCGGCTCGCCTCCTTCAGCGTCGCCCCGCCCGACCGCGGCAGCGCCGCCTGTCATTGAACATACGGAGCCGGCATGAAACGTCTTCTTTCCTGTTTCTCCCTGCTGCTCCTCCTCGCGGCGACGGCGACGGCGGCCGAGGTGCCGCAGGTCCGCTACGACAAGACGACACTGCCCAACGGCCTGGAAGTGATCCTCGTCGAGGACCACCGCCTGCCCATCGTGGCCGTCAACATCTGGTACCACGTCGGCCCCGCCAACGAGGCCCCGGGCCTGACCGGCTTCGCCCATTTGTTCGAACACATGATGTTCGCCGGGACGCGGCACCTGCCGCGCGGCCTCGCCGACCGCCTGCTGGAAGGCGCCGGCGCCACCGACAGCAACGGCAGCACGGACTACGACCGCACCAATTACTACGACACGGTGCCGTCGAGCCAGCTCGAACTCGCGCTGTGGGTGCACGCCGACCGCATGGGCTACCTGCTCGACGTGCTCGACCAGGCGGCGCTGTCGAACCAGCAGGACGTCGTGCGCAACGAGCGGAGACAAAGCGTCGAGAACCGCCCGTACGGCATCGTCGAGGAAGCGCTGAACCACGCGCTGTTCCCGAAGACGCACCCGTACTATGCCGCCGTCATCGGCTCCCACGCCGACATCCAGAACGCCAGGCTGGCCGACGTGCGCGACTTCTTCAAGCGGTACTACAGCCCGAACAACGCCAGCATCGTGATCGCCGGCGACATCGACAAAGTGAAGACGCGCGCCCTCGTCGCGAAATACTTCGGCAGCTTCAAACGGAGCGCGCCGGTCGTGCATCCGCAGGTGGCCACGCCCGCCATCACGCGCGAGCGCCGCATCATGGTGCCGGACCGCGTCGAGCTGCCGCGCCTGTACATGGCGTGGCTCACGCCGCCCGCGTTCCAGCCGGGCGACGCCGAGCTGGAAGTGACGGCGCAGATCCTCGCGGGCGGCAAGTCGGGCCGCCTGTATAAATCTCTCGTGTACGAACGCCAGATCGCCCAGGAAGCGGCGGCCGCGCAGAATTCGAACGCGCTCACGTCCACCTTCATCGTCGACGCCACCGCGCGCCCGGGCCACGACTCGGCCGAACTGGAAGCCGCCATCGACGCGGAACTCAAGGCGCTGCGCGACACGGGACCGTCCGAGCAGGAAGTCGAACGCGCCCGCAACACCATCGAGACGGCGATGCTGACGTCGATCGAAAAGCTGGGCGGCACGGGCCTCGCGAACCAGATCAACCAGTACAACCAGTACACGGGCGACCCGGGCTACCTGCCGAAGGACATCGAGCGCCTGCGCCGCGTTACCGCCGCCGACGTGCGCCGCGTGGCGCAGGCCTACCTGCAGCCGAACGCGCGCGTGATCGTCGCCGGCGTGCCGGGCAAGCCGGACCTCGGCCCCGACGTGCCGACGCCGCCGCCGCCGAAAGCATCGAAGGCCGACCGCGCCGCCGGCATCAACCGCGACGAAGCCTGGCGCCGCACGCCGCCGAAACCGGGCCCGGCGCCGCGCTTCACGCTGCCGCAGGGCGACGCGTTCAAGCTGCCGAACGGCCTGACGGTCATCGTCCACCCAAACCCCGCGCTGCCGCTCGTGGCGGCGGAACTGGTCGTGAAAAGCGGCTCCGACGCCAATCCGTCCGACCAGCCGGGCCTTGCCGGCTTCACGGCGGACATGCTGGACGAAGGCACCGCCACGCGCAGCGCGCCGGGCATCGCCGACGAGATCGCGCAGCTGGGCGCCTTCCTCGGCAGCGCCGCGTCGCCCGACGCGTCGACGGTATCGCTGCTGGCCCTGCGCACCACGTTCCCGCAGGCGCTGGACGTGCTGGCCGACGTCGTGCTGCACCCCGCCTTCCCGACCGCGGAAGTCGAGCGCCAGCGCGCCTCGCGCATCGGCGAACTGACGCAGCAGCGCGACGACCCTGCGCTGGTCGCCGCCGTCGCCGCGGCCGGCGCGCTGTACGGCCCCGACCACCCGTACGGCTACGGCCAGCTGGGCACGGAACGGGCGATCCGTGCGACGACGCGCGAAGACCTCGTACGCTTCTGGCGCCGCCACTACGTGCCGGGCAATGCGGCCCTCGTCGTCTCCGGCGACATCACGACGGACGAACTGCGCGCGCTGGCCGCCGCCCGCTTCGGCGGCTGGGAGCGCGCCGACGCGGCCGTGTCGGCGGTCGGCGATCCTGCCGGCACGAAGGCGCGCCTGGTCGTCGTCGACAAGCCCGGCGCGCCGCAGACGGCGCTGCGCTTGTCAACCATCGCGGCCGCGCGCAGGACGCCCGACTATCCGGCGATGCAGGTCATGAACGCGGCGCTGGGCGGCCTGTTCTCGAGCCGCATCAACCTCAACCTGCGCGAAGACAAGGGCTACAGCTACGGCGTGTTCTCGGCGTTCCGCTACGACCGCACGCCAGGCCCGTTCGTCATCGCGGGCAGCGTGCGCACGGACGTCACGGGGCCGTCGGTGGCCGAGATGTTCAGGGAAGTGAACGGCATGCGCGACAAGCCGCTGCCGGGCCCCGAACTGACGGGCGCGCGCGACTCGCAGGTGTATTCGCTGCCGGGCCAGTTCGAAACGAACAGCGGCATCGGGGCGAGCCTGGCCGAGACCTATGTCTTCGACCTGCCGGCCGACTACTGGCGCACCTTGCCCGACCGCTACCGCGCCGTGACGGCGGCGCAGGTGCAGGGGGCGGCGCAGAAATATCTGAAGCCTGATCAGTTGAAAGTCATCGCCGTCGGGGATCGGGCGGCGATTCTGCCGCAGTTGCAGAAGCTCGGGCTGGGGCAGCCGGAGGTGCGGGATGTGGATGGGCAGGTGCCGTAACCGGGCACCGCCGCGACACGTTCGCCACGTCGATACGATATCCCTTGCGCCCGCCACGTCTATGCGATTAACATGTGAACACCTCTTCAAACGTTAAGCATGAGCATCCCACCCGACATCGACAACGCGGTCGACGAACTCGCCGACCTGTTCCACCTGCTGGGCGACCCCACGCGCTTGCGGATCGTGCTCGCCTGCCTCGCGCAGCCGACGGCCGTGGGCGACATCGCCGGCGCGTTGAACCTGTCCAGTTCGCTGGTCAGCCACCACCTGCGCCTGCTGCGCGCGGCCCGCATCGTCAAGGCGGAACGCCAGGGCAAGCAGGTGTTCTATGCGGCCGCCGATGCCCACATCAGCAGCCTGCTCGCCAATATGTTCGAACACATCGCAGAACCTACCAACGGACTGGACGCATGAGTCACCATCATTCCCATGGACATGGACATGGACATGGCCACCACCACCCGGCGCCGGGCGACAACGGCCGCGCGTTCGGTATCGCCATCGGCCTGAACACCGCGTTCGTCGCCATCGAATTCATCTACGGTTTCATCGCCAACTCGACGGCGCTGATGGCCGACGCCGGCCACAACCTGTCCGACGTGCTGGGTCTCGGCCTCGCCTGGGGCGCCGCGCTGCTGACCAAAAGCGCGCCCACGCGCCGCTTCACGTACGGCATGCGCGGCACCACCATCCTCGCCGCCCTTGCCAACGCCCTGCTGCTGATGGTCGCGTGCGGCGCCATCGCGTGGGAAGCCGTGCACCGCTTCGCCCATCCGGAACCGGTGGCCGGCACGACGGTGTCGATCGTCGCCCTCGTCGGCGTGCTGATCAACGGCTTCTCGGCCTGGCTGTTCGTGGCCGGCAGCAAGGACGACATCAACGTGCGCGGCGCCTACCAGCACATGGCGGCCGACGCCGTGCTGTCGCTGGGCGTCGTCATCTCCGGCGTGGTGATCATGGTCACGGGCTGGACGTGGCTCGACCCGGCCGTCAGCCTGCTGCTCGTCGTCGTGATCGTCGTGGGCACGTGGTCGCTGCTGCGCGAATCGATCCAGATGGTGCTGGCGGGCGTGCCGGCCAGCGTCGACGCGACAAGTGTCACGGCCTTCCTCGCCGCGCAATCGGGCGTGACGGAAGTGCACGACGTCCACATCTGGGCAATGAGCACGACGGAGACGGCCCTCACGGCCCACCTCGTCATGCCGGACGGCTATCCGGGCGATGCCGCCATCGACGCCATCGTCGGGCACCTGCGCGAGGATTTCGCCATCCACCACTGCACGCTGCAGGTGGAGCAAGGGACGACCAAGCACAGCAGTTGCTCCCTGCACGATGGGCTGGAAGCGCATGCGCACGACGACCATGATCACGACCACGACCACGATCATGACCCCGGCCATCATCACGGCCACTCACACGCGCATTAACAAAAACGGCCCGCATGCAAGCGGGCCGTTTTCATGAAGGGAAGCCGGATCAGCCGGCCAGGTTCGCGTACAACGCCGTACTGAGGTAGCGCTCGCCGAACGACGGAATGATCGTCACGATCAGCTTGCCCGCATTCTCCGGCCGTTTGGCGACCTGGATCGCTGCCCACAACGCGGCGCCGGACGAGATGCCGACCAGCAGCCCCTCCTCGCGCGCGGCCGCGCGGGCCGTCTCGAAGGCGTCCTCGTTCTTGACGGTGATGACTTCGTCGTAGCACTTCGTGTTCAGCACGTCCGGAATGAAACCGGCGCCGATGCCCTGGATCGGGTGCGGCCCCTTCGTGCCCTTGGACAGGATCGGCGACGCTTCCGGTTCCACGGCGATGGCCTGGAACGACGGCTTGCGCGCCTTGATCACTTCGGCCACGCCCGTGATCGTGCCGCCCGTGCCGATGCCGGCCACGAGGATGTCGACCTTGCCGTCCGTGTCGCGCCAGATTTCCTCGGCCGTCGTGCGGCGGTGGACTTCCGGGTTGGCGGGGTTGTTGAATTGCTGCGGCATGAAGCAGTTCGGGTCGGCCGCGACGATTTCCTCGGCGCGGCGGATGGCGCCCAGCATGCCTTCCGGCCCCGGCGTGAGCACCAGTTCGGCGCCATAGGCGCGCAGCAGCATGCGCCGTTCGTTGCTCATCGTCTCGGGCATGACGAGGCGGCAGCGGTAGCCGCGCGCCGCGCACACCATCGCCAGCGCGATGCCCGTGTTGCCGCTGGTGGGTTCGACGATGATGGTGTTCGGGCCGATCTTGCCGGCCTGCTCGGCCGCCTCGATCATGGCCCAGCCGATCCGGTCCTTCACGCTGTGGGCCGGATTGTAGAACTCGAGCTTGGCGGTGAGGTCGGCGCCGGCGCCCTGCGCCAGGCGGCGGATCCGCACCAAGGGGGTATTGCCGATCAGTTCCGTCACGTCGTTCGCGATACGCATGCAGTCCTCCCGTTGATGAGTTTTGACTTACTTGACCTTCAAGAGTTCGACGTCGAAGATCAGGTCGGAATCCGGCGGAATGGAGCCGCCGCCGGCGCCGCGCTTGCCGTACGCGAGTTCGCTCGGAATGATCAGCGTGCGCTTGCCGCCCACCTTCATGCCCTGCACGCCCTGCTCCCAGCCCTTGATGACCTGGCGCGCGCCGAGCTGGAACTCGAGCGGTTCGCGGCCCGGGTCCAGCGACGAGTCGAACTTGCGGCCGTGCTGCTTGGTGGCGAGCGGCTTGTAGAACCAGCCCGTGTAGTTGACGACGACCGTGCTGCCGACCATCGCCTCGGTGCCCTTGCCGATCACGTGGTCGACGACCTGCACCTTCGGCCCCTGGTCCGCTTGCGCTTCGGGCGCCGGGTTGACGGGATTGTTCGGGTTGGCGGGGGTGGCGGCATTGGCGGTGGCCTGGGCCGGGTCCTTGGGACCTTGCAGGCCGGCGCCGGCCTGCTGGGATGCGTCCTGCGCGTTGGCGGCGACAGCCGCCAGCAGCAGGCTCGCGAGGGCGATACGACGGATCATGGAGCCTCTTTTCACGAATCAGTAAAAACCGGGGCACCGCGCAAAACCGTCGCGAGCGGCCGCAATGCTGTTCGAGAAGCGCAACTGTACGAGTAGTACAGCGAGCATCGCAGGACAGCAGTGCAACGCGCAGCAGGTCTTGCGACGTGCCCCACTGATCCTATGATAACAAGGCGTCTTCCAGTTGGACAGCGTCGATCGATTCGGTTACATGTACCGGCGCAGGCACGGCATTGGCCTCCTCCGCCATCTTGCGCAGCATGTGGCCCGCCGCGACCATGCCGAACGTCGCGGTCACGACCATGCTCGAGCCGAAGCCGGCGCAGTTCAGGCCCGTGATGCTGTTCGGGTCGACCGCGCAGGCGTCGCCGTCGCCGGACTGCGGGTAGCGCAGCGGTTCCATCGAAAACACGGCGTCGATGTGGTACTTGTTCTTTTCGCCGCGCGCGAAACCGTAGTGGGCGCGCAGGATCTTGCGCACTTTTTTCAGCAGCGGTTCCTGCTCGGTGCGGGCAAGGTCGCGCACCTCGATCTTCGTCGGGTCGAGCTGGCCGCCGGCGCCGCCGATGACGACCAATGGAATCGCGTGCTGGCTGCAGTACGCGATCAGCGCGGCCTTGGCCTTGACGCTGTCGATCGCGTCGACGACGTAATCAAATCTATCCGTCCCGATCATCTGCGGGATGTTGTCCGGATCGATGAAGTCCTCGACGAGCTCGACTTCGCAGTACGGATTGATGAGCGCGATGCGCTGTTTCAGCGCCTCGATCTTGGGCATGCCGACCGTGGTCGACAGGGCCTGGATCTGGCGGTTGATGTTGGATTCGGCCACGTTGTCGAGGTCGATGAGCGTGAGGCGGCCGACGGCGCTGCGGGCCAGCGCCTCGACGATCCAGGAGCCGACGCCGCCGACGCCGACCACGCAAACGTGCGCCGCGCGGAAGCGTTCGAGTGCACGCTCGCCGTAGAGGCGGGCAATGCCGCCGAAGCGCCGTTCGAAGTCGACGTCGTCGAAGAGAGAGGTGGAAATCGTAGTCATGATCCCTTCATTTTACCGGACGGAACAGCGCTCATTGCTCTAAAATAACTTTCAGTCAATCAAAAATTCTCCGCATTCTGCACGTCCACAACAGCGATCATGAACAACCTTCTTGCCGACCCCGCTCCCGATTTCGACCAGCCCGTTGCCGTCCTCAAGCATTGCCACGGCCGCATCCGCAAACAGCTTGCCACGCTGGAAAAACTGCTCGTCCACCTGCCTGAACATGGCGCCGACGAGCAGGCGCGCCAGGCGGCGTCCACCATCCTGAAATACTTCGACAAGGCCGCCCACCTGCACCACGACGACGAGGAACAGGACTTGTTGCCGATGCTGCTGGCCGTCGCCCAGGGCGAGGATGCGGCCACCCTGCAGGCGCTCGTGCCCGTGATCCTGCAGGAACACAAGGACATGGATGCGATGTGGCAAGACCTGCACGAGCAACTGACGGCCATCGCGGACGGCAGCGGCGCGCAACTGTCGACCTCGATCGCGCGCCGCTTCGTGCAGAGTTACCTGGGCCATATGGAGCGCGAAGAAGGCATCGTGGCGCCGATGGCGCTGCGCCTTTTTGGTCCGGATCAGATGGCGCGGCTGGGCGGCGCCATGCGCCAGCGCCGCGGTTTGGAACAGGCGTCGGCGCCGGCCGTTCAGGCACCGGCGATCGGCGAACAAGTCGCCGGCCTGCGCAAGGATTACGGCCAGGCGAGCCTTGACGAAAGCGAGGTCGCCGGCGATCCGATCGACCAGTTTGCGCGCTGGTTCGAGGAGGCCCTGAAGGCCGAAGTGAACGAGCCGAACGCGATGAGCGTGGCCACCGTTGGCGAGGATGGGCGGCCGACGTCGCGCATTGTTCTCGTCAAGCAATTCGACGCGCGCGGGTTTACGTGGTACACGAATTACGACAGCCAGAAAGGCCGCCAGCTGGCGAGCAAGCCTTTTGCAGCTCTGCTATTCTTCTGGAGTGAACTTGAACGGCAGGTGCGAATCGAAGGCAGAGTCGAACGCACGAGCGCCGAGGAAAGCGACAAGTATTTCAACAGCCGGCCGTTGAAAAGCCGGCTGTCGGCGATCGCGTCCGAACAAAGCGCGCCGATCGCACACCGTGCCGCCCTCGAACAACACTATGAGGAAGTGGCGCGTCAATATGGCGAAGCACCGCCACGGCCACAACACTGGGGCGGTTTTCGCCTGGTGCCGGAACGGATCGAGTTCTGGCAGGGGCGGCGTTCACGCTTCCACGACCGCATCGTCTATACGCGGCAGGAAGATGGACTTTGGACGCGGCAACGTTTGCAACCCTGACCCGGTACATCCGGCTCAGGACTAGCCGGAGATACGCGTGTTCGACCAGATGAAGCTTTCCGCCTGGACTTCAGGCATTCGCAGCAAATTCAACCTGCCCCTGTGCGTGGAATTGTGGAACGGCGCGCGGGTCGATCTGTCGTCCGACCACCAGCCGCGCGTGAAAATCCGCGTTCCCAACCCGGGCGGACTGCGCTATCTCCCCGCGCCGTCGCTGGGCAGTCTCGGCGAAGCCTATGTCGAAGGCGCGCTCGAGATCGAAGGGCGCGCGGCCGACATGATCCAGGTAGGTTCCGCCCTCGCGGAAACCACGGGCAAGCCGGCGCGCACGAGCCGTGTCGCCAGCGCCGCCCTGCGCCTCATCTCGCCGCACACGCGCGAGAAGGATGCGGAAGCCATCCGCTACCACTACGACGTCTCCAACGCGTTCTACAGCCAGTTCCTCGACCCGGCCATGGTGTATTCCTGCGCCTATTTCGAGAACGGCGACGAGGACCTGGCCACGGCCCAGCAAAAGAAGATCGACCACATCCTCACCAAGATCGGCGTGCAGCCGGGCCAGACGCTGCTCGACATCGGCTGCGGCTGGGGCGCGCTCGTGATCCGCGCGGCCGGCAAGTTCGGCGCGCGCTGCGTGGGCGTCACGCTGTCCGAGCGCCAGTACGAGCTGGCGCGCGAGCGCGTGGCGCAGGCCGGGTTGCAGGACCGCATCGAGATCCGATTGCAGGACTATCGCGACGTCGGCGGCCAGTTCGACCGTATCACGAGCGTCGGCATGTTCGAGCACGTGGGCGTGGACCACCTGCCGGACTACTTCAGCCGCGTCAACAGGCTCCTGGCGCCGGGTGGCGTCGTGATGAACCACGGCATCACCACGTCCGACGTCGAGCAGCGCAACAGCCCGTACGGCGGCGGCGAGTTCATCGACAAGTACGTGTTCCCGCACGGCGAACTGGCGCACCTGTCCACCGTCATCCGCACCATGCAGGAAGGCGGCCTCGAAGTGCGCGACGTGGAAAACCTGCGCCGCCACTATGCCCGCACGTGCGCGCTGTGGACCGAGAACTTCGAGAACAATGCCGACCGTATCCGGGCGACGTGCGACCCGAAGACCTTCCGCATCTGGCACGTCTACCTGGCCGGTTGCGCATACGGTTTCGCGCACGACTGGATCAGCCTGTATCAGATCGTGTGCGGCAAGGCGGGCGAGGAACCGGACCACATGCCGTGGTCGCGGAAGTACATGTATCCGTGACGGATGCCCCCGGCATCCATCACTTACCTGGCGCGGTCCGTGAACACCTTGCGGAACTTGGCCACCTTGGGCGCCACCACGAACGCGCAATAGCCCTGCAGCGGGTGCTGGGCGAAATAGTTCTGGTGGTAGTCCTCGGCCTTGTACCACTGCTCGGCCGGCAGCACCTGCGTGACGATCGGCGCGTCCCACACGGCGGCCATCTCGGCCATCACCTTGCGCGCCGTCGCCTCCTGTTCCGGCGACGTGAAGAAAATCACGGAACGGTATTGCGTACCCACGTCATTGCCCTGGCGATTGAGCGTCGTCGGGTCGTGGATGGTGAAAAAGATTTCCAGGATGTCGCGATAGCTGATCACGTTCGGATCGAATTCCAGCTTCACGACTTCGGCATGGCCCGTCGTGCCCGCGCACACCTGCTCGTAGGTCGGTGCGGGGGTCGCGCCCCCCATATAGCCCGATTCCACGCGGACGATGCCGCGCGCTTCCAGATAGACCGCTTCCAGGCACCAGAAACACCCGCCGCCCAGGATGGCCACTTCGGTTGCTGATTGCTGGCTCATGCTGACTCCTCGAGGGATAAATAGTTGTCCATGGCTTCACTGTAAACGAAAGTGCGCGCTCGTGCAGGCTCGGGGAACCTCCGGCCATTGATGGCATAATGCGCGCATGAACACCAGCTCACCTCGCGCCGCCACGCGCGGTTTCGATTCCGCCCATTTCCGCCAGGCCCTGTCCCAATTCGCGACGGGCGTCACCGTCATCACGACCCGCCTGGGCGACGGCAAATTCCGCGGCCTGACCGCGTCGTCCTTCAATTCCGTGTCGCTGGAGCCGCCGCTGGTGCTGTGGAGCCTGTCGAACGTCGCCAACAGCCTGCCCATCTTCACCGGCAACTCGCACTACGTCATCAACGTGCTGTCCGCCGGGCAGGAAGAGCTGGCGCGCCGGTTCTCGCGCCGCGGCCAGGATCCGTTCGAAGGCGTCGAATACGAACTGTCGCGCACCGGCCAGCCGATCCTGAAAGGCGTCTCCGCCTGGTTCGAATGCCACAACCGCAGCCGCTATCCGGAAGGCGACCACGTGATCTTTGTGGGCGAAGTGGAAGACTGCGCCGTGCACCCGCAGTCCGCCCTGCTGTTCCATGGCGGGCGCTTCGGCAGCACCTGATTCCTGCTCAGTTGCTTGATTAAAAATGAAAATGCCTGTCGCAGTTTGAAAAGATGCGTTCGGGCGGGGTTTCTATAATGACTCGACCCGGGCGGCCATCCATTCGCCCGCCACATTCTTACAAAGATTGAGACAGGAGCCCCATGAGCCGTTCCGATACGCCCCGCAAAGCCCAGTTCCATTGGGATGATCCGTTGCTGCTGAACGAGCAGTTGCTCGATGAAGAGCGCATGGTGCGCGACGCCGCCGCGGCCTATTGCCAGGACAAGCTGCTGCCGCGCGTCCTGGAAGCCTTCCGCCACGAAACCACCGACGCCGGCATCTTCCGCGAGATGGGCGAACTGGGCCTGCTGGGCCCGACCATCCCCGAGCAATATGGCGGCCCCGGCCTGAGCTACGTCAGCTACGGCCTGATCGCGCGCGAAGTCGAGCGCGTCGACTCCGGCTACCGCTCGATGATGAGCGTGCAGTCGTCGCTCGTGATGGTGCCGATCTACGAATTCGGCAATGAGGAAACGAAGCAGAAATACCTGCCGAAACTCGCGACCGGCGAATGGATCGGCTGCTTCGGCCTGACCGAACCGAACCACGGCTCCGACCCGGGCTCGATGGTCACGCGCGCGCGCAAGGTCGACGGCGGCTACTCGCTGTCCGGCTCGAAGATGTGGATCACGAATTCGCCGATCGCCGACGTGTTCGTCGTCTGGGCCAAGGATGACGAGGGCAAGATTCGCGGCTTCGTGCTGGAAAAGGGCTGGAAGGGCCTCTCAAGCCCGGCCATCCACGGCAAGGTCGGCCTGCGCGCGTCGATCACGGGCGAGATCGTGATGGACGAGGTGTTCTGTCCCGAAGAAAACGCGTTCCCGGAAGTGCGCGGCCTGAAAGGTCCGTTCACCTGCCTGAACTCGGCCCGCTACGGCATCGCCTGGGGCGCGCTCGGCGCCGCGGAAGACTGCTGGCACCGTGCCCGCCAGTACGTGCTCGACCGCAAGCAGTTCGGCAAGCCGCTGGCCGCCAACCAGCTCATCCAGAAGAAGCTCGCGGACATGCAGACGGAAATCACGCTGGGCCTGCAGGGCGTCCTGCGCCTGGGCCGCATGAAGGACGAAGGCACGGCCGCGGTCGAGATCACGTCGATCATGAAGCGCAATTCCTGCGGCAAGTCGCTCGACATCGCACGCATGGCCCGCGACATGATGGGCGGTAACGGCATCAGCGACGAATTCGGCGTGGCGCGTCACCTCGTCAACCTGGAAGTCGTCAACACGTATGAAGGCACGCACGACATCCACGCATTGATCCTGGGGCGTGCGCAGACCGGCATTGCAGCATTCTGAATGCTTGGTGAGCTCCCCGAGCCCACGAGCAGACGAAAAAAAACCGCCCGAAGGCGGTTTTTTTCGTCGAACAAGCTCAGAACTTGTAGCCCAGGGTCAGCACGGTCGATTTTGGATCCAGCTTCATGTGCTGGTTCTGTCCGGTCGAAAAATGCACGTCGGTCCGCAGGCGGGTCTTCACGAGCGCGGCGTTGAGGAACCATTTCTCGCTGAAGTTCCACACGGCGCCGATCTGGCCCGAATAGGTCCACTTGTTGTCGATGCTGAACGTCGTCGCCGGGCCGCCCGGATCCGTCAGCGCGGTCATGCGGAACGAGCCGGTTTCCTTGTAAAAGTAGGCATAGGTCACGCCCAGGCCCACGTAAGGACGGAACGCCGCGTTCGGCGAGAAGAAACGGTATTGCACGAACGCGGTCGGCGGCAAGGCGTGCGTCGTGCCCAGTTCGCCCGTGCCGGCGATGGCGCCCGCGCCGTAGAGGCTGTGCTTGTACGGCTTCGCGATGGTGAATTCACCGGTGATGTTGTCGGTGATGCCGTAGTTGACGATGAGCACCGGTTCCGTGTCCTTGCCGACGTCGGCCAGCGAATTCGGCAGGGCGGGTGCGGAAATCGCGCCGCTCACCACCTTCGGGTCGATCTCGATGGCACCCGCCGACACCGCCCATTTCCCCTGAGCCTGTGCCGCGGCGCTGCCCGCCACGGCCAGCGCACCGGCGGCTGCCAGCAGTTTCACGACATTGGAACTTACTTTCATGTTATCTCCTGATTCTTATTGATGGCCCGCCCTCCCGGACGAGCCTGTCGTGACGATTACAGCCAGCCCTTGACGGCCATCTTCTCGAGTACGTAGCGTGCGAGCAGCCAGTTCACGAACGGAGTCGGGTGCACTTCGTCGGCGAACATGTAGTGGCTGACGTCGCCGGTGATCACGTTCTTCGCGTTGCAGACGAGCGACGTGGTGCCCAGCGCGTTCGGGCCGCAGGCCGGGGTCGACGTGTTCGTCAGGCCATACGGCGCCGGGTTGACGACTTCGTCATGGCTGACGCTCCACACATCGACGTACAGCGCCTTCGGTTCATTCGCGATACTGGCCTGCAGTTGCGCGTTGAACGCATCGACGGCTTTCACGATCAGGGCCTGGACGGCGGCGGACTGCGCCTTGCCCGACGGCGTCGATGCCACATCCGGCAGGTTATTCACGACAACATAGTTCGCGCCCTTGGCGACGATCTGCGTCTTCACGAGGGCGCCCAGCTCGGCGCCGGCGGTCGCCATCGCGGTGACGACACCCGCGGCGTTGGCGGTCAGGTAATCCGCGCCCGCCTTCTGGCCGGCGGCCGTGGCGTCGGCCTGGGCCTTGGTGACCATCGGGCCGTACACGGTGGCCTGCGCGGCCGCGGTGTTGCCGGCCATGACGGCGGCCGTGACGGCAGCCTGCACGATCGACGTGTCGGTATGGCCGGCACGCGCCGCTTCGGTCTGGATCGCGAGGCCGATCGCCTGCGCCGCAGTGGCCGGATTCGTCGCACCGGCGGCCAGCTGCGTCGTCAGCGACACGGCGAAGGCCTGCGAACCGGTGGCGGTGCCGGCGGCGGTGGCGTTCGTCGACAGCTGGCCCAGCAGGAACAGGATGTCGTTACCGCCGGCCATCACGGTCACGAGTTCGGTACCGCTGAATTTGCCGCCGGTCTTGGCCAGGTGGTTCGCAATCTGCGTCACCACGGGCACGGTGGTCAGGCCCAGCGTCGGATTCACGGCCTTGTTGTTCGGGCCGATCGGATTCGTCACGCGCGAGCCGCCCTGTGCATAGTTCAGGCAATTGGTATTGAAGGTGACGGGCACGGCAAAGCCCTTGGTCGCGTCGCCCTGCAGGCCGGTCTGGGCCGCGCACGGCGCCGGCAGGCTCAGCTGGGCTGCGATGGACTCGGTCCAGTTCTTGCCGGTCAGTTCCTTGTAGATCGACGTGTTGTCGCCGTTGATCGTGAACTTGCCGCCGCCCAGCGCCTTGATGCCGCCGACGGCATACGTGCCGACGTCGGACAGGCTGTCGCCGAACGATACCTGCGCGCTGAACTTGGTGCCTGGGGTCTGGTCGCCGGCACGAGGGGCGGTACTGCTGCCGCCGCAAGCCGACAGGACGGCAGCGGTCAACAGCGCGAGCGCGAATGAGGTCTTACGCATTGTGTCTCCTAAAGAAATTTTTCTTTTGCAACGAACGGCCGTGCTATTCGTGTGTCAACTAATATGCCAGTGTTCGGCATCGTTGTATAGCGAAAAGCTTTGTCGTGCACCGGCAACAACATTGCGTTGTGACGGCTGGGAAACACGGCCGGCAGCGGCCGATTATAGCAACGCCGCCGGCGATTTCATGTCTTAATGTGACAATGTTGTTTGAAAATAATCACGCGTCGCCGCCATGCAGAACGGGGCGACCAAACCGGCGTGATAAGCCGAAGCCACGGCGCTGTCGCCCGAGGCCGCGCGCAGGATCGACCTGGCTGCCACGAAGCCGGCCTTGGCCGAACGGTACGGGTCGTTCAGGCTCGGTGTGTCATCGATGTCCAGCAGCGTGATCTTGCTGCCGCGCGCGCTGAAATAGCTCGCCGCAGCCGTCGCGTTGAAGAATGGCACGACGGGGTCGTCGTGGCCGCCGCACAGCATCGTCGGCGCGCTCGGCATATAGCTGCGCAGGTCATTGCGCACGAGCCATTTACGCAGATTGTGGGCCGGCGAACAGGCCAGCGGCGACGTCGCGCTCTGGTCGCACGGGTGCGCGGCGAGATCGGCCAGGTAGCCGTTGCGGTAGTCGGTGCGGATCAGGTTGTTGGCGCCGAAATAGGCCGTGTGGCCGGCCGTCTGCGGCTGCGAATCCGCAGCGAACAGGGCCGCGGCGGGCAGCTTGCCCTGGTCGACGAGGTCGCTGCTGCCGAGGCTGCCCGGCACCAGGTCGACGATCGCGCCGGCGTATTGTGTTTCGTAGACGTCCGACGGCGTCGCGTACAGCGCGGCGCTCGCATGCTGGCCGGCGTTGATGATCATCGGCACGATCACGGTGGCGCCATTGCGCGGCGCGCCACCGAACAGGTCGTCGCCGAAGCGGGCGATGGCATACGGGCCCGACATGCCGGACGCCGCCGTCAACGTGAACTCGTTCGTGCCCAGGTCTTGCATGGCGCGCTGCGTGGCCATTGCGACATAACCACCTTGCGAATAGCCCGTGACCATCAGCTTGCCGGAATCCTTGGCGCCGATCGCCCCGAACGACGTGCGCGCGGCGCGCAGTGCATCGATCATGTCGGCGGCCTGCGCGATGCGGTCGAGGTAAGGGTGGTAGCCCAGGGACGAGCCGCCATAACCCGTGTAGTTCGGCGCGACGACGATGAAGCCCTGGGCCGCGAACACGGCCGCCGCGAGGCGCGCTTCCGTATTGTTGGCGATGTCGGCCATGTCGTAGGATTTCTGCAACGACGTCCCGTGCGCATACAGCACGACGGGTCGCGAGTTGCTGCACGATGCGCCGCCGCCCGTGGGCACGTAGATGGCGGCGCTGCCGTCGGTCGCTTCGCCGGCGCCGCCGATGGTGTTGTAGTGGACCTTGTATACAGAGACCGAGCATTGCGGCTGGCCGGCGACGGCCAGCGTGCCCTGCTGGGCCGATTCGAGGAAGCCGGCCATCACGGTGGGCGTCAACGTGGGGAGACTGGCGCCGCCGACGTTGACGGCCACCGAGGCGGCCTGCCCCACGAGACTGCCGCGCGTCGCGACGGGGAGCGGCTCCGGATTCGAGACGCCGGTCGGCGTGCCGCCGGCAGTGGTGCCGCCGCTGCAAGCGGCAAGCAAATAGCCCAGCCCGAGGCTGCAGGCCAGGGTAAAGAGGGAACGCATGGATGTCCTTCGACTAACGGATGACGACAGAAGGTCCGCGCAGGAAGGCGGACCGGGCATTGCCGAGTAGCATGCACCGGACAGGCGTTTTTGGGAAGATTCCCGACGGGTTACAGCACGGGAGTGTTGTTTATCAACCCGTGCACGATGCCGGTCGAACCATGCGCGGCGCGGCGCAGACGGTCGTTGACGCCCAGCCAGGGACCATCCTGCGGCGGCGCCTCGACGAGGATGACGTCGGCTGCCGCGCCATCCATCGCGCGCAGCGCCGCGTACAACGCGTGCGCAAACCCTTCCGGGGAGGCCGGCAGGCGGATGGCCGCATGCGTGGCCGGCAGGTCCGAATAATGGATCAGCGCAACCTTGCGCCCTGCCTCTTGCAAGCTGGACAAGGTGTCGGCGAGCGTCGCCGTATCCTGCATCGCGACCGGCGTGTGCGGCGCGTAATGCGATTCCAGCGTGCCGGAAGCGCGCGGGGCCGCGGCGTCGGGACGCGCGGGCACCTGGTCGATCACGGCCGCGATGGCATCCGCCGAGATATGACCCGGACGCAGCAGCACGGGGCCGTGCGTGGCCAGGCGCGACAGATCGACGATCGTCGATTCGATGCCGACCTCGCTCTGGCCGCCATCCAGCACGAACGCGATGCGGCCGTGTGCGCCGATGTCGTCGCCGAACTCGTCGCGCACGTGCTGCGCCGTCGTCGGACTGACCGCGCCGAATTTGTTGGCGGACGGCGCCGCGATGCCGCCCTTCCCGCCCTTGAACGCCTGCAGCAGTTCGATGGCGACCGGGTGCGACGGGCAGCGGATGCCGACCGTGTCCTGGCCGCCGGAGACGGCATCCGGGATGTGCGGTGCGCGTTTTAAAATCATCGTCAGCGGGCCGGGCCAGAAGGCGTCGGCGAGCTGGCGGGCTTCCGACGGAATGTCGGTGGCCCAGTAATCCAGCTCGGCGCCCGGGGCCACGTGCACGATCACGGGGTGGTCTTGCGGGCGGCCCTTGGCGGCATAGATCGCGGCGACGGCGGCCGGATTCTCCGCGTCGGCGCCGAGGCCGTACACGGTCTCGGTCGGCAGCGCGACGAGCCGGCCGGCCTCGAGCGCGCGCGCGGCGGCGGCGATCACCTCCGTCACAGCGCGATCCCCAGAATCGAACACGCCTGCGCGAAATTCGCCTGGGCTTCCTGCAGGGTCGGCGCGACGAACGTCACATGGCCCATCTTGCGGCCGCGGCGCGGATCCGTCTTGCCGTACAGGTGCAGGTTGGCGCCGGGCAGCGCGAGCACTGCGTCCCACGCGGGTTCGCGGACAGTCTCGCCTTCGAACCACACGTCGCCGAGGATGTTCAACATGACGGCCGGCGAATGCTGGCGCACATCGCCCAACGGCAGTTTCGCCATCGCACGGACCTGCTGCGCGAACTGGCTCGTGATGCAGGCGTCGATCGTGTAGTGGCCGCTGTTGTGCGGCCGCGGCGCCATCTCGTTGACGACGAGCGCGCCGTCCTGCAATACGAAGAACTCGATGCACAGCACGCCGACGTAGCCGAGCTCGGCCACGATGGCACGCGCCGCGTCCTGCGCCTTGCGTGCGCAATCGTTCGACACGTTCGGGCCCGGCACGGTCGTCGTGAACAGGATGCCGTCGCGGTGCACGTTTTCCGCGATCGGGTAGACGACCGACTGGCCATCCGCCCCGCGCGCCGTCAGCACCGACACCTCATAGGCCAGCGGCAGCATCTTTTCCAGCAGACAGGTCACGCGGTCCATGGCTTCGAATGCGGCACGGACGTCGTCGCGCGTGCGCACGCGCACCTGGCCCTTGCCGTCGTAGCCCATGCGCACCGTTTTCAGGATGCCGGGCAGCAGGTCGTCGGCGATGGCGTCGATGTCGGCGTCGCTCGCGATCACCTTGTGCGGCGCCGGCATCACGCCGGATTTATCGGCGCAGGCGACGAAGAAGGATTTTTCCGCGATGCGGTCCTGGGCGACGGACACGCCGTGCGCGTTCGGCGCCACGAACACCTGCTGCGCGAGGCGCGACAGGCTGGCGGCCGGGACATTCTCGAATTCCGTCGTGACGGCCACGCATTGCGCGGCCAGCGCATCCAGGCCGGCCGCGTCTTCATAGCCAGCCTCGACGAGGCGTTCGGCCACCTGGCCGGCCGGGCAGTCGATGGACGGCTCCAGCACGGCCACGCGGTAACCCATCGCCTGCGCGGCGTGGGCAAACATGCGGCCCAGCTGGCCGCCGCCCATCACGCCCAGCCACGCTGGTTCCGCGGCTTCGGGAAGATAGGCTTGGGACTTCATATTACTCATCAGTCGTTCACAGGCAGGGTCATGGCCTTGGCGGCGGCGGTCTGTTGCTGGCGGAATTGTTCCAGCTGGCCCGCCAGGGCGTCGTCGGTGGTGGCGATGATGGCGATGGCCGTCAGCGCGGCATTCGCGGCGCCGGCTTCGCCGATGGCGAACGTCGACACGGGCACGCCTTTCGGCATCTGCACGATCGACAGCAGCGAGTCTTCACCGCGCAGGTATTTCGACGGCACGGGCACGCCCAGCACGGGCACGACCGTCTTCGCGGCGACCATGCCCGGCAGGTGCGCGGCGCCGCCGGCGCCGGCGATGATCGCGCGCAGGCCGCGGCGACGGGCGGATTCCGCGTACGCGAACATTTCGTCCGGCATGCGGTGCGCCGAGATCACCTGCGCTTCGAACGGCACGCCGAACTGCTTCAGCATGGCGCAGGCGTGCTGCATCACGTCCCAGTCGGAGCTGGAACCCATGATCACGCCGACCAGCGGCTTGGCTACGTTCTGTTCAGGCATCTCAGACCTTCAGCTTCTCGCCGGTCAGGCGTTCGATGGCTTCGAAGTACTTGCCCTGGGTTTTGTCGATGACGTCCTGCGACAGCGCCGGCGCCGGCGGGGCCTTGTTCCAGTCCTTCAGCGTTTCCAGGTAGTCGCGCACGAACTGCTTGT
>JBJMVU010000062.1:0-26969 GCA_045810485.1 Massilia sp. | reverse complement strand
GGCAGGAAGTCGTCGGCCGCAAGCGCTGGCTGGCCCAGCGTACTTGCCAGCAGGATGAGCGCGGTCATCCATCGAAAGAGCTGCTTCATGATGCGTAATCTCCTGAAATACTGTGGTGATGCGCTTGTCCCGTACTGTCGATGGCGAAGTACGCGAGCCCGCTGGCGGCCAGGAAGGACAATCCCTCGCCTTCTTTCAGCATCGCGATGGTCGACACGCTGCCGCCCAATACGGCCAGCGGCGCCAGCACGCTCACCGAGCGCCAATGCGACACGGGCATGCCCGTGCGCGGATCCAGTACGTGGCAATAGCGCTTGCCGTCGACATCGATAAAACGTTCGTAGTCGCCGCTTGTCGTCAGCGCACCGTGGCTCACGGCGATGCTGGCGACGATGCCATCTGGCTTGCGCGGGTCCTGGATGCCGATGCTCCACGGGCGCCCGTCGGGTTGCGGCCCGATGAACCGCATGTCGCCGCCGAGGTTCACGTAGCCGTGCCGCACGCCGCGTTCCTGCAGCAGCGCGCAAGCGCGGTCGGCCGCGTATTCCTTGCCGAAGCCGCCGAAGTCGATCTCCATGCCGGCGCGGGGCAGGAACACGGCGGCGCCGTCGTGCTGCACGGCCGCCCAGTCCACCAGCGCCAGCAGCGGCGCCAGTTCGCGCGCATGCGGCACGCGCGGCTGGCGAAAATCCCAGGCGCGGCGCAGCACGCCTGACGTGATGTCGAACAGGCCGCCGCTGGCGCGGTGGAGGTGGTCCGCATAGTCGAGCAGCTGCGCCGTCTCCTCGTCGCATTCCACCCGGTAGCGGCCCGCCGCGGCGTTGATGCGGCTGACGATGCTGTCGGCGCGGTAGCGCGAATACGTGCGCTCGATGCGCCGCACTTCCGCGATCGCGGCCAGCGCCAGTTCTTCCGCCGCATGCCCCTCCGGCGCGACCAGCCGGATCTCGCACCGGCTCGCCATCGCATCGAACGGAAAGCGGTCGACCTGGTCTACCATCGCCGCGTCAACCCGACCTGGAAGATGCGGGCGTGCAGCGGCGCGAGGCCCGGACTGCCGTCGTGGAACAGCCGCCAGTTGCCGCGCTGTTCGTAGGCTTCGACCTTGACGTCGACGGTCCACAGCTTGCCGATCTCGCGCACGACCTTCAGCCCCGCCGTGACGGCGCCGAAGCCGGACAGGCGCTGGTCCGGCGACGACAGCCGGTTCGGATCGGCGCTGGCGAAGCCGGGCGGGAACGGCGCGCCGAGCGTGCCGTCGTACACGGGGTCGTAGTAGAAGGAGGCGGCGCTTTGCGTGTACAGGCGCAGTTCGGGCACGATGCTCCACCCGCCGCCGAGCGGCTGCACGTATTCTCCGGACAGCGTGTGCGCGCGGATGCGGAACGAATCGCTGTAGTAGCGGTAGGACAGGCGCGACGTGCCGCCCGTGCTGTCGACGTAGTGGTTCCAGCGCAGCAGCATCGTGTTCTGGCGGCGCGAACGGGGCCGGTTATCAAACAGTTTATACGGATCGTTGAAATAACCGTCGCCGTTCGTGCGCGTGAGCGTCAGCTGGCCGATGTCGTTCGGCGTCAGCACGCGCGTCACGCCCGCGAGGACGCTGAGCGTGCGCTTGTGCTCATCGACGACGACGTGGTTGACCGGGTCGATGCTGTCGCGGCTGCCCGCGACGCCGAACGCCCACGACGTGTTGTTGTCCTCGCTGGACACCGTACCGTTCAGCGACAGCGCGCGCGACACGTAATCGTGCTCCGTCGAATACGCGGCGCCGGCCGTCAGGGCGCCGCGCCGGAAGTAGCGCGTGACGGCGAAGTCGCCCGCCTTGCGCTCGTCCTGCATGTGCGAGGCGCCGGAGACGGCAGTGTGGTAGCGCGGCGAGGCGCCGGACACGTCGTCGGCCGTCAGCGTGCCTTCGATCGACCAGTCGCCTGCCACGGGCGCCGTCACCGCGATCGACGGCGAATGCGCGCGGATGCGATCGAGGCCGCTCTGGCGGTCGGCGTAATCGAGGTAGCGCAGGCTGATGCTGCCTTCCTGCGGCGGTTCGTCGGCCATGGCCTGCACGCCGGGCAGCAGCAGCGCGGCGGCGAGCAGCGAGGCCGCCAGGTCCTGGGGAGCTTGTCTGGATGTCGTCATGTACTCTCCTCAGTTGCAGCCGCAGCCGCCGCCACCCACGCCCGCGCCGCCGGATGCGGCTTCGCGGCTCGTGTCAATGTGATCGGCGTACCGCGTCTCGAGCTTGTCGCCGCCGAACGTCATCTCCGGCCTGGCCAGTTTTCCTTTTTCCCACGGCTGCACGGTGGCGCAGCCCGCCAGCGCCAGCAGCGCCGGTACGATCAGGACGATGCCTTTCATTGCGCGCCTCCAAGAGCCTTCTTGATCACCTGCTCGAGCGCCGCGCGGTCGGCCTCTTTAAAACCCGCGTGCTCGTACAGGACCTTGCCGTCCGGTCCGATCAGGACACTGCTCGGCATGCCCTTGATGCCGTAGGCGCGCGGCGTGGCGCCGGCCGCATCGAATGCGATCGTGAAGCGGGCCGGCGTCTCGGCAAGGAAGCGGCGCGCGTCGTCCGTCTTCGCGTCGAGGTTCACGCCGACGACCTGCAGCCCGCGCGCGCCGTAGCGCGCCTGCATGTCGTTCATCCACGGGAAGGACTGGCGACACGGCCCGCACCACGAGGCCCAGAAATCCACGTACACGAGCTTTCCCTGGAACTTCGCCAGCTGCACGGTGCCGTCCTTGCCCGGCAGGTCGAACGCCGGCGCCGCGGCGCCCTTGTCGAGCGCGGAGGCGGTCGACGCCTCCAGCGCGGCGGCCAGCACCAACGCCATGCGCAGGACGCGCGTGGTGCGGGCGCTCATTGGTTCACCTCTTTGCGCAAGGGTTTACCAACTAAGCGACGCCACCCGAGCACACCGAACGACAGCACGACCAACAAAGCGAGTACCGGATCGTTGCCGTCCTTGATGGAGGAGCAGCCGCCGCCGCCTGCGTTCTGCGGCGCTTGCGCGGTCTGCACATTGCCCTTGCCGGTCAGCGCGACATTCCACGCGCCGCCACCGTCGGCCGTCAATGCGAGACTGCCGGCGGCATCGCCCGCACCGACCGGCGTGAAGCGCACGACGAGGTCGCAGCTCGCACCCGGCTGCAGGGTGAACGGCACGGCCGCGCAGGCGCCGGCGTCAAGCTGCAGCGCGTACGGGCCGGTGAACGTGGCGGCCGTCACCGTGGCCGCGTTGGCGCCGCTGTTGGACAGCGTGATGCGGTGCGTGGGCGAGGCGCCGTTGACGTCGGCCGCGCCGAAGTCGAAGGATTGCGGATTCACGGTCAACATCGGCACGGGCACGGCGACGCCGGTGCCTTTCATCTCGACGGTGAACTGGTTGCCCGCGTCCGTCATCAGGACGAGGGTCGCGGCACGCTGGCCGGCGGCCGTCGGTTTGAAGCCGACGTCGATGGTGCAGCTGCCTGACGCGGCGACGGACGCGTTGGTCGCGCAGGTGCCTTTCAACTCGAAGTCGGACGCCTGCGCGCCGTCCGGCACGAGCGACGCGACCTTCAGCGCGGCCGTCCCGCCGTTCGACAGGGTGATCGTGTGCGTCGCGGCGCTCTTGCCCACCTGCGTGTCCGCGAAGGCGACCGGGCCCGCTTCCGACAGCGTCGGTTTCGCCGCCGGCGCCGTGGTACCGGTGCCGCTGATCGACACCTGCAGCGGCGCCGCGTTCGACGTCACGGCCAGCGTGGCCGCGGCCGCGCCGGATGCCGTCGGTGCGAAGGCCAGGGTCACGGTGCAATTGGCGCCCACGGCCAGCGTCGTGCCGCAGGTTTTATTGGCGATGGTGACGGTGGACGCGCCCGAGACGGCAATGCCGTTCAGCGTGAGCGCCACGTTGCCCGTGTTGGCCAGCGTGACGGTCTGCGTCGCGGCCGGCGCGCCGATCGTCTGCGTGCCGAACGCCACGGCCGACGGATTGGCCGCGACGGCCGGCGCCGGCGCGGCGACGGTGCCGGACAAGGCGATGGTGACGGCGCCATTGGACGCGTTCGAGGCCAGCGACAGATTGCCGCTGAACGCGCCGTTCGTGGACGCATTCGCCGTCACGGTCACGGTGCAGCTGGCGCCGGCCGGGACGGACGTCCCGGTGGCGCACGTACCGCCGAGCGTGAACACGCCCGCGTTGGCGCCGCCGACGGTGATGCTGCTGAAGGTGAGCGCCGCCTGGCCGGTGTTGTTGACGGTGACGCTCTTCGCGGGCGAGGCGGCACCGGCGACGAGGGCGCCGAAATCGAGCGCGTTGGCCGACAGCGCGACGGTCGCCTGCGCGACGGCGTTGCCGGTGCCGGTGAGGGCCACGGTGCTGGAACCGCCCGTCGCATTGTGCGCAATGACGAGCGACGCGCCGCGCGCGCCGGCGGCGGACGGTTTGAAGGCGACCTGCACGGTGCAGTTCGCGCCCGCCGCCAGCGACGTGCCGTTGGCGCAGGTGCCGCCGCTGATGGTGTAGTCAGCCGCGGCCGCGCCGGACAGGGTCAGGGTGCCGACCGTGAGCGCCGCGTTGCCCGTATTGGACAACGTGGTGGCGAGGGGCGACGCCGACTGGCCGATGGTCGTGGCCGCAAAGCTCAGCGACGCCGGATTGACCGCGGCCGCGGGCGCGGCGGTCACGGTCGGGTTGCCGATGAAGGCGGCGAGGTCCGCGATTTCCGCCGTCGTGAATTTGCCGTTGAATAGCGTGCCCATGCCGCCCTTGTTGGCGCTGAAGGCGCTGGTGATCACGCTCGGGCTGTTCGCCGCGGCGAGGATGCCGTTGACGTTGGTGGCCGGCGACGGCCCGTGGCACGACGCGCAGGACGTGCCGCCGGTGGTCGGCCCGTTCAGGTACAGGTTCTTGCCGTTCAGCGCATCGGCCGCGTGCACGGCCGGGACGAACGCGAGCACGGCGAGTACGGCATAGAGACTACGGTGCAGCCCAGTCATAGTGACTCCCAGATTCGTTCAAAGGGCACAGCCGCCGAGGGCCAGTGCATTCATTCCGCAGTGCGCCAGTGCGCACCAGCGCCAGTCGCGGCCGCGCTGGTAGAGCAGCGCCAGCACGAGTCCCGGCGCCAGCACCAGCCCCGCCGCGCGCCAGCCGGAGCCCACGTGCAGCAGCCCGAACGCGGCCGCCGACAGGACCGCCGGCACGGGCGCCGCCCGCCGGATCAGCCACTCCTGCAATCCGGCGCACACCACCCACTCCTCCAGCACGGGCGCCAGGAACAGCAAACGCGCCAGCGCGGCGGCGTCGGGCGCAACGAGCTGGCCGGTGCAGACCAGGTGCTGGGACAGCATGACGATGGATGGCATAACGGCTTGTTGCTGCGGAAATCGTCCGGTTAATACCGAACGTTGTGAAAAGGTTCACTCCGCTCGAAAAAAAATTCACCGGTCGAACCAATGACCACCATTGCGGTGTCAAAACGTCACGCTTGCCACATCCACCACACGGTTTAATGCGCGGAAATGGATCGTCGTCACACAGACATCGTGGGTAGAATCGTTGTGGTTGAGGCTCTTCAACTCGTGCGCGTTTGCGCCAGATCGACACGGCATGGCTGCGCCGCTTGGCAGACTACGTTCATGACAAATTACCGAGACAACCGGGTCCCGGGCGGGACCTTTTTCTTCACGGTGCGCCTGCTGGATCGGGACAGCACCTTACTTACGGACCACTTTTCGGCGTTCGGCGAAGCGATGCGCCAGGCGCGCATCCGCAAGCCCTTCCACGTCGATGCATGGGTCGTGTTGCCGAACCACGCGCACACGATCTGGACGCTGCCGCCGGGCGACCACGACTGCGCGTCGCGCTGGCGCGCCGTCAAGATCGCCTTTTCGAAGGCCCTGAATAAAGCCTGCCTGCCGGCCGGCGCGAAGGGCAAAGGCGATGGCGGCACGGGCGACGGCACAATCTGGGAGCGCCATTACCGCGACTACCGCGTGGGCGACGACGAGGAATACGCGAGCCTGGTCGATTATGTGCACGGCAATCCGATGCGCCACGGCTTTTGCCAGCATCCTGCGGAATGGCCGTGGTCGTCGCTGCACCGCTTCATCTCGGCCGGGTTCACGCCACCCGCGCTGCCGCCGGCGCTGGCGCCGTGGATGCGGCCGGCGGGCCAGCGCGGACGGGTCGTCCGTCCATAAATTCGGGGTCAGAGCACTTTTTCGTGCAAAATCTTCAAGGCAAGTTCAATCCGTCGCTGGTCATCGGCAGATGCCCCGACGTCCTGCCTACGGACTGTCGTGGACGATCCGTTGCGCGATGGGAAATTGATCGAAAAAGGGGTCTGACCCCGGTTTCAGGCAATAAAAAAGGGCTCGCATCGCGAGCCCTTTTCCTGGGAGTCAAGCTGGGGACGTTTAGAAGCTGTAGCGCGCGCCCACGGTCCAGGCGTCAGCCTTGGCACCGATCTCCTTGCTCTTGCCGTAGCGCTCATACTCGGCGGTCAGTGCAACCTGCTGGTTGAGGTTGTACTGCACGCCGACCGCGCCATAGGCGCCGGTGTCGGTGTCCTTCAGGTTCAGCACGGCGCTTTCCAGCTTGCGCTCGCTGTGCTGCAGGCCCAGCTTGCCATACACGGAGAACTGGTCGTTGACCGGATAGTTGTACTTGCCGGCGACGTAGTAGCTGTTGCCCTTGGTGCGGCCGCTGCCGTTCACGCCGTTGGCGGTGTAGTTGAAATCCGAGTTGCGGAAGTCGGTGTAGCCGGCTTCGACGCCCCAGTTCTGGTCGAATTCATAGCCGCCGAAGATCTTGCCCGAGGCCTTGTAGCCGTCGCTGTCGACATTGGTCAGCCCGCCGACCGACGAATTCACGTGATCCGCCGTGGCGATGCCGACGCCGACATAGGCGCGCGGTTGGGTCTGGGTGGTCTGGGCGTGGGCCGCGCCGATGGCGGCAGAAGTGGCGATCAGTGCAACGATGAGCTTTTTCATGTTACGGATTCCCTTTGCGTTGTTTGACTGGTTCGCGATTCAATCGTGAATCGCGATGTGGTCAAGATAGCACCGCAGTTTGGTGAAGTCCGTGCTGAACTCGTAAGACTTGTAATCGAATGTAACTTAATGACCCCAAGTTCAGTAGTGCTTTAACGAAAATTGGACAGAGATAACAACGATTTAGATCACGTAACGAAAAGTTAGATTGAGCCGTGGTCCAACCACTTTAGCGGTCTTGTTGATGCCGTGCTGCCAGTTGGCCTGGAGATCCCCCGCCATCAACAGCACGCTACCGTCCGTCAGGTCCAGTTTGATAGTGCGTTTGCTGCGCTTGTGACGCAGGATGAACGTGCGGGCCGCTCCATAGCTGAGCGAGGCGATCACGGGCTGCGGGCCCAGCTCCGGCTCGTCGTCGCTGTGCATGCCCATGCTGTCGGCGCCGTCGCGGTAGTAATTCAGCAGCACGCTGTTATAGCGCCGTCCCGTCACCTGCTCGACCGCCGCGCGCAGGGCTTCCAGCAGCGGCGTCAGCGGCAGCGGGTGCAGGGTCAGGCCGGAGTAGGTATAACTGGCTTCGCCATACCAGGCCGTCAGGCGCGGCTGCAAGTAGCGCTTGCCGTAGACGACGACGGTGTCGGCACGCCATGGCGTCTCCGCAATCAGGCGCGTGAGGATGTCGGCATTGCCGATGGGCATAGGGAGCTGGGGCAACATGGACAGCTCGCCATCCTCGATCGGGATGGGAATCAAATCCATGCCTGTGGAGAACAAATCCATTCGACAATATTGCTATGATGAGAAGATCGCATTGACTTGGTATCTTCTCATGAACAAACGCCAGTTCCTCGGCGCCGCGGCGGTCGCGGGCGCCTTTCCCATCGCCGGCCAGGCGGCGCAACCGTCCGGACGCGGCCCGACGCTGCTCACAGTCACTGGAGACATTGCGCGCAGCAACCGCGGCCCGCTCGATCCGGCGCTGGACCAGATGATGCACAAGCACCAGGTCACGTTCGCGAGAGCGTGGGCATTCGATTACGCCAGCCTGCTGGCCTTGCCGCCGCAGACGATCCGCCCGACCCTCGAATACGACGGCAAGCCGCACACGCTGCGCGGCCCGCTGCTGACGGACGTGGTGGCGCGCGCCGGCGCCACGGTGAACGACAAGACGATCCTCGTGTTGCGCGCCGTGGACGGCTACAACGTGGAGCTGCCGGTCGCGCAGGCGCGTGCGCGGCGCTTCATCGCCGCCACGCACATCGACGGCAATCCGATGCCGCTGGGAGGTCTGGGTCCGCTATGGGCCGTGTACGACGCCGACCGGGTGGCGGAGATGGCGGCATTGCCGCTGCCGCAGCGCTTTGCCGCCTGCCCGTGGGCGCTGTATCACGTCGAAGTGCGGGGATGATCAGGCGTAGGCTTCGGCCAGGCTCATCACGCGCGGCGTGATCTTGACGCCGACGTTGCCGAACAGGGTGTCGAGCGCGGTCAGGTTCGCCGCGCATTCCTCGGTCTTCCAGCCGTTGAACAGGTCGGTGCCGTTCTTCTGGAAGTGCAGGTCGAGGACCTTGCCCTTGTCCTTGTGGACATAGTTCTGTTGATAAGTGGTCTCGAATCCGAGCTCGGCCAGCGCGGTCAACACCGCGCGCGGCGGATTGTCGGGATCGGTAGCCAGGAATACGCCGAACGTTTTACCCGGCGGCTTGGCCGCCACGTCGACTTCGTAAATGCCCGGTGCCTTGGTGACACTTGTACTTTTCAGGAACAGCATGCTGTCGTCCTCCACGCATGGCGGTAACAGCACCGCCATTCAATAAATTGAAATCAGACACAGCTTATTGCAGTATGGGAACTTTGTCGACGAATGGTTTTCGAGATTTTGCTCTACTGCAACAGCTCATGCAGACAACAGCCCGATCACACTGCCCGCAACGAGGGCGCCGCACGCGACCATGCCGACGATGAAGCCGATCTCGCGCTTGCCCGGATCGCGGTAATAGCCCAGCGCATACAGGATGCGCCCGACGCACCACAGCAGGCCGCCCGCGGCCGCCCAACGGTCACCGAGATAGTGGCTGCACAGCCACAACGGCGCCAGCACCAGCGGCAACTGCTCCAGCGTGTTCGCCTGCACGCGCTGCGCGCTCTGGAACGGCAGCGGGCCGTCCATCGAGGGCGCCGGCACGTTGTACTTGTTCCTGGCCCAGCCGGCCATCACCCCGGTCCAGAAATACACGCCCAGTGCGGCCAGCGTGGTCCATGCGGTCAATACCATATCGTCGTTACTCCAAAAAAGTCAGTGGCCACGCTTGCGCCGCGCCAGGTCCCACGTCGCCGTCGCGAGAGCGTCGTACAGGTCTCCCGTCGGACCATCCCACGCCGTGACGGCCGCGTGCTGGCGCGCCACCGTCGCCGCGTCGCCGCGCGCGATGGGGCCGGACAGCGCCGCTTCCGGCCCGAGTCGCAGCACATTCGATAGCGTTTCGGTCGCGAGCGGCCGCGCCAGTTCGCGCGCCACGTCGGCCGGAATACCGGCGGCCTGGTAGGCGCGCAGCGCGGCATCCATCACGGTCACGAGGTAGTTCGACGCGAACACGGCGGCCGCGTGATAGACAGTCTTGGCGGCCGGATCGATGTGCACGGGCCGCGCGCCGATTGCCTCGAAGGCGGGCAGCAGGACCGCCAGCGCCGCGGCATCGCCCTCCGCGCCGCAGAACGTGCCGTCGAACGCCGCCGCGACCGCGGCCGGATCGGCGAAGCTGCGCACCGGATGCACGCTGGCCACGACAGCCCCCGCCCGGCGCAGCGCATCCAGTTCGCCGGACGCCTTGGCGCCGCTGCAGTGGAATACGACCGCGCCCGCCATCGACGCCGATTGCGCCAGCGCGGCGGCGACGCCGGCGATGGCATCGTCGGACACGGCCAGCATCCACACGCCGGCCGGCCGCAGGGAACCGTCTCCATCGACCGGCGTGCCGGCGCCGATGAACGCGACGGCCGCGCGCGCGCTGTCGCCGCTGCGCGTCCGGACGTCCTGGATGGTGAACACATCGCGCGTAAAAAACAGGCGGCCGAGGGCGCGGCCCACGTGGCCGGCCCCGACGATGTTCAACGTCGTCATCAGAAGCGGGAGCCCGGCTGGCGCAGGAACTCCACTTCTTCCGGCGTCGACGCGCGTCCGAGGATCTCGTTACGGTGCGGGAAACGGCCGAAGCGCGCGATCACGCCGCGGTGGCGGTGCGCGTAATCGAGCATTTCGTCGAAGCCCGGATGTTCGGCCGCCAGCACGCCGAACAGTTCGACGGCGCGCTCCTGCATGTACGCGTCCTCGGCGTGCTCGAACGGCAGGTAGGCGAAGGCGCGCTGCAGCGGCGGCAGTTCGCGGTCGGCGCCGCTGTCGACGAGCGACTTCGCGGCCGCCAGCGCCAGGGCGTCGCCGGCGAACGAGAGGGGTGTGTTGCGGTGGGCGTTGCGGGTGAACTGGTCGAGCACGAGGATGCGCGCGAGCGCGCCCTGCGGCCCGCTCTCATCCCATTCGCGCAGGCCGCCGGCCAGCGCCTGGTCGATGGCGGCGCCGAAGCGGTCGCGGATGACGGCATCGAATTCGTCCTTCTTGACGAACCATTCGCGGCGCGGCTGACCCGCATCAAGGCTGCCCGGTGCGCCGAACCAGAAATCGAGAACGTCCTGCGGGGTCATGTGCTCCTCTATGTGTTTGTCAGTTGCGTGCGTGCGAAAGCTGGAAGCCGTCCACGCCTTCGAACGTGGACAGCTCGCTGGCCAGCAGCGACAGCGGCGCGCCCGGCTTGCCGGCCAGTTCCAGCGCGACGAAATGCCATTCCTGGCAGCCCTTCTCGCTGGAGATCGTCAGCGAGCCGCCGGCGATCTCGTAGCCGCGCTCCACCGCCGCGCGGCGCAGCGTCTCTTCCTGCGGATACACGCCTGGCTTGAAGTGCAGGGTGACGGCCACCGCGTGGCGCGACGGCAGCAGGCCCACCGCCTTGTTCAGGTAGATCATGATCATCGCGGAGAAGAACGCGAGACCCATCGCGGCCATGTAGAAACCGAGACCCACGAGGATGCCGATCACGGACGACGACCAGATCGACGCCGCCGTCGTCAGGCCGCTGATGTTGAAGCCCGAGCGCATGATGACGCCGGCGCCGAGGAAGCCGATGCCGGTGACGACGCCCTGGATCACGCGCGTGGGATCGACGAGCGCCACGGACGATCCGTGCCCGCCGAACCAGTGGCTCGGATAACCGGCGACGATGGTCAGCGCGCACGACGCCATGCACACGAGGCCATAGGTGCGCATGCCGGCAGCGCGGCCGTGGTACGAACGCTCGTAGCCGACCATGAGCCCCAGCAGCAGGGCGCCCGCCAGGTTCAGCAGGATCAGCGCATTCGTCGCCAGTTCGGCCTGCGACCAGTACGCGCCGAACAGCTCGGGCAGGGTCAGGGCCAAGTCGTTCGATGCGGGCGCCGTCAAGTCTTTTTCCTGACCAGCTGTTTTTCGAATTCGACGTCGTGCTTGCTGACGCGTTTGACCTCCTGCGGACCGAGGCCGTTGACGAACGCCACGAACTCGTCCAGCTCGAGCGGCGCGCACAGCGGCGGCGCGCCCGGCTTTTCGGACAGGAAGAACAGGCCGTCGCCGGTGCGCGCCATCGAATACGACGTCACGCCGGTGCGCCGCTTGAGCCGGTCGACGGCGGCACTGGCTCGGGTGGAACGTGCGCTGGCCATGTCAGATCTCCCTGGTACGCAGTTCGAGCCAGTCGCGCGCGGCGCCGCTCACGTGCGGCAGCAGGCGCGCGCGTACGCTGCGATGGTAGTCGTTCAGCCACGCGACCTCGTCCCCGCGCATCAGCGCCAGGTCGATGCAGCGCGTGTCGATGGGGCACAAGGTCAGCGTTTCGAAGCCGAGGAATTCTCCGAAGCCTTCGTCGCCGACGACGCGCGTCAGCACGAGGTTCTCGATGCGGATGCCCCACTGGCCGGGGCGATAGATGCCCGGCTCGTTCGACGTGATCATGCCCGGTTCCAGCGCCGTGTGCGGCTCCGGCGGCGCCGACGGCGAGATCACCTGCGGCCCTTCGTGCACGTTGAGGAAGTAGCCGACGCCGTGGCCGGTGCCGTGGCCGTAGTCGATGCCGGCCGCCCAGATCGGCGCGCGCGCCAACGCATCGAGCATCGGCCCTTTGGTACCGCGCGGGAAGCGCGCCATCGACAACGCGATCATCCCTTTCAGCACCAGCGTGAAATCGCGCTTTTGCGCGGCGGACGGCGTGCCGACGGGGACGACGCGCGTGATGTCCGTCGTGCCGCCCAGGTACTGGCCGCCGGAGTCGATCAGCAGCAGGCCGTCGCCCTCGATCACGGCGCAGTCCTGCTTCGACGCGCGGTAGTGCATGATCGCGCCGTTCGCATTGAAGCCGGCGATGGTGCCGAAGCTCGGACTCACGAAATGCGGACGGCGCGCACGGGCCGCCGTGATCTGCTCGTCGATGTGGACTTCGTCCAGAAGCGCGCGGGAAGGATCGGGAGAACTGCGGTCGGCCAGCGTCTGTTCGAGCCATGCGAAGAATTCGCACAGGGCGGCGCCGTCGTGTTCCATCGTGTCGCGCACGTGGTCCATCTCGGCATCGAGCTTGCGCGATTTGGCGAGCGTCGTCGGGTTGATGGCTTCCACGACGCGCACGTGCGCCGGCACGGCGGCGCGCATGCCGGCCGTGATGCGGCGCGGGTCGATCAGCAGCGCGCTGTCGGCGGGCAGCGCGGCCAGCGCATGCTGCGCCTGGTCGTACGGGGCGACGCGCACGCCATCCTGTTCCAGCCGCGCGCGCAGGCTCGCATCGATCTTGCCGTCGGCAACGAACAGCGTGGCGCCCGTCGGTTCCACCAGCGCGTGCGCGAGGAACACGGGATTGAAGCTGACGTCGGCGCCGCGCAGGTTGAACAGATAGGCGATGTCGTCGAGCGTCGAGATGAAGTGGCGTTCGCCGCCCAGCTTCGCCATCGCGTTGCGCGTCGCGTGCAGTTTGTCGGCGCGATCGAGCACGGCGAACGGCGCCGCGTGCTCGTAGACCGGCTCGGGCGGCAGGCCGGGACGGTCATCCCAGATCTCGTCCAGCAGGTCGAGGTCGGTGCGCAGCCTGACGCCGCGCGCGGCGAGCGCATCGCCCAGCAGGCGCGCGACGGCGAGGCCCAGCACGCGCGCATCCACGGCCACGGTCCGGCCCTCGTCGAGGTTGTCCGCGAGCCAGTCGATGTGCAGCAGGCTCGCGCCGGACGGGATCTTCATCAACTGGATCGCCGTGCCGGCCAGTTCGGTCTCGGCCTGCGTGTAGTAGCGCCCGTCCGTCCAGACGCCGGCGAAGTCCTGCGTGGCGATGAACGTGCCGACGGAACCGGTGAAGCCGGACAGCCATTCGCGGCCCTTCCAACGGCCGGGCAGGTATTCGGACAGGTGCGGATCGGCGGACGGCACGATGAAGGCGTCGACCTGGTGGCGCGCCATCGCGGCGCGCAGCTTCTCGAGGCGCTCGGCGCGCACGTGGGTGGAGTCAGGTGCTGGCATGGTGGCTCGGTTGTCGCGTGATGTGTTTATCAAGCCGGTATGATACGCCCTCTGAAGCATACCGCCGACCCGCGCCGCCGGAAATCGCGCGCAGGCGCAAACTGGCGGATAATCGCACACCCAGGGATTATTCCGATCCTGCAACCGACTCTGAAATATCATGCAAGACTTTCACTACAACCGCGCCCGCGCCCTGCTGGCCAATGCCGAGGAAATCATCAGCGCGGACCAGGTCCAGGCGGCCGTACGCAACGTCGCCGAGGTGCTGAACCAGCGTTTCGACAACGACGAGACAAGCGACTTCCCGCTCGTGCTGGGCGTCATGGGCGGCGCGGTGGTGTTCACCGGCAGCCTGCTCCCGCAACTCACGTTCCCGCTCGAATTCGACTACATCCACGTCACCCGCTACGGCGACCTGGACCGCGGTGGCGAAGTCGTGTGGAAAGTCATCCCGCGCCAGGACGTCACGGGCCGCACGATCATCATCGTCGACGACATCCTCGACGAAGGCGAGACGCTGGCCCACGTGAAGCAGCGCCTGCTCGACATGGGCGCGGCCGAGGTGATCCTGGCCGTGTTTGCCGACAAGGACCTCGGCAAGGTGAAACCGGTCCAGGCGGACATCGTCGGCCTCACCGTGCCGAACCAGTTCGTCGTCGGCTTCGGCATGGATGCGCACGGGTATTGGCGCAACCTGCCGGGGTTGTGGGTGATCCGGGATGCGGACAAGGTGATGGAGGCATCACCGCATCCTTAACCATCGTCATCCCCGCGCAGGCGGGGATCCAAGGTCGAGCGGCCGCGCACGCAAAATTAGCCCCTGCCTTCGCAGGGGCGACGTTGACACGCTAACTCAGGCCTTCAGCCCCAGCCGCTCCCTTGCCGCCTGATACTGCTGCGTCAGGCGCTCCACCATCTCGGCGACCGTCGGCACGTCATCCATCAGGCCGACGCCCTGCCCCGCGCCCCAGATATCGCGCCACGCCTTCGCGCTGCCCGACCCGAAACTCATCTTGCTCTTGTCCGACACCGGCAGGTTGTCCGGATCCAGCCCCGCCTCCACGATCGATTTTTTCAGGTAATTGCCGTGCACGCCTGTAAACAGGTTCGTGTAGACGACGTCGGACGCCGACGATTCCACGATCGCGTTGCGGTAGGCGTCGGTGACGTTCGATTCGCGCGTGGCCAGCCAGCGCGAGCCGATGTAGGCGAAGTCGGCGCCCATCGCCTGCGCGGCGAGGATGGCGTCGCCCGTGGCGATGGAACCCGACAGCGCGATCGGGCCGTCGAAGAATTTGCGCACTTCACCCACCAGCGCGAACGGCGACAGCGCGCCCGCATGGCCGCCGGCGCCGGCCGCGACGAGGATCAGGCCGTCGACGCCCGCTTCCAGCGCCTTTTCCGCGTGGCGGATCGACACCACGTCGTGCATGACGATGCCGCCGTAGGCGTGCACGGCGTCCAGCATTTCTCTCGGCGGCGCGCGCAGCGACGAGATGATGATCGGCACCTGGTGCTTCACGCACACGGCCACGTCGTGTTCCAGGCGGTCGTTCGACTGGTGCACGATCTGGTTGACGGCGATCGGACCGACCTTCTTGTCCGGATGTGCTGCCTGGTAATCCGCCAGTTCCTGCTGGAGGTCCGTCAGCCACGTGTCGAGCAGCTCGGCCGGACGCGCGTTGAGCGCCGGAAAGGACCCGACGATGCCCGCCTTGCACTGCGCGGCCACCAGCGCGGGACCGCTGGCGATGAACATCGGCGACGCGATGACGGGGAGGGACAGGTTTTGCAGGACGGGAGGCAGCGCCATGGATTTCTCGCGATAGTTGATCTGACCCATCGATTATGGATGATAAAAGCACGACCGTGCTAGATTTCGCGCTCTAATTATCGACGAGTGTATCGCCTTCCACGCGCGCCGCCCCCGCCTTGACGAGCGCCCGCACGAGCCGGGCCGCCAGGTCGCCGCTGGCGCCGTGCAGGAAGCGCTCGCGCGCGAGCACGAGCAGCGGCACGGACGCGCACAGCGACTCGACCTCGGCCAATGGCAGGCGCCGCCGTTCCAGCAGCAGGAATTTCATGAGCACCCGGGCGGCGTTCTCCGCATTGCGCACCGGATCGGCCGCCAGGTAATCCAGGCGCGACCGGGCCCGGTCCAGCGCGGCCGCCACGTCGCAAAACGGAGAACCATGGCCGGGGACGACGACGCGGGCGTCCAGCGTCGCGACCAGGTCCAGCGTGGCGCGCACGTCATCAAAACCGGGTTCGCCGGCCAGTTCGGGGAACACGACGCCGAAGCCGTTCTGCCACAGCGCGTCGCCGGAAATCAGAACGCCCTCCTCCGCGCACCATAGCAGCAGCGCATGCGGATCGTGGCCCGGCGCCGCGAGCGCCTGCCAGTCGAGGTCGCCCATGCGCAGGCACTGTCCCGGTTCGAGCGCGTCGTCATACGTGAAACGCGGGCATTGCTGGGCGGTGGCGCGAAAGCTCAGCGCGTCCTCGTCCCACGCGTCGACCTTCGCGCACTCCGCCGCCGGGATCGCGATGCGGCAGCCGTACGCGTCGCGCAGCGCGGCGTTGCCGCCGCAGTGGTCTGAGTGCAGGTGGGTATTCACGATGCGGGTGAGCGGGCGGCCCTGCAGCGCGTGGCGCACGAGAGACACCGTCTGCGCAGCGTGCGTGACGTAGCCCGTGTCGACGAGCGTCGCGTCGAAGCGGCCCGTGAGCAGGATATTGTTGGACGACAGCCAGCCGCGCTCGAACACCTGGATGGCCGGCGGCAGCATCAGTCGAACTGGATCTGTTCTTCGCGCCGGCGGATCTCCGCCCACACGGCGCGTTTGCTGTCGTCGTCGGCACGGCCCCAGGCGAGGATCTCGTCGATCGTGCGCAGGCAGCCTTCGCACAGGCCCGTCACGGGCGACATCTTGCACACATTGATGCACGGAGAAGGTACCGGCGTCTGTTGTTCCGGCGGAAGACATGTGTCATTCATGCCGTGGCCTGTGCACGCTTGGGTATTGTGTCGCGCCACTCGAAGCGCGGACTGGTCTGGAATATGGGACACATGGTGCGCAGATTAACCTACCGGGACGAATCACGCTTGACCGACGAGCCTACCCGCGTAGACTGGACTCTTCCGTTGCGCGTTGCGCTTATCCCCTCTGTAAGGTTCGCGCAAGCTTCGCCATCAAGACTAAACCCTCGATCGATGCCTCAGCCACGCGCCGGCGGCATTGCCGACACACCCCACAAGGAGTGCCGATGACCCTGAATCACAAGTTCCTGGCGCAAATGCGTGCAGCGACCCGATCCCTGATGCGCCGCGGACCCGCTGTGGCCGGCACCGTCATCCGGGAATCCGTCAAGAATGCCGCCGCCGTGCAGACCGCGGCGGTCAACAACGTGGAAACCATGGCGCCTCCGGCCTCCAACTATCCGACCTACGACGCCTTTTCCGACATGCTGGCCGACCTGTCCCGCCTGGGCCAGAGCGCCAACCCGTTCAATGTGCCGCCGCTGTCGACGGGCGCGGCCGCGATCGGCCTGCCCGGCCAATTCATCGACGCCAGCCATACGAACGACGCCGGCACCCGCGACTACAAACTGTATATCCCGAGCACCTATGCCGGACAGCCCGCACCACTGGTCGTAATGCTGCACGGCTGCGCGCAACATCCCGACGACTTTGCGCTCGGCACGGGCATGAACACCCTGGCCGAGGAATACGGCTGCCTCGTCGCGTATCCCGCCCAGTCGCAGCAGGCCAACGCGACGCGCTGCTGGAACTGGTTCAGCGCGGCCGACCAGCAGAAAGGCCAGGGCGAGCCGGCTATCATCGCCGGGCTCACGCAGGACATCATGGCGCGCTATGTGATCGATCCGAAACACGTCTACGTCGCGGGCCTGTCCGCGGGCGGCGCCATGGCGGCCATCATGGGCACGCTGTATCCGGAGATCTATGCGGCCGTCGGGGTCCACTCCGGCCTGCCGTTCGCGGCCGCGCATGACCTGCCGTCGGCGATGGCGGCGATGAAGGGCGATTTCCGCACCGGCCACAAGCCGGGCAAATCCTTGCCGATCATCGTGTTCCACGGCGACCGCGACACGACCGTGCATCCGGCCAATGGCGACGAACTGATCAACCAGCGCCGGCGCCACCCGTCGGAAGACGTCGTGGTCGAGCCTGGCGCCGTGCCCGATGGCCACGCCTATACGCGCACCGTGCACCGCCGGCCCGACGGCAGCATCCATGCGGAACACTGGGTGATCCACGGGTCCGGCCACGCCTGGTCGGGCGGCGACACGCGCGGCAGCTATACGGACGGCAAGGGGCCGAACGCGAGCCGCGAAATGATGCGGTTTTTTCGGACGGCGCGCTGACGCTGCTTCACGTATCCGGCGCCCTGGCGGCTCGTTGCGCGATATGCTGCTCCAGGCAGGCCGGACACCAGCACCCGGCCGCTGCGCCGGGCGCCGGCAGCGCCACGACGGGCGGCAGCTTCGTGCACCAGCACGGTGCGCCGTCGTCGCCGTCGGCCATCGCGCAGCCGAATTCGGCGCCGCATTGTGAACAAGTGCTCATGCGAAAGGTGACATCGTGTATCCAGATGTAATGCACCTTAACGGCGGGTGCCAGAAAATACAACATAGAACTTCTATAATGGCCACTGCGGTAGGCTATTGCCTGTAAAATCTCGCAAATTCTTTTCCGGACCGCCAATGAACGCAACGCTGACCAATCTGACGGGCGCCGACCAGAACAACGACCTGACTGCGGTCTCGCCGCAGATCAAGGCGCAGATCCTGGCCGAAGCACTCCCCTACATCCGTAATTTCCACGGCAAGACCATCGTCATCAAATACGGCGGCAATGCGATGACCGACGAGCGCCTGAAGCACGGCTTCGCGCGCGACGTCATCCTGCTGAAGCTGGTCGGCATGAATCCGGTCGTGGTGCACGGCGGCGGTCCGCAGATCGACAACGCCCTGAAGAAAATCGGCAAGCAGGGCACCTTCGTGCAAGGCATGCGCATCACCGACGAAGAAACCATGGAAGTGGTGGAGTGGGTGCTGGGCGGCGAAGTCCAGCAGGACATCGTCATGCTGATCAACCACTACGGTGGCCAGGCCGTGGGCCTGACCGGCAAGGACGGCGGCCTGATCCGCGCACGCAGGATGGCGATGCCGGACAAGGAGAAGCCGGGCGAATTCCTCGACATCGGTTTCGTCGGTGAAATCGAGGCGATCAATCCGGCCGTCGTGAAAGCGCTGCAGGACGACGCCTTCATCCCGATCATCTCGCCGATCGGTTTCGGCCAGGATGGCCAGGCCTACAACATCAATGCCGACGTCGTCGCCGGCAAGATCGCGGAAATCCTGAAAGCCGAAAAGCTGATCATGATGACCAATATCGCCGGTGTGCAGGACAAGACCGGCAACCTGGTGACCGACCTGTCGGCACGCGAGATCGACGAGATGTTCGCGGACGGCACGATTTCCGGCGGCATGCTGCCGAAAATCTCGTCTGCCCTGGACGCCGCCAAGTCGGGCGTGAACACCGTGCACATCATCGATGGCCGCATCGAGCACTCTTTGTTGCTGGAAGTCTTGACCGAACAGGCTTTTGGCACTATGATCCGCTCGCACTGAAATTCTGTGGCGTCTCAACCGCGCCACATAATGACGATGCCCTTGTAGCTCAGTGGTAGAGCACTCCCTTGGTAAGGGAGAGGCCACGTGTTCAATCCACGTCAAGGGCACCAGAATTTGTCCAGATTCCCGCCTGTTTTGGTATCCCCGATGCCTGACGTAACGGATAAGACAAGCATCTTGTCCACGCCGCGCGTTTGTCCGCGGCAGGAATGCAGGACACTCGCGGCGCGATGACAAGCGTCACCATGCGAGATTGCAGTAAAAGCTGGAGCGGTAGTTCAGTTGGTTAGAATACCGGCCTGTCACGCCGGGGGTCGCGGGTTCGAGCCCCGTCCGCTCCGCCAGAATTTAGAAAAAGGGTCCGATTCGTCGGACCCTTTTTCGTTCTATCAGAGTGCCTCCCCTGCGGGAGGCACGGTGTGGGGCTCGAAGGGTTTCGCTTGCAAGCGAAACCGCGGCCCGCGGAACGTGGGCGAGCCCCGTCCGCTCCGCCAGAATTTTTATTTCCCCATCCCGTCGTCCCCGCGAAAGCGGGGATCCATACTGAGCCTCTTTAGCAACTTCAGTATGGATTCCCGCGTGCGCGGGAATGACGGTTTAAGCCGACACTTAATAGATTCGTTCGACCATCACCCCGCTTTGTTCAAGCAAAGCCGGCACACTCCCCGTCCCCAGCAAATGCAGCACGCCGATCGCGGCCACGGTCCGGTCTTCCGATCGCAGCAATTGCAACAGGCGGTCGGCCAGGCCGACGTTTCTCTCCTTCAGCAGCACCTGCGTCACGAAGCGGCCCGAGACGCTGCGGTCGGCCTCGCATTTCTCCGCCATCCGGTCGAGCGCGCGCCGGTCCGCCGTGCTCCAGGCCCGCACGATTTCGCGGGCTTCCATGCGCTGGGCGCCGGATTCGATCGTGTCCATCATCTCTTCCAGAAAGCGCCAGCGGTCCGGCGCCGGCAGGCGGTCGAGCAAGGCCAGCTGGCCGCCCAGCGATTCCAGCGCCAGCACCCGGACATGCCGGCGGCGCGCCTGGCGGGCCAGCCAGGCGTCGCTCGACCGGTCCGTCCGGTAACCCTGGCGCGTGTATTCGGCCAGGGTGAGCATCGTCGCCAGCAGCACCGGTTTGAAGCCGAGCATGGATGACGCGTCGAGGCCGCCCTGCGCCAGCAGTCTGTCGAGACGCTGCTTTTGTTCGAATGGCAGGCTGTCGTAGGCGGGGTTGCCGGGCGCCAGCATGCCGTAGGTCTGCAACGCGTTCAGCAGGTCGGCGCGCGGCTGGTCGGGATCGATCTCGAGCGCCAGCGTGGACGCCTCGGCCAGCGCGCCCGTGATGCGGTCTTCGAGCGGATAGAAGTCCGGCACGCCGACGTGCAAGGTGCCGAACAGATGCATCACGTGGCCGTCCAGCGTGAGCCGGAACAGCGCGCCGCGGTCGGTCGCGTGGGCCAGCGGCGCGGCTTGCAGGCATGCCAGGGACAGGAGAAACAAGCCGAGAAAAAAGCGACGCATATGCACCTCGCTGAAGTCATCCTGAGCCGATTGTCGATCGGCCAATCGGCCCGGCATGCGAGATGGATCAGGGGAACCCATTGACGCCATCCCGATATAATCGCGGTTCCCCTTGTCCGTTTGTTTTGCTTTCACGTGCCCAAGCTCCCCTCGCCTGTCTGGCTGTTCGACCTCGACAACACGCTGCACGACGCATCGCACGCGATCTTCCCGGCGATCAGCGCCAACATGAACACGTACATCGCGCGCGTGCTCGGCGACGGCGTCACGCCCGCCAGCCAGGAAGCCGTCGATGCGGCGCGCGTCGGCTACTGGAAGCGTTATGGCGCCACGCTGCTGGGCATGATCCGCCACCACCGCGTCGACGCGGCCGACTTCCTGCGCCGGACGCACGACATCGGCGCACTGCACGAACTGGTGCGCTACGAGCGCGGCCTGGAACGCCTGCTGCGCCGCCTCCCGGGCCGCAAGATCCTGCTGACGAACGCGCCGACCGCGTATTCGACGGGCGTCGTGCGCCACATCGGACTGCAGCGCCAGTTCGCCCACCACGTCTCGATCGAGGACATGCGCGTGCACGGGCAGCTGCGTCCCAAGCCGTCGAAGCTGATGCTGCGCCGCCTGCTGCGCCGCCATGGCCTGTCGGCCGGGCGCTGCATCCTCGTCGAGGACACGCTCATGAATCTCAAGCGCGCGAAGCAACTCGGCGTGCGCACGGTCTGGGTCACGCAATACCTGCGCTACGGCGACCCGATCGGCAAAGCCCCCCTGCCGAAGATGGTCAAACGCCCCGGCTACGTCGATGTCAAAGTAAAATCCGTTCTTCAGCTGCCCGCGCATCTGGGCCGACTCGCACCAAGACATCACACTGGGAACCTCTAACAACATGGCAAGCACCAAGCCGGGCCAACGCAAACAGCAGATCCTCCAGGCCCTGGCGGCCATGCTCGAACACCCGAAGGGCGAGAAGATCACGACGGCGGCGCTGGCCGCCAGGCTGTCGGTGTCGGAAGCGGCCCTGTACCGCCATTTCGCCAGCAAGGCGCAGATGTTCGAGGGCCTGATCGAATTCATCGAAGGCACCGTGTTCACCCTGTTCAACCAGGTCGGGGAGCGCGAGGACAACGGCGTCGCGCAGGCGCATGCGATGCTGCAGATTTTATTGTCGTTCGCCGCCAACAATCCGGGCATGACGCGCGTGCTGATCGGCGACGCCCTCGTCGGCGAAGACGACCGCCTGATCCTGCGCATGAACCTGTTCTACGACAAGGTCGAACTGGCGTTCAAGCAGGCGCTGCGCGTCGCCAGCACGCAGGGCCACGGCCGCGAGGAAGAGGTGGTCGCGCGCGCCGGAATGCTCGTCGCGTACGTGACGGGACGCTGGCACCGCTACGCCAAGAGCGGTTTCAAACAACACCCCACCGAGAACAGCCCGCTGCAGCTGGCCCTCCTGCTCGCCGCCTGACCACCGCCATGGACGCCACCGTGTTCGCCCTGCTCGACGATGCGAGCCCCGAAGGCCATGCGCAGGCGCGCTCGCGCCTGTACGAGGGCTATACGGGCATGCTGTCGTGCCAGCGCGTGGAAGACTGGCCGCGCCTGCTGGACGGCGTCCAGGACGCCCTCGCGCGCGGCCTGTACGCGGTGCCGGTGCTGACCTACGAACTGGGCGAGCAGCTGCTCGGCATCGCGCCCGCGCGCGAACCGCACGCGCCGCTGGCCCAGGTGCTGCTGTTCGAGCGCTACACCATGCTGGACGCGGACCAGGTCGATGCCTGGCTCAAGGCGGACGAACAACATGGCCCGGCCGGCATCGGCGCCGTGCGCGCCAACGTCGACGACGCCACGTTCACGCAGGCCATCGAACGCATCCGCGACTACATCGCGGCGGGCGACACGTACCAGGTCAATTACACCTATCGTCTGCGCTTCGACGCCTTCGGCGACATCAGGCAGCTGTACGCGCGCCTGCGTGCGCGCCAGCCGGTGCCCTACGGCGCCCTCATCTCCCTCCCCGACGGACGCGCGGTGCTGTCACTGTCGCCGGAACTGTTCGTGCGCCACGACGCCGGCCGCCTGCTGGCGCGCCCGATGAAAGGCACGGCGCCGGCGGAGAACGACGACGTGCTGAACGCCGTGCGCGCGCAGCAGCTGGCCGCCGACCCGAAGAACCGCGCCGAAAACCTCATGATCGTCGACCTGCTGCGCAACGACCTGGGACGCATCGCGCGCACCGGCAGCGTGGGCGTGCCCGCGCTGTTCGAAGTCAAACGCTACAGCAGCGTACTGCAGATGACGTCGACCGTGCAGGCCCAGCTCGCACCGGGCACCGGGCTGAAAGCCATCTTCGACGCACTGTATCCCTGCGGCTCGATCACGGGCGCGCCCAAGCGCCGCACGATGGAAATCATCCGCGAACTGGAACCGGCCGCGCGCGGCATCTACACGGGCGCGATCGGCTGGATCGATCCGCCGACCGGCAGCGGGTTCGGGACGCTGCAGAATGCGGCGTTTGGCGACTTCTGTTTATCCGTCCCGATCCGCACCCTGACGCTGCAGCCGGAACAGAACGGCGTGCGCCACGGCGAGCTGGGTGTCGGCGCGGGCATCGTGTACGACAGCGACCCCGGCGCCGAGTATGCGGAATGCCGGCTCAAGGCGAGCTTCCTCACGGGCCTCGCGAACGACTTCGAGATCTTCGAAACGATCTACGCCACGCGCGCGGACGGCTGCCGGCACCTGGAGCGCCATCTCGCGCGCCTGGGCGCATCGGCCGCGTATTTCGGCCATCCGTTCAAGCCGGAGCTGGCACGCGGCGCCGCGCTCGAAGCCTGTGCGACGCTGCCGGACGACGCGCCGCACCGCCTGCGCCTCGCGCTGCGTCCCAGCGGAGAAATCGTCGTGCAGACGGGTGCGCTGGCGCCGCTGCGGGAACCGGTCGCCGTGCTGCTGGCGATTGAGCCGACCCGCGCGCACGACGTCTTCCTGCGCCATAAAACGAGCATCCGCAACCGCTACGACGCCGCCTGGCGCGCGGCGGAAAGCGTGGGCGCGTTCGACACGCTGTTCTTCAACGAACGCGGCGAATTGACCGAAGGCGGCCGCAGCAACGTGTTCGTGAAGATCGGCGGTCACTGGTACACGCCGCCGTTGTCGTCCGGGGTGCTGCCCGGCGTGATGCGCGGTGTGCTGCTGGACGATCCGGCCTGGGGCGCGATCGAATGCCCGCTCACGCGCGAGAGCCTCGTGCGCGCGCAGGAGATCGTCGTCTGCAATGCCTTGCGCGGCCCGCTGCGCGCCGTGCTGCGCAAATAAAAAGGGCCAGCGCGAGGCCGGCCAAAACCGGCTTGTTACGGCCGGCACGCTTTTGGAGGAAGCGGGGATTCGGTGCTGCGGCGGTTCAGGTGGGGAGGTGCATCGTGGGACTCTTCTTCGCGGATTCGATGAAGGTAGTCTATTAAGCCACCTCAACAAAATCGTTGATGTGCATCAAAATGCCCACGATGGGATGACGGGCGGGCTCAGCCTTTGAGCGCCTGCTCGATCTTGCCGACGAGGGTCGGATCTTCCGGCGTCACCTTGCTCGGGAAGTAATCGATGACTTTGCCGTTCCGGTCGATCAGGTATTTATTAAAATTCCACTTGGGCTGATTGCCGGTCGCCTTGATCAGCTCCGAATACAGCGGATTGGCTTTATCGCCGGACACGACGGTACTGGTGAACATCGGGAACTTCACGCCGTACGTGTTGTAGCAGAGCTCGGCGATCTTCTTCGCATCCGCGTCTTCCTGCTTGAAATCGTTCGACGGGAAGCCCAGCACGACGAGGCCGCGCGGCGCGTACTTCGCGTACAGTTTTTCCAGGCCTTCGTACTGCTTGGTGAAACCGCAGTAGCTGGCCGTGTTCACCACCAGCACGACCTTGCCGCTGTACTGGCACAGGTCCTGCGGCGCTTCGTCCTGCAGGCGGTTGAAGGTGTGCTTCAGGACGGCCGGGCAGCTGGCCGGATGGGCCGCGGGCTGGGCGGCCGGCGTCTGCGCCAGCGCGGGCGCCGCCGTCATCGTGGAGAACGTCGCGGCGGCGCCGAGGGAAAGCAGCAAAGCGGTGGACTTGAACATGGTCGGAAGATCGCACGGGTTGGTGGATCTTCATTCTATGTCAATCCGTGCGGACCGGCAGGCTCAGCCGTCGACTCAGTTGTCTATCCTTACCTTCGCCATGTCCGCCTTCGGCGCCGGCCATTCGAGCTTCATGCCCTGCATCGTCTCCAGCATCAGGTGGGCGATGATCAGGTTGCGGTGCGTCTTCGAATCGGCCGGCACGACGTACCACGGCGCGTGATCGCCGTCCGTCGCGTTGATCGCGTCGGCGTAGGCGTTCTGATAAACGTCCCATTTTTCGCGCGCGACCAGATCGGCCGGGTCGAACTTCCAGTGCTTTTCCGGATCGTCCAGGCGCGCCTGCAGGCGCTCGCGCTGCTCATCCTTGGAGATGTGCAGGAAGACCTTCATGACCGTCGTCCCCGTCTCGGCCAGCATGCGCTCGAAGTCGCGGATCTGGGCGTAGCGGCGCTCGAGGTCCTTCCCGTCCAGCGTGCCGAGGACGCGCGGCACAAGCACGTCCTCGTAATGGCTGCGGTTGAAGATCCCGATTTCTCCCTTGGCCGGCACGCGCGCGTGCACGCGCCAGAGAAAATCGTGGGCCTTTTCCTTTTCCGTCGGGGCCACGAAACCCGTGGCGTGCAGGCCCATCGGATTGATCTGCGAGAACAGCGCACGCACGGTGCCGTCCTTGCCGGACGTGTCCATGCCCTGCAGGATCAGCAGCAGCTTTTGCTCGCGCGCCGCATACAGTTTTTCCTGCAGCTTCGCGATCTCGTCGGTCAGTTCGACGGTGAGTACCCGCTCGCGCTCCTTGATCTCGCCATTTTTAAGCTTGCCCTTCTTGTCGTCGCGCAGCGGAGTGTCGCCGGCATCCTTGTCGCGCAGTTCCAGTTTCTTGGGCGCGCGGAAGCGTTCCAGCATGCTCATGCGGCCTGTTCTCCCAGCTTGCGGTGTTCGATCAGCATGCAGTGGTTCATCACCACGTCCAGGCCGGCGGCACGGGCCAGGTCGGCGGCGACCTGGTTCTCGATGCCGAGCTGCATCCACAGGCAGCCGGCGCGCACGTCGATGGCGTCCTTGGCGATCGGCGGGATCTCTTCGGATTTGCGGAAGCAATCGACGACATCGATGCGCGTGCCGGACGACGCCAGCGCGTCGGCCGCTTCCTGCAAGGTGGCGTAGACGGCCTCGCCGAGGATCTCCTGGCCGGCATACGCGGGATTGATGGGGATGATGCGGTAGCCCTGCGCCTGCAGGTAGCTGGCGACTTCCAGGCTGGCGCGCTCGGGCTTGTTCGAGAGCCCGACGACGGCCACGGTCCGGGCAGCGCGGAGGATTTGTTCGATGGTTCGCATGGGGTTACTCGTCGTCTTGTCGTTGATGCTAGCTTATCAGGTTTGCATCTTCGGACGGCGCAGCTTACACCGGGGTCAGAGCCCGAATTTTGGCAATGACCTGCGAACAATTTCCAAGAACCGGGCTCTGACCCCGGTTTTAGGCAATAAAAAAGGCAGCCCGGGGGCTGCCTTTCTTTTGAGCGCTCGAACAACCAGCGATCAGCGTCCTTTATGACGCAGCTTGGCGATGGCCGCCAGCTGGGCGATCGCGGCCGCCAGTTCGGCTTGCGCCTTGGCGTAGTCGATCGCCGAGTCCTTGTTGAGCATCAGCTCTTCGGCCTTGCGCTTGGCTTCCTGGGCTTTCGCTTCGTCCAGGTCGGCGCCGCGGATCGCGGTGTCGGCGAGGACGGTCACGCCTTTCGGCTGGACTTCCAGGATGCCGCCGGCGACGAACACGAACTCTTCGTCGCTGCGGCCCGCCACCTTGATGCGCACGGCGCCCGGGCGAATGCGCGTGATCAAGGGGGTGTGCATCGGGTAGATACCCAGCTCACCCGATTCACCCGGCAACGCGACGAATTCCGCTTCGCCCGAAAAGATCTGCTCTTCGGCCGAGACGACGTCAACGTGAATGGTATTTGCCATAAGTGTCCTTTGAAGAGGCTAGCTCTTAAGCAGCCAGCTTCTTGGCCTTTTCGATCGCTTCTTCGATGGTGCCGACCATGTAGAACGCCTGCTCCGGCAGGTGGTCCAGCTCGCCCGACGCGATCATCTTGAAGCCTTTGATCGTGTCTTTCAGCGAG
>JBJMVU010000061.1:0-44680 GCA_045810485.1 Massilia sp. | reverse complement strand
TGCGTCGACGCTTCCATGTAGTCGTCGTAATTGCCCGGATAGACCTTCAGCGTGCCGTAGTCCATGTCGGCCACGTGGGTGCAGACCGAGTTCAGGAAGTGGCGATCGTGCGAGATGATGATCATCGTCGAGTTGCGCTGGTTGAGCATGTCCGCCAGCCAGCTGATCGTGTGGATGTCCAGGTTGTTGGTCGGCTCGTCGAGCAGCAGGATGTCCGGATCCGAGAACAGCGCCTGCGCCAGCAGCACGCGCAGCTTCCAGCCCGGCGCCACGGCGCTCATCGGGCCCTGGTGCAGGTCGGTGGCGATGCCCAGGCCGAGCAGCAGCTCGCCGGCGCGCGCTTCGGCCGAGTAGCCGTCGTATTCGGCGACCTTGCCTTCGAGCTCGGCCGCTTTCATGTAATCCTCGTCCGTCGCTTCCGGATTGGCGTAGATGGCGTCGCGTTCGCGGATGGCCTCCCACAGTTCCGTGTGGCCCATCATGACCACGTCGAGCACGCGCACGTCTTCGTATGCGAACTGGTCCTGGCGGAGTTTGCCGAGGCGCTCGTGCGGGTCGAGGCTGACGTTGCCGGCGGACGGCTCGAGGTCGCCGCCGAGGATCTTCATGAAGGTCGACTTGCCGCAGCCGTTCGCGCCGATGAGGCCGTAACGGTTGCCGTCGCCGAACTTGACGGAAATATTTTCGAACAGCGGCTTGGCGCCGAACTGCATCGTGATGTTGGCTGTACTGAGCACTGGGAAACCTTATTGCGTGGGTTTTCGATTAACCGCACATTTTACCACTGTGGGGGTGGGCTGCGTCAGGCGGTCTGGCGTGTCGGGTAACCGGACAGCGCCAGCGACCAGCGTTCGCCATCGCACCGCAGATGGCCCCGCGCCCCGAACGGGATCGTCACATGGCGCGCGATGTGGCCGAACTCCAGTCCCGTCAGCACCGGCACGGGCAGCGTCGCGCGGATATAGGTCAGCATCTCGTCGAAGTTGTAGCCGTTATCCATCTGTCCGAGACGGTAGCCCGAGAAATCGCCCAGCACGATGGCGCGCTGCTTGTCCAGCACGCCCGCCTGCAGCAGTTGCAGCAGCATGCGCTCCACGCGGTACGGGTGCTCGGCGATGTCTTCCAGGAACATGATGCCGTCGTCGATGCGCGGGAAGTACGGGGTGCCCATGAGCGACATGATCATCGCGAGATTGCCGCCCCACACCGTGCCCGCCACGTCGAGGCGCGGGTTCGCGGCGCCGTGGCCGGACACCGTGTGCGTGGGCCCGGCGAGGCAGCGCAGGAAGTCGCCCAGGGTGAAATCGTCGGATTCGGCGGCGCAGAAGTCGCTCGTGAACATGGGGCCGGCGTAGCTGGGCGCCCCCGTCTTTGCGTACAGACCCATGTGGAATGCGGTGATGTCGGAATAGCCGACGAAGATCTTGCCGCTCGCCGCCATCCGTTCGAAGTCGATGTCCGGCAGCAGGCGGGTCATGCCGTACGCGCCGCGGAGGGCCATCACGACCTGCACGTCCGGATCGGCCGCCGCCGCTTCCAGTTGGGCGAGGCGCTCCGCGTCCGTCGCGCCGAAGCGCTGGTGACGTTCTTCGTGCTTGTAGTAATTGTGGACCAGGATGCCCTGGGCTTCGAGGCGCGCGATGCCGCGCGGGATGGCGTCCGGCTCGGGCGCGTAGCCGCCCGGCGCGACGACGGCGATCCCCAATTTATGGATGGTCACTGTTTGACGAAGAGCCTTGGTGTCGAGTCGGGCGCCATCTTACCGCGCGCATGGGCGTCGATCAAGGCGAGGAGCCGCTCCAGCAGCTGGGACGGCAGGTCGTGGCCCATGCCCTCGATGACTTCGAGGCGGGCGCCGGGAATCGCCTGCGCGGTGTCGACCCCGCATGCGGGCGGCACGAGCGGATCGGCCGCGCCGTGGATCACGAGCGTCGGGGCGACGATCGTCTGCAACTGCGGCGTGCGGTCGCCGCTGGCCGCCACGGCCAGCATTTGCCGCAACACCCCACCCGGGCAGCAGTTGCGGCGCAGCGCGCGGGCGACGCGGCGGCGCACATGCTTTTCCGGCGTCGGGTACGCCGGGCTGCCGATCGCCTGCAGCAGCTGTACGTTGTAGTCGATGGCCGTGTCGATGTCGCCGGCAGTGTGCCAACCGCGTGGGCGACGCAGCAGTGCGCGGCGTGCCGCGGGTGTCGGTCCCGGCAGGCCGCGGCGGCCACTGCTGGACATGATCGACGTCAGGCTCAGCACGCGCGACGGGAATTTGGCCGCCATCAGTTGCCCGACCATGGCCCCCATCGATATCCCGACGATGTGGGCGCGCGCGACGCCCAGCGCGGACAGCACGCCGATGGCGTCATTCGCCATGTCTTCCAGGCGATACGGTGGCTTGAGCGGGATGCGCAGCAGCGACTTCAGCCAGGCCAGCGTGAGGCTCGGCGTGCCGGCGTGTTCGAACTTCGTCGACAGGCCGCTGTCGCGATTATCGAAACGGATCACGTAAAAGCCCAGTTCGACGAGGCCGTCGACGAATTCGTCCGGCCAGGCCGTCAATTGCAGGCCGAGGCCTGAAATCAGCAGCAGTGGCACGGATTTCGGATCGCCCGCCGTGTCGAAGGCGATGCGGATCCCGTTGGCGTTCAGACTTGGCATGGCGCTGCCGCATTGATCGATGGGTCGATAAGTATCCGCCGCTACCGGAAGGCAGCGACAGCCTGGAACCAGCATACCATTTTCGGCGAAGCGGTGGCGTCAGCGACGTGCGGCGCGGCGTTCGGCGAAGAACCCTTTGAGCATGGCGCTCGCTTCGTCGGCCAGCACGCCGCCGACCACGTCCGTGTGATGATTCAGCTGCTCCAGCGCGAACAGGTCGAGGATGGAGCCGCACACGCCGGTCTTCGGGTCCGGCGCGGCATACACGACGCGGGCCAGGCGTGCGTGCATCATGGCGCCCGAGCACATCGCGCAGGGTTCCAGCGTAACGTACAGCTCGCAGCCCGGCAGCCGGTAGTTGCCGAGCTTTTCGGCGGCCGCGCGCAGGGCGACGATCTCGGCGTGCGCCGTCGGGTCGTGGCGCCCGATCGGCTGGTTGAAGCCGGCGGCGATGACCTCGCCGTCGCGCACGACGACGGCGCCCACGGGCACCTCGCCCGCGGCCCAGGCCTTGCGGGCTTCCTGCAGGGCCAGGCCCATGTACGTGTTGTCGTCCGCGTCAGGCATCCGTGATTTCGGCCCAGCAGTTCGGGGTTTCGTGCAGCACGAGCTTTTGCAGGCGCAGGCCGGTGCCGTAGCGGTCCTTGTAGGCGGCCCTGAGGACGTTCCAGGCCACCTGCGCGAGGTTTTCCACGGTCGGGATGCGGTCGATCACGACCGTTTTATGGTCCGGCAGGCTGGCGAGGAAGCCGCGCACGGACTCGTCCTTTTCGTAGACGAGGAAGGCGTGGTCCCAGACGTCGACCAGATGCTCCTTGGCGAGCGCCTTGATGTCGGAGAAATCCATGATCATGCCGTTGTCGGAATTGCCTTCGACGTCGATGACGGCGCCCGTCAAGGTGATTTCCAGCGTGTAGCGGTGGCCGTGCAGGTTGCGGCACTGGCTCTTGTGGTCGGGGATGCGGTGGCCGGCGTCGAATTCCAGCTTGCGGGTAATGGTCAACATGTCAGGGAATGTTCAGGAGTTTATGGGTCTGGAGGCTGAGCTTCCACTTCGGATTGCGGCGGCACGTGTCGATGGCCAGCTGCGTGTTGAACCGGGCCAGCGGGCCGTCCATCGGCTGCACGAAGAAGTTGTCGAAATCCAGGTGTTCGTAGGCGGCCAGGTCCTGGCCCGCCTGCGGGATGACGACCTTGAGCTCGTTGCCCTTGCCGACCACCAGTTGCGAGCCCATCTTCGGGCTGACGCAGATCCAGTCCACGCCCGGCGGGACGGGCAAGGTGCCGTTCGTCTCGATGGCGATCGTGAAGCCGACGGCGTGCATGGCGTCGATGAGCGGCGCGTCCAGCTGGAGCAGCGGCTCGCCGCCCGTGAACACGACGTATTTGCTGGCCGCGTACGTGTCCGGCCACAGGCTGTCGATCTCGGCCGCCAGGCTGGCGGCGTCCCTGAACTTGCCGCCGCGTTCGCCGTCGGTGCCGACGAAATCGGTATCGCAGAACTGGCAGACGGCCGTGGCGCGGTCGCTCTCGCGGCCCGTCCACAGGTTGCAGCCGGAAAAGCGGCAGAACACGGCCGGGCGGCCCGCATGGGCGCCTTCGCCCTGCAGGGTGTAGAAGATTTCTTTGATGCTGTAAGTCACAGTGTAAGTCCGGTAAGGCTCGCGTCAACCTTCCATTATACCGCGACCCGCGCGGGTGGCAGAAGCGCCCCATTTCGTTGATGGTGAGCAAAAACGTTCCGTTCGGAAAGTCGTACCTTTGGATACGGAAAGTTCCTAATCGAGTCGTCCTAGTCCTCGTCGAAGGGATCGTCATGAAAACCCTGCTGCTCCAGTCGCTGCGCGCCACCGTCGGGGCCTTGCTGTTGCTGGCCGTGTGGTTCGGGCTGTCGGAACGCGCCCGTGTGCTCGCCGTGCCCGAGCGCCTGCAACTGGGTGCGCTCGTCCTCGCGACGATGACCGTGCTGTTCGCCACGCTGTTCCGGCGCGTGCGCAGCGAAGACCAGATCGCGCGCCTCGAAGCCGCGCTGTGCCGTGAACAAAAGGCGCGCAGCCAGGCCGACCAGGCGCTGGCCGAATCGGACATGCTGCTGGGGCGCCTGACGGGCAGCGGCGAGTCGCGACGCGGCAACCTCGATCCGCTCGCGCAGCTGGTCGCCATCCAGTCCGAGTTGCTGCAGGTGCGGCGCCAATATGCCCTGGAAGATCCGCTGCTCGCATCGCGCATCGACCTGTTGTGTACACGCGTCGACCGTGTCGCGCAGGCGGTCGTCGCCCACGCCGCCGAGCCGGGGTGAGCGCCGTCTCCCTTTGCTAAAAATCAAGGGGGCGCCATTGTCCGTGGCGCACAATCGGTTCTCGTCAGCAAGTAATTGCTTAATAGACAGAACCGAAGGACGCCTCATGACAAGCGCAACAACAATACAGCGGCTCATGGATTCCTCGGGCGCGCCGGCGGATCGCGCTTTTGCCCACCAGCTGATGGAGACGCTGGCCATTCCCATCTTCGTCCTCGACACGACGTCGCGCGTGATACTGTGGAACCGCGCGTGCGAGCGGCTGACGGGCGTGCCGGCGCACGACATCATCGGCACGCGCGATCACTGGCGCAGTTTTTTCGAGGAGCGCCGCCCCACCCTCGCCGACATCCTGATCGAAGAGCGGGCCGGCGAGGTGCGCCAGCCGCGCATCGGCCTGCCCGACGATCCGCACCTGTCGGCCGAAAGCTGGTGCGACATGCCGCGCATGGGCCGGCGGCGCTACCTCGCGGTCGACGCCAGCCCGATCTACGACGAGCGCGGCCGGCTTGCCGCCGTCGTCGAGACGCTGCGCGACATGACCGACGAGAAGCTGGCCCAGATCGCCCTCGAACAACTGGCCACGCGCGACGGCCTGACCGGCCTCGCCAACCGCCGTTGCTTCGACGAGACGCTGCATGCCGAATGGGCGCGCGCGCTGCGCCAGCGCCAGCCGCTGTCGCTGCTGATGGTGGATGTGGACAATTTCAAGGCTTATAACGATGCGAACGGCCACCTGGGCGGCGACGAATGCCTCAAGCGCATCGCTACGGCCGTCGCCAGCGAGATGCGCGCCAACGACCTCGTGGCGCGCTATGGCGGCGAGGAATTCGCCGTGATCCTGCCGAACCAGTCATTGAAGGGCGCGGCCAGCGTGGCCGAGCGGATCCGCACCCGCGTCGAGCAGCTGCAGGTGCCGAACCGGCTGGCGCCGGCGCAGCACGTTACCGTGTCGATCGGCGCCGCCACCGCGATGGCGGCGCCAGACAACAGCGCCAGCGAACTGGTCGCCATTGCCGATGCGGCGCTGTACCGGGCCAAGCATATGGGGCGGAACCGGATCAGTTTGCCCCTGACCGAACCGGCCTGATCAACCCAGTGTGGCGTGGTCCCACCCGTGCCGCACCGCGGCCTTCATCTTCTCCCAGGTCGACGCGCCATTCTTGCCGTAGCGCGTATCCCAGTCGGACCGCAGGTCGTTCTCGACGTCGGACCAGTCACGATTGCGATAGCGGACGTCGTTGCGCATCTCGGCGCCGTAGCGGTAAGCCGGCGCCGTATCGTCGTAGCTCGTGCCGGCCGTCTTGTATGTGTTCGTCCAGTGCGTGCGGTAGTGGCTGTCGTCGTCCGTGGACACAGTCTCGCCCGTCATCCGATCCCAGCCGTGCCGGACGGCCGCCTTGATGCGCTCCCAGGCGGACGGTTCGTGGTCCGTCCCGTACTTGCTGTGCCAGTCCTTCCTGAGGTCGTGCTCGACGTCGTCCCAGTCGCGGTCGCGATAGGTGCCGCTGCTGCGCATCTCGTTGCCGTAGCGGTAGGCCGGTGCCACGTCGTCGTAGTCCGTGCCGCTGGCGGCATAGTTCGACTCGTAGTGGGTGTGGTAATACGTCGAGTCGTCCATGTCAGGGGTGATCTTGTTCCAGCCATGCCGCACGGCGTCCTTGAACTTCTGCCATGTCGATTCGCCGGTCGTGTAACGCGATTCCCAATCGGTCTTCAGGTCGGACTCGACGTCGTCCCAGTGGCGGCTGCGGTATTTCTGCAGCCGCCGCGCTTCGTCGCCGTAGCGGTAGGCCGGCAGGTAATCGTCGTAGCTGTCGTCCGCGTTCGAATACTTCGCGTTCCAGTGGGTGCGGTAATAGCTGTCGCTATCGATGTCCGGGGTGATCTTGTCCCAGCCGCGGCGCACGGCCGCCTTGAATTTTTCCCATGTCGACTCGCCCGGGTGGCGCGATTCCCAGTCGCTGCGCAGGTCGGACTGCACCTCGTCCCACGAGCGGTCGCGGAATTTGGCGCTCGAACGCATCTCGGTGCCGTAGCGGTAGGCCGGCTCGTACTCGTCATAGCTGCCGCCCAGGCTCGAGTAATTGTCGTGCCAGTCGCCGTGATACCAGTCGTCGGTGTCCAGGTCCGGGGTGATCTTGTCCCAGCCGTGGCGCACGGCGGCCTTGAACTTCTCCCAGGTCGATGCGCCCGGGTTGCGGGCTTCCCAGTCGGTGCGCAGCGACGGCTCGATGTCGCTCCAGTCGCGGTCGCGGTATTTCTCGTTTCGGCGCATCTCGTTGCCGAAGCGGTAGGCCGGTGCGTAGTCGTCGTAGCCGCCGCCCAGGCTGGAATAGTTGTCGTCCCAGTGGCTACGGTAGGGATCGTCGTAGGCGCCGCTCATGCCCGCGTCATGGGAGAACACGCGCACGTTGCCGCGCGCGACCGACCCGCTCCCGCTCCCGCCCGTGTCGCGTTGCATGGAGCTGCCCATGCGCGCCGTGCCGCCCAGCGACGTATCGTCCGAGCCCGGGATCGACGCGGTGCCCTGCAGCGTCGAGCCGCTCTGGTTCAGCGAGCCGCTCTGCGACGCTTGCAGCGACGAGCCGGTGGCCGGGTTCTGCGCCGAGCTCTGGGTGCCGCTCAGCGTATTGCCGCCGACGGCGCTGTCCATCGACCCGCCCGACTGTTCCGACGCGCCCTGCGGTTCCTCGTACGTCTGGCCCTTGGGGACCGGGTCGTTGATGTTCTGCGTGGCGAAGAAGTTGCGGTCGTCGTGGCCCGTGAACTGCAGCGAGCCCGGTTCCGTGCCCGGCGGCGTGCCCTGGTACGAGCCGGACGACGAAGCCGAGCCCGATCCGAGGCTGCCCGATTGCGCCGACATGCCGGCGGACTGCTGCATCCCGGACGATGCCGCGCCCAGGCCCCCCGCGCTGCCCGCGTCGCGCGTCCACTGGTCGTGGCGCTCGTCGATGTCGACGGGGCCGAAGCGCTCGATGATGTCCGCCGCGCGCTCGATTTCCGGCTCGGATTCCGTGGCCAGGGTGAGGACGTGGTGGCCGCGCGTGACGGCGTACGAATACTTCATCGCGTGTTCGTTCGTGTCCGATCCGAACAGGCCCGTGAAGAAATGCTTGATCGAGGCGCCGAAGCCTTCCTCGCGTTCGCCCTCCAGCGACTCGTTGTCGCCGGTGACGCTGTTCGACTGGCCGGTCGGGTCGGCGCTGGAGAGGCTCGCATCGTTGCGCGAGAAGCCCGACGCCAGCAATTCGTCGAGGGCGTTTTGGGCGTCGCTGCGGTTATCGAAGACTGCTACCAGGGTGTGTCGCATGATGTTCCTCCGCTGTCATCGTAAGAAATCACCGGCTCTCGCGAAGCGCGCCACGCCGACCTGCTCGCCACCGAGCACGACGTTTTCCGCGTGGAGCTCCTCACACCGGTTCCTTGTCGAGACTACTCCAAAGCGGCCGCGTTGCGCGCACCATTGACCGGCTACACCTCATGCGTACCGCACCATGTTGCGGCCGTCAGCCGAACGGATTGTCGACCGTCTTGACGGTGGACGCAGGCAGGTGCTCCGGCAGGTCTTGCGCTTCCAGGGCCGCGACGATGCGGCCCAGCAGGTCGTGCAGCAGGCGCGCCTGCGCCAGGCCGTTCCTGTCGGCGGCGAGGTCGACGTCGCCGGCGAGCGTGATCCGGTCGAGCCGGTTCTCCAGCGTCAGGTTGCCGACCTCGACGACGTCGGCCTCGTTCTCGTACGGTGCGAACTTCGGTGCGGTGCTCATGAGGCTCCTATTTGCGGTTGCGGGACGGCTTGACGCGGACTTCGGGCAGCGCGAGCACGCGCTCCTTGTCGGCGTCGGACAGCGCGGGCAGCAGGTCGATGCCGATGATGCGTTCGAGTTCCGGGATCGGGATCACGTTCGCCTTCGCATCCGCCGCGTTCTCGACGAACCAGGCGGCGCCGGCGCGCTGGCGCGGGCTGTACACGAGTTTATACAAATGGGTCGGCACGAGCACGTTGCCGATCTTGCGCAGGTCCGCGCCGAGGAAGGCCGGACCCGTCACGACGTACAGGTCGCCCTCCTTCTTCGCCATCTTGCGCACGGCGCCCTCGATGCCGGCCCACAGGTTGCGGTTGTTCTCGCCGTCCTGCGGGACGATGTTGGCGAGGCTGAAGCTGTCGCGCTGGCTGTCGCGGTCCGGCATGTCGCCGTTCGGCGCCATGTGGCCGCGGTCGTAGCCGCTGCGGGCATAGTCCGACAGTTCCGCCCGCTGGCCGCCCGGCAGCCGAGATTCGGAATGGAACGAGTTTTCGCGCGACAATTCCTGCGCGGCCGCGATATTCTCCGCCTGCAGGTGTTCCGCCGACCATAGCGGCGTGCGCGTGATCCCCGAGTGCAGCACGCTGAACACGTTGAAGCACAGTGTTTCGGTGGCCTTGTCGAGCTTGGGATTCGTGATGCGCGGCGCCTTGCCGTCGACGAAATGGTCGTCGCAGGATTGCGGCTGCGGCGCACGCGCTTCCGTCTGCACGCGGGCCGAAGGCGGGTTCGTGGATTCGCGCTTGCAGGCGCCGAGCGATAACAGCGACGCCAGCACGAGCGCGGGCGTGACAAACTTCTTGAACATGATGAAAAGACAAATCAAAGATAGCGCCATTTTAGCCGACGCGCGCTTGCGCTTCCTCAGGGATTTCCTGTGTGCATAGCCGCGCACGCTTGAAATCCACCTGCATTTCCGAAAAGAATGTTATACAATCCCCGTTTCAAAAAGCTAAGTACATTTGTCCAAAGATAATGGCGATGGATAAGCCGTCCGTACCCGAGGACCTCCGGCGCTTCGTGCTGACCAGCATTCCCTCGGTCCCCTTCCTGGAAGCGTTGCTGCTGATGCGCGCCGATCCGGACCATGCCTGGCGCCGCGATACACTGGCGCGGCGGCTGTACGTGCGCGAAAAGACGGCGGAGGACCTGCTGACCGAACTGTGCACGGCCCGGATCGCGGTACGCTGTCCGGATGGCGACGCGTACCGCTACGCCCCGCTCGAGCCCGGCCTGCGCGAGCGCATCGACCGCCTGGCCGACGCGTATGCGACCCACCTCGTCGAAGTCACCCACCTGATCCACTCTTCACTCGACCGCAAGGCCCAGCAGTTTGCGGATGCGTTCAAATGGCGGAAGGATTCCTGATGGCGATTACCATCTATTCGCTGTGCACATTGACATCGCTGGCGTGCGCCTGGCTGCTGCTGGGCAGCTACCGGCGGACCGGGCACCGGCTGCTGTTCTGGAGCGGCGCGTCGTTCGTGGCGCTGACCGTGAACAACGTGTTCCTGATGCTGGACAAGCTCGTGTTCCCCGACGTCTACCTGCTGCCGGTGCGCCAGGTGGCCGCGCTCGTGGCGATGCTCCTGCTGCTGTACGGCCTGATCTACGAGAAAGAATGATATGAGCGACCTGATCAGCGGCGCCATCGCGATGGCTTCCTTCGTCATCGCGCTGTTCTTCCTGCGCTTCTGGCGCAACTCGCGCGACCGTTTCTTCCTGTACTTCGCCCTGTCGTTCGGCATCGAGGGCGTGCACCGCATCGTGTCGGCGCTGACGTTCGACGAGGCCGAGGACACGCCGCTGCACTATCTCGTGCGCCTGCTGGCGTATGGCCTCATCCTGTGGGCGATCCTGGAAAAGAACCTGCCCGCGCGCCGGCGCGATACGAAGTAGCGTGCGCCCGGCCGCCCTCCCCTGCGCCATAATCGGGCCCGACACCACTCCCTGGAGGGCAAGATGAAGGAACAGGACAAGAAGCAGACCGGCCAGAACGCCCAGCGCGCCGCCCCCGGCCAGCAGCAGCGTGCCGAAAACCGGTCGGAGTCGCTGCTCCCCGGCGGCGACGCCGACGACGGCCGCTTCGACGTGGCCGAGGAAGTGAACCTCGACCAGCAATCGGACAAGCTGCGCCGCGTCGGCAAGCCGCCGAAGGACCTCCCTAAGCCGTGATGCCCATCCGCAGGCCCTCGATCGTGTGGGCCTGCTCGATGTGTTCCAGCGCCGGCACGATGCGGCAGCGCAGGTGGTCGCGCACGGCCGCCGGCAGCGCATCCCAGTAGGCCTGCGTCACTTGCAGGTCGTGCTTGTCGGCGTTGCGGCCGTCCGGCGCGTCGACGCCCAGCACCAGCACGGGGCGCGACTGCTGGCTGCGGTTGGCCGTGCCGCGGTGGACCGTCAGGGCCGAGCGGGCCGAGATGTCGCCCACCTTCGGCAGCTTGCGCTGGGCGCGCGCCTCGTAGCGCGGGTACAGCGCCTGGTCGGGGAACATCGGGTCGCCGCCGGCGAGGTCGTCCCATTGCGTGCCGGGGGCGATCTCGAACGGACCGATCTCCTCCGTCACGTCGACCGTGGTGAGGTTGAAGGCGAGCGAATTCAGGCGGCGCCCGACCAGCGTTTCCGGCGGCGAGGGAAAGTCGCGGTGCCACGGCTGGTGCATCGCGCCCGGGAACGGGATGTCGAAGCCGACCTCGACGATCTTGTAGTCCGGCCCGAGCACGGCCGTGCACACGGCGACGACCCACGGGTGCGTCGCCAGTTCGACGAAGCCGCGCAGGCGCTCCGGATGCACCTCGACGTAGTAGCGGAACGGCCCGCGCTCGAGGGCGCCCCTCGGACGCGCGCGCGCCTCGGCGAACAGGGTTTCGATGTCTTCCTTCAGTTGCGCCACCCATGCGGCGCTGAAGGCGCCCTTGCAGGCGATGATGCCGTCGCCGTACAGGCCGCCCATGATGGCGCCCACGTCGTAGCCGGCGCTCTCGTTCGATGCTTGCATGTTGTTCTCCTCGCTGGACCGCGGGCGGTCGTGCCGTTGTGCCCGCGCGGCCATCCTACCGGCGATCGGCGGCGGACGGCGCTCGAATGTCACCGTTGACAGGCGGCCGTTCACCTCCTACAGTCGCAACACGATGACTTCCACCTCTAGTATGGGCAGCCGGATGCAGGGTCGGGTGCTGTTCCTGTGCGACCGTCCGGTCTCCGACCCCGCCATCGGCGCCGTCGCCGCCGAGATGGGCTACGACCTCGTGCGCGCACGCTCGCTGGACGAGGCGCTGGTCCACGCCCGCCACGGCGACGACCTGCCCGGTTTCGCGCTCGTGCTGGCCGGCTTTTCCGGCAACGTCGACGCCCTGTTCGACAGCGTGCGGCGGTTGCGCGCCGTCCTGCCGGAGGCGCCCGTCATTGCGCACGGCATCCCTCCCTCTCCGCCGTTCACGCTCGAAGCGCTGTACGACGCGGGCGCGCTCGCCGTGCTGCACGATCCCGTGTCGGCCCCCATCCTCCGCGCCAAGTCGCGCTTCTTCCTGGAAGCCTACGCGACGGCGGCCGAGCGGCGCCGGGCCGAGGCCGCGCTTCAGGACACCCGTTCGCGGCTGGAGGCCATCATCGCCGCCGCCGAGGTGGCCGTGTGGTCGCTGGACATCGCCACCGGCCGGGTCCGGGCCGACGCGCGCATGATCGAGATGTTCGGCCTGCGCCCGGAAGACGGGGACGGCGCCGACGTGGCCGCGTATTTCGACATGATCCATCCGGACGACGTGCCGCCCACGCAGGTCCTGCTGGGCCGCGCGATGGAGACCGGCGCGCCGTACGACGCCACGTTCCGCGTCCGTACGGCCGACGGCGGCTGGCGCTGGGTGCTGGCGCGCGGCCACCACGACCGCGACGCGGGCGCGCGCGGCGTGATGCGCGGCGTGGTGATCGACGTGTCGCTGCAAAAGGAAGCCGAGGAACGGCTGCAGGCCAGCGAGGAGCGCTACCGCACCCTGTTCGACGCCATCGACGAAGGCGTGTGCGTCATCGAGATGCTGTACGACGACGCCGGCATCCCGAACGACTACCGCTTCCTCGAGGTGAACCCGGCCTTCGTCAAGGCGACGGGCCTCGCCCATGCGGTCGGGCGCACGATGCGCTCGCTCGCCCCGCGGCACGAAGCCCACTGGTTCGAGACCTACGGCCGCGTCGCGGCGACGGGCGAGCCGGTGCACTTCGTCGACGAGGCGACCCAGCTGGGGCGCTGGTACGACGTGTACGCGGCGCGCGTGGGGCCGGCCGGAAGCCGCAAGGTCGTGGTGCTGTTCACCGACATCACGCAACGCCGGCGCGACGAGATGGAACTGCGCCGCCTGGCCGACGACCTGGCCGAGCAGGACCGCCTCAAGACGGAATTCCTCGCGACGCTGGCCCACGAGCTGCGCAATCCGCTGGCGCCGATCCGCAGCGGCCTGCAGCTGATGCGGCGCGCGCGCTCCGATACGGCCGCCATCGCGCGCGTGCAGGACATCATGGACCGCCAGCTCGACCACCTCGTGCATCTCGTCGACGACCTGCTCGACGTCGCCCGCATCACGCGCGGCCAGGTCGAACTGAAGCCGGCGCTGGTGCCGCTGGCCGACGTCCTGAACGCGGCCGTCGAGACGAGCCTGCCGCTGATCGAGACGTCGCGCCACCGCCTCGACGTGCGGCTGCCGGCCGAACCGCTGCAACTGCACGCGGACGCCACCCGCATCACGCAGGTCGTCAGCAACCTGCTGAACAACGCGGCGAAGTACACCCCGCGCGGCGGCCACATCGTGCTGGCGGCGGAGCGCGACGGCGAACAGGCGCTGATCGCCGTCTCGGACAACGGCATCGGCATCCCGCCGGAATCGCTGGGGGAAGTCTTCCGCATGTTCACCCAGGTGCCGAATGCCGCCCAGCACATGCCGGGCGGGCTCGGGATCGGGCTGTCGCTCGTGAAGAGTCTCGTCGAACTGCACGGCGGGACGATCCAGGCCGCCAGCGGCGGCATCGGTTCGGGCAGCGTGTTCACCGTGCGCCTGCCGCTGGCCGACCAGGGCGCGGACAAGGCGGCGCCCGGCGCGACGGACCTCGACGCGGCCGCCGTCCCCGCGCTGCGCCTCCTCGTCGTCGACGACAACCGCGACGCAGCCGACACGCTGGCCGCGCTGCTGTCGGTGCTGGGGCACGACGTCGTGGTGGCGCACGACGGCCACCAGGCGCTGCGCATGCTGGGCGGCCTGCAGCCGCACGCCGTGTTCCTCGACATCGGCATGCCCGGCCTGTCCGGCTACGACGTCGCGCAGGCCGTGCGGCGTGACGCCCGCCACGACGGCGTCATGCTCGTCGCGCTGACCGGCTGGGGCGGCGCCGACGACCGCGCCCGCACCGCGCAGGCCGGGTTCGACGCGCATCTCACGAAACCGGCGACGGTGACGGCGATCGAGTCCGTGCTGCGCGACGTGGAGAGCCGCCAGCCCTCACCAGCCGATCGCTAGCAGCTTCGCGGCCATGCGCGGCCAGCACAGCGCCGCCACCTCGTCGCGCGTGGCCCAGCGGAAGGCGTCCATCTCCGGCGTCGGCCGGCCCGTCGCGTGGTGCGGGAACATGCTGGTGCACACCAGGTGCGCAAGAAGCGGCAGCGTCTCGCCCACGTCCACGCGGAACAGGTGCAGGACCTTGTCGCGCCGGTAGTCGAAGCGGCCCAGTTCGCGGAAGGCGTCGGCCGGGAATGCGAGCCCGGTCTCTTCGAACAGTTCGCGCATCGCGGCGTCGAGCAGCGCTTCGCCCGGATCCTGCAAGCCTTTCGGGATGTCCCAGCGCGGCGTGTGCGTGACGTGGCCCAGCAGCAGGCGGCCGCCGGCGTCCACGACGAGGGTGCCGCAGGAGACGTCGACGGGCTTCATGGCAGCGTGCGCGCGGCGGCGGCCAGCGCCTGTTCCAGCGCCTCGAGGCTCACGGGCTTCGTCAGGTGCTGGTCGAAACCCGCCTCGTGCGACTGCTGCTGGTCGGTCTGCGCCCCCCACCCCGTGAGCGCGATGAGGACGATCTGGCGCACGCCCTGGTTGCGCCGGATCGCGCGCGCGACCTCGTAGCCGCTCATGCCGGGCAGGCCGATGTCGAGCAGCACGAGGTCCGGCTGCGCCTCCAGCGCGACGTGCAGGCCCTCGGGGCCGTCGCGCGCGACCCAGGTCGTGTGGCCGAGCGCTTCCAGCAGCGCGACGAGGCTGTCGGCGGCGTCCGCGTTGTCGTCGACGACCAGCACGTGCAGCGGCGCCGGCGGCCTTGCGTCCGTCCCGTCCGCGGCGCCGCCCTGGCGCGCGTGCGGCGAACCGGGACGCAGCGGCAGGCGCACGGTGAACGTGCTGCCGTGGCCGCGCCCGGCGGACAACGCGTTCACGCGGCCGCCGTGCAGTTCGACGAGCCGGCGCACGAGCGACAGGCCGATCCCGAGCCCGCCCTGGGCCCGATCGAGGCTGCCGCGCACCTGCGTGAACATCTCGAACACGGACCCGATCGCGTCGGGCGGGATGCCGATGCCGCTGTCCGACACGGCCACGACGGCATGGCCATCCTCGCGCCAGGCGGAGAGCGCGACGCGTCCGCCCGCCGGTGTGTACTTGGCGGCGTTGTTCAGCAGGTTCGCCAGCACCTGCACCATGCGCGTGACGTCCGCCTCGAGCGGCAGCGGCTCCGCCGGCAGGTCGACGTCGAGGCGGTGGCCGTGCGACCCGATCAGCGCGGCGCTCGTCTCCACGGCCATCTGCACGATCGTCTTCAGGTCGACGGATTCCCGCTTCAGTTCGATCTTGCCGCGCGTGATGCGGGCGATGTCGAGCAGGTCGTCGACGAGGTGGATCAGGTGGCCCAGCTGGCGGTCCATCATCGCGTGCACGCGCGCCAGCGCATCCGCGTCGCCCGGCGCCATGCGCAGCAGGTCGAGGCCCGTGCGGATCGGCGCCAGCGGATTGCGCAGTTCGTGCGCCAGCGTGGCGAGGAATTCGCTCTTGCGGTGGTCCGCCTCCGACAGGTCGGCCGCCACGCGGCGCAGCTCGTCCTCCGCGTTTTTCTGCGCCGTGATGTCGCGCGTGATGGTGGCCAGGCCGATGTTGTGGCCGTCCGCGTCGCGCACGGCGAAACCCTTGAAGTACACGGGCATCGGCGGCTTGCCGTCGGGTTGCGCGAGGCGCAGTTCGCCTTCCCATGCGGCGACGCCGTCCGTCAGCGCGGCCATCACGTGGTCGCGCACGAACGGGCGGTCCTCGCGCGGGAAGAAGTCGATCATGCGCCAGGCGGCGATGTTCGTGCGGTCGTCCAGCCCGGCCATGCGCCGCCCGGCCGGATTCAGGTAGATGCCGCCGGCGTCCGGCGTGAAGATGCCGATGAAGTCGGACGACTGCTCCGCCACGGCGGCCAGGCGGCGGACGCCTTCCTCGGCGCGGCGGCGGTCGGTCTCGTCGCGGAAATACAGGGCAAGCCCGCCCGCCCCCTCCATCGGGAACGAATTGATCTCGAACCAGCGGCCCTGCGTGTCGTCGAACGCTTCGATGCGGCTGCGCGTGCGGGCCAACGCCGTGCGCCGCAGCGCGCCTTCGTGCGGGCCGCCGCGCAGGCGCGCGAACAGGTCCCAGAACTGCGCGCCGACCAGTTCTTCGCGCTGCTTGCGCGTGACCGCTTCCGCCGCGCCGTTCGCGTACGTGATGCGCCAGGCCGGATCGAGGGCGATGAAACCTTCGCTCATGCTTTCCAGGATCGCACGCGAGCGGTGCTCGGCCGCCTGCCGCTCGGCCGCCTCGTGGCGCTGGCCGATCACCAGCGACGCCGTGTTGGCCAGCAGCGCGAGCGCCGCTTCTTCCTGCGGATTGGGCAGGCGGCGTTCGCGGTAGTACAGCGTGAAGGTGCCCAGCACGGCGCCGGACGGCGCCAGGATCGGCAGCGCGCGCGCCGCGCGCAGCCCGTGCGCCTGCGCGAGCAGCACGTGCTGCTGCCACAGCGGATCGGCGGCGATGTCGGCGCAGACGATCGGTTCCCCCTGCCACGCCGCGCTGCCGGCGGCGCCGGCCACGGGTCCGATGGGCACCGTATCGATCGCGCGCTGGAATTCGGGCGCCAGCGACGGCGCGGCCGCGTGCTGCAGGCGCCCGCCCGGCGCCGTCAACTGCACCGATGCGAGGGCGGCGCCGCCGGTGTAGTCCTCGGCGGTGCGGGCCAGCACGTCCAGCACGTCGCCCAGCGGCGCGTCGGTGACGGCCAGTTCGAGGGCGCCGCGCTGCCCGATGGCGAGCAGGTTCGCGCGCGTGCGCTCGGTGACGTCGACGCCGTGCAGCAGCACGCCGGAGACGCTGCCGTCCGGCTCGCGCAGCGCCATGCAGACGAAGTCGAGGAAGTGTTCGTCCAGGCCCGTGTGCGGGTCGGCGGCGCCATCCGGCGCGGGCGCGAGCAGCAGGCGCACGTTGCGGCCCTCCACGGCCTCGCCGTTCGCGTAGACCCGGTCCAGCACGTCGATGAAGCCTTGTCCCAGGCCTTGCTCCGCCAGTTCCGGCAGCGCCGTGCGCACGGGGCGCCAGGCGAGCTTGCGTCCGCCGGCCAGTTCCAGGAAACGCTGGTTGGCCATCTCGATCACGTGGTCCGGGCCGCTCATCACGCACATGATGGCGGGTGCGCGGTGGAAGATGTCGCGCATGCGCTCGCTCGCGGCCTGCAGTTCGCGCAGCAGGCGTTCGCGCTCGGTATCGGCCTGGCGCCGGCTCTCGTCCAGTTGCAGTTCGCTCTCGGCGAGGCGTTCGGCGGCCAGTTTTTCGGCGGTCGCGTCGCGGATGATCTTGGCGAAGCCGACATGCACGCCCGCCTCGTCGCGCAGCGGCACCATCACGCCGTCGGCGTAGAGCCGCGTGCCGTCGCGGCGCATATGCCAGCGGCGGTCTTCGGCGCGGCCGTGGTCGAGCGCGTGCCGGGCTTCCTGGTCGGGCCGGCCGGCGGCAAGGTCTTCCGGCGTGAACAACAGGTCGACGCTGCGTCCCCGCACGTCGTCCAGCGCCCAGCCGGTGATCGCGGCGGCGCCCCCTTCCCACTCCGTCACGATGCGGTCGACGTCGGTGCCGATGAAGGCGTAGTCGCGGATGTTGTCGAGGATGAGGCGCAGGCGCGCGTCGCGCGAGCGCAGTTGCGCCCGGTGGCGTTCTTCCTCGATGCGCGCCAGTTCCGCGCTCTTGCGGTACAGGTCGATGAACACGGCGACCTTGGCGCGCAGGACGACCGGATTGAACGGCTTGGTGAGGTAGTCGACCGCGCCCAGCGCGTACGCGCGCTCGAGCGGGACGTCGTCGGCGTCGCCGGCGGTGAGGAAGATGATGGGCAGGCTGTGTGTTCGCGGGTGCTCGCGGATCAGTTCCGCCAGCTCGAACCCGTTCATCGTCGGCATGCGCACGTCGAGCAGGACGACGGCGAAATCGTGGGCGAGCACTTCGCGCAGCGCCGCTTCGCCGGACGTCACCGAAACGAGCGTCTGGCCCAGGTCCGCCAGGATGGCTTCCAGCACGGCCAGGTTGGCCGGCTGGTCGTCGACGAGCAGGATCTTGGTGGTCTGGTCGGGGGCCATCAGTGTCTGGCGAAAGAATTGATGCAAATAAGACAATGTATGCTGCCCCCTTCCGAAAGTCAATTGTGCGCGGCCGGATGCCGCCCGCCCGCACACTGGCGGCTGGCTTTCGTTTTTTCCGGATGATCGATGACGTTTCCCTTCCTGTCCCGTACGGGGCATTTTTCTTTCCTTGGCAATCCTTTTGAAGACTGGGCCCTGGCCCTGGCCGTGGCGGCCGGCAGCGCCGTGGCGATGATGTTCATCCGCGCCTTCGTGCTGGGGCGGATGGAGGCGCTGTCGCGCCGCACCGAGACGCGGCTCGACGACTTCGTCACCCGGATGCTGTCGCAGACCTATCTGCTGTTTATCGTCGTGTTCGCGGTGTACTTCGGCAGCACGTTCCTGGAGCTGACGCCGAAGCAGGACAAGTTCGTGACGCGCATCGCCATCGCGTCGCTGCTGCTGCAGGCCGCGGTGTGGGGCGACACGGGCCTGCGCGCCTGGCGCGACCAGTTCCGGACCGGCCCCGTCGATGGCGAGCGGCGCGCGTCCAGCGGCGTGCTGTGCTTCATTTCCCGGCTGCTGCTGTGGGTGATCGTCACGCTGATGATCCTCGATAACTTCGGCATCAACATCACCACGCTGGTGGCCAGCCTGGGCATCGGCGGCGTGGCCGTCGCGCTGGCCACGCAGAACATCCTCGGCGACCTGTTCGCGTCGCTGTCGATCATGCTGGACAAGCCGTTCGAGGTCGGCGACTTCATCATCGTGGGCGACGTGCTCGGGTCGGTGGAACACATCGGCCTCAAGACGACGCGCGTGCGCGGGCTCGGCGGAGAACAGGTGGTGTTCTCGAACGGCGAACTGCTGAAGAGCCGGATCCACAATCACAAGCGCATGCAGACGCGGCGCGTGGCGTTCGTGCTGCGCATCGCGTACGGGACGCCGGAGGACCAGCTGTGCCGTATTCCGCACATCATCCGCGAGATCATCTCGAGCAAATCGAACGTCGACTTCGAGCGCGCCCATTTCTTCAGCTGGGGGCAGTGGTCGCTGGATTTCGAGGTCGTGTACCACTACCGCAGCCCGGACTACATCCTGCACATGGACGCGCAGCAGGACATTTTCCTCGAGGTCTACCGCCGCTTCCAGCAGGAAGGCATCGAGTTCGCGCACCCGCTGTCGATCGTGCGCCTGGACGACCCGAAGCTCGCGGAAACGCTGCTGCGCCGTGGCGATGCGGCGCCGCCGGGACCGTCCGTTCACTGAACTGTTGCACCAAAATGGACGGACTCATCCTACAAGCCAGCCATAAAAAGTCCTATTCAACATGCATAAGTGCACCTGTACCATGGCTTCACCTCTTCCCGAGCGGGAGTCACGAGACGCTGATCCGGCAGAGGAAGTGCAACTGCGCTTAACCAACTTAAAGGAGAACGATCATGGCATCGAACAACCAGCAAGGCGGTAACAAAGGCAACAACCAGAGCGGCGACACCAGCAACCGCGGTTTCGCATCGATGGACCCGCAAAAGCAGCGTGAAATCGCCTCGGAAGGCGGCAAGGCTGCGCACGCTTCGGGCAATGCCCACGAGTTCACCTCGGAAGAAGCACGCCGCGCCGGCTCCATGAGCCACAAGAACGACGGCAACAGCCAGAGCGGCAACAGCGGCAGCCAGCAGAGCGGCAACAGCACCCGCGGCGGTACGCCGGAGCAGCACGCGAAGGCAGGCTCGCAGAGCCACAAGAACGACAACAAGCGCTGATTTCCAGGCGCTCGTCGCTCATCGAACCGCTGGCCTCGGCCGGCGGTTTTCGTTTTTCCGTGACGCGTCCGGAACGTCACCCATGCATTCGTCCGCATCCAATTGTGCGGGGCAAAACGCATGAAGGATGATATATTTTTGGCACTATATTTTACATTCCTATCGTGTAGTAACTGCAAGTCACTACGCGTGTGGCATACCAGCAGCGCAAGCGCGGCGTGGGACGGGGATAACTTTCAAACAGGAAAAGCGAATGAAAAAGAATATTGCCATTGTCGGTGCCGGATTTTCGGGCGCGGTGATCGCCAACCAGCTGGCGCATGCCGGCTACAACGTCGAGATCTTCGAATCGCGCGACCATATCGCGGGCAATTGCCATTCCGAGCGCGACAGCGAAACGGGCGTGATGGTCCACGTGTACGGACCGCACATTTTTCACACCGATAATGAACGGGCGTGGGAATTCGTCAACCGCTTCGCCGAATTCATGCCCTATGTGAACCGCGTGAAGGCGATCACGAACAACCGCGTGTTCACCCTGCCGATCAACCTGTTGACGATCAACCAGTTCTTCGGCAAGACCTTCCGCCCGGCCGAGGCCCAGGCGTTCATCCAGTCGCTGGGCGACAAATCGATCGAGAATCCGCAGACGTTCGAGGAACAGGCGCTGCGCTTCGTGGGCCGCGAACTGTACGAAGCGTTCTTCAAGACGTACACGATCAAGCAGTGGGGCCTGGATCCGAGCGAACTGCCGGCCAGTATCCTGAAGCGCCTGCCCGTGCGCTTCAATTACGACGACAATTATTTCAACCACAAATACCAGGGCATGCCGAAGGACGGCTACACGGCGCTCGTGGAAAACGTGCTCAAGGTGCCGGGCATCACCGTGCACCTCGGCACGCGCTTCGATCCGGCGTCCAAGGCCGATTACGACCACGTGTTCTACAGCGGCCCGATCGACGCCTGGTTCCAGCACGTGGAAGGCCGCCTGCCCTACCGCACGCTCGATTTCGAAGTGTTCCGCGACACCGGCGACTACCAGGGCAACGCCGTCGTCAACTACTGCGACGATGCGCAAACCTACACGCGCATCACGGAACACAAGCACTTCTCGCCGTGGGAACAGCACGAGCGCACGCTCTGCTACATGGAGTACAGCCGCCAGTGCGAGGAAAACGACACGCCGTACTACCCGATCCGCCAGGCGCGCGAAAAGGCGCAGCTGGAAAAATACGTGAACCTGGCGCGCACCGAGACGAACGTGACGTTCGTCGGCCGTCTCGGCACCTACCGCTATCTCGACATGGACGTGACGATCCACGAGGCGCTGCTCACCGCGGACAAATTCCTCGAAGCCGCCCGCGAGAAGGTGCGGATGCCCGCGTTCGCCATCGATCCGCTGGCCTGATCAGCGCGGCTCGACGATGACCGCCGCGCCGCCCGCGCCCGCCAGTTGCAGGGTCAGGGCGTCGCGGGCGGTCACGTCCACCTCGCGCAAGGTGACGTTGTTCGGCGTGGCGCCGTCTTCCCAGATCGTCGCCTTGTAGCGCCCGGCCGGCAGGAAGTCCAGCTTCACGCGCTTCGTCGCCGCGCCCTCTTCCGCCGACATCGCGCCGACGTACCACACCTGGCCGGCGCGACGCGCGAGCACGATATCCTTGCCCGGTTCGCCGGACAGGAAGCGCGTCTCGTCCCAGGCCGTCGGCACCTTGCGGACGAAATCGAAGCCTTCGGCGTCCCGGTACGCGTCCGGGTCGTCGGACACCATCTGCAGGGGGCTGTCGTACACGACGTACTTCGCCAGCTCCTGGCCGCGCGTGTTCTGGACGGACGGCAGCACGTCGCGCACCTGGAAGGTCGCCGGCGTGCCGTTGCGGAAGCCGCCCGGCGTGTAGTCGATCGGCCCGGCCAGCATGCGCGTGTACGGCAGCATCAGGTTGTGCTCCGGCGTGACCTTCTTCGCCATCTTGCTCCACTCCGCACCCATGACGCCTTCCTGCGTGATGAAGTTCGGATACGTGCGCTGCAGGCCGGCCGGCACGTACGCGCCGTGCATGTCCAGCAGCAGGTGGCGCTGGGCCGTGGCGGCCGCGACGCGATGATAGAAATCGACGACGTCCTGGTCGTCGCGGTTCATGAAGTCGATCTTGACGCCCTTGACGCCCCAGCGCGCATAGGTGTCGAGCACCTCGTCCATGCGCATCCGCACATGCTCCCAGTGGGCCCACAGGATCAAGCCGACGCCCTTCTCCGCCGCGTACTGCACCAGCGCCGGCATGTCGATGCCTTCGGCGGCGCGGGTGATGTCCGTCGTCGGCAGTGGGTCGCAGCAGCCGCCGCTGCCCAGCGCCCAGCCGGCGTCGATCAGGTAGTACGGGAACCCCGATGCGGCGGCGAAGTCGATGAAGCGGCGGTAGGCGGCCATGTCCGGTTTCATGCCGACGAGCGGGCCCGACCACCAGTCCCAGGCGGCCTTGCCGGGCTTGACCCAGCCGAAATCGCCCTGCGGGTCCGGGTTCAGGTTGCCGACCACGTTCGACGCGATCAGGTCGCCGGCGCGGTTGCCCAGCATGACGACGCGCCACGCGGTCCGCAGCCCGCCGTGCGATTCGTACACGGGCGCGGCGCGGCCCGGCGCGCCCGACAGATGCACGCGCAGGCCCGCGCCTTCGCGCCACAGCGACGCGCCCGTGTAGCCTTCCAGGTGCGACTGGGTGATCGCATACGCGGTGCGGCCCGACGGCGTCGTGCACACGACGGGGACGTCGTAGCCCTGCTTGTCGCCCAGCTGCGAGACTTTCCGGCGCGTGAACGGCACCTCGTGTGCCCCATCCACGACCGAGACCAGGCAGTCGGGATCGCCGGCCGGCACGAACGCGGTTTTTTCGCCGCGCAGGCGGACCGGATCGGCGCCGTCGATGCGGTAGCGGAACGCGACGCCGTCGTCGTAGGCGCGCACGTCGATGAACAGGCGGCGCGTGGCGTCGGCCCGGTCGCGGAACTGGAGTGTCGCGGCGCGGTAGTGGTCGCGCGCGCTGGAGGCCTTGGTGGCGACGAGGGGGATCTGGCGGTCGGTGGACGTCGTGGTGACTTTTTCCAGTGCGAGCCGTCCGGGGTCCGGCTGGCCGTCGAATTCGATGCCCAGCGGCGAGGACGCGATCACCGTCTCGCCGCCGCGCGTGACGACGTAGCTGGCGCCGTCCCGTGCAATTTTGATCGCGGCGCGGCCGTTGGGCGACTTGACCGTCACCAATCCCGCGGGCGCGGCGCAAGCGGCGCCGCCCAGGGCGGCCAGCACCGCTGCCGCCACCGTCATCATTCGTTTGTTCATATCAGAATCCGATCTTGAAAGTGGAGGCGATTGCCGTCGGCAGGCTGGCCGGCAGCTCGATCACGAGGGCGTCGTCCTGCTGTTTCCAGCGCAGCGGCGAGGTCGTGCCCACCAGCGACACCGACTTGACGGGCCGCGACTCGAGTGCGGCCTTCGCGCCGAGCGACGCGATGCGCACCTGGCCCTTCGGCTCGCCCAGCGTGATCGCGTACAGCGCCCCGTTTTTGGTGGTGAAGCGGATGTCGCTGGCCGTGTAGGCGGCGTTTTCCTTGAAGGCGCCCGCTTCGAGCCGGGTCGGGCCTTCGCCGAAGGTCTTCCAGGGCCGCGTGCCGTAGATGGCTTCGCCGTTGACCTGCATCCAGGCCGCCATCTCGTCGAGGAATTTACGGGACTCCGGCGGCAGGCTGCCGTCCGGGTACTGCACGACATTGAGGAGCAGGTTGCCGTTCTTGCTGACGATGTCCGCCAGCATGTACACGACGTCCTGCGTGGTCTTGTACTTGTAGCCCTCGCTGTAGAACCAGTCGCCCATCGAGGTGTCGGTCTGCCACGGGCGCGGCTGGATGCCGTTCATGACGCCGCGCTCGACGTCCTGCACGCCGGCCCTGGCGAGGAATTCGCCCGAACCGATGTCCTTGTGGTTGTACACGGCTTCCAGCTTGCCGTGCGTCCTGATGTTCGCGTTATAGAAATTGGCGACCATCGTCCGGCCCGTCTCGCCGAACGGGATGCCGCCGTCGGTGTACAGCAGGTCCGGCTTGTAGTGCGTCAGCAGGTCGGTCACGCGGTTGAACCACTCCTGGTGATAGGCGGTGTCTTTCGTGTACCACTTCTGGCCGCCACTAAACAGCTCGTCGTGCTTCGGGTGGTAGAGGTCGGCGTATTGCGGATCGGCGCCGTCATACGGCTCGCCAATGGCCGGGAACACCTCGTCGTGGCCATGGCTGGTGCCGAACCAGCCGTAGCTGGCGCCCAGGTGCTCCGAGACGCCGAAACGCAGGCCCGCCTTGACGGCCGCCTTCTGCCAGGCGCCGACGATGTCGCGATGCGGCCCGATCTTGACGGCGTTCCAGCGGTGGTACTTCGAATCCCACAGGTCGAAATTGTCGTGGTGGACGCCCATGCTGACGAAATACTTCGCGCCGGCCTTGGCGTACAGCGCCATCAGCGCGTCCGGTTCGAATTTCTCGGCCTTCCACAGCGGGATGATGTCCTTGTAGCCGGCCTTGCTCGGGTGGCCGTACGTCTTGAGGTGGTGTTCGTATTGCGGCGTGCCGTAGATGTACATATTGCGCGCGTACCAGTCGCCGGCGCGCGGCACGGCCTGCGGTCCCCAGTGGGACCAGATGCCGAACTTGGCGTCGCGGAACCAGCCCGGCGTTTCATACTTGTCCAGGGACGCCGCGTCGGCGCTGAACGGGCCCGCGACGTGGGTGAGCTTGACGGGCGCGCCGGCGTTGTCCGCGGCGGGCACGAGCGGGCTGGCGAACAGCGCGCCCAGAATCAGGGTGGAAAGAAGGGTGCGGCGCAGCATCGGGTCTCCATAGTTTTTAATCTATAACGTACAGCGCGGATTATAGACATAGCCATGGAGCCCGGCAACAGCTTTCAGTCCTGCCGTTTTACGACATACGTCCTTCCCCCTTCCAGCGGCAATTCGTAGCGGTGCTCCCCCACCTTGCGGATCGTGCCGCCGTCGCTGCGCGGCGGGGTCGCACTCGTGAAGCGCAGCACGCCCTGGCCGGGGACGGCCGTCACCCGGATCGTCGCCGCGTCGGCGTGCACGGCGATGTCGCCGCGCGGCGTGGGCACCGTCCCGGCGATCCATTGCAGGCCGCCGCGGTCCGGCTCGACGACATAGGACGCGTAGCCGGGCTGCGTCGGCTTCACGCCCAGGTAGTATTTGCCGAGCAGGTAGAGCGGACTCGCCCCCCACGCGTGGCACAGGCTCATGCCGAACGGTTTGCCGTACATCGCGTAGCGCGCGGCGCCCTCCACCTTCGGGTCGTACTGTTCCCAGAAGCAGGTCGCGCCCGCACGCAGCATGCCGCCCCAGTAATCCTTGACCTGGGCCGTGACGTAGCGCTGCTGGCCGCTTTCCGCCAGCGCCGCCAGTTCATAGAAGCGCATATACGGCGTCGTGATCTTCGGTACGGTGTCGCTCGTGAGGACGTTGCGCCGCACGGCGGCCGCCTGCGCGTCGTCGAGGTAGCCGAACATCAGCGCGAACATGTTGGGGTGGCGCGTGACGAGCGAGTTCGTTTTGCCGTCCTTGCGGCCGTGGACGAACAGCTGCCGCTGCGGATCCCAGAACGCGGCCATGATCTTCGCCTTCAGGTCCGCCGCCAGCTGGCGGTAGGTCGCGGCCCTCGCGTCGTCGTGGGCGAGCGCCGCGCAGTCGGCCATCGCTTCCAGGCTGCGCGCGAACAGCAACTGGATGACGGCCAGTTCGCCATCCTTCGGCATGTCGGCCCAGTCGACGAACACCCAGTCGCCCGGCAGGCCTTCCAGCATGCCGTTCGCGTTGCGGCGCGCGAGCACGAAGTCCATCAGGGTCGTCATGCGCGGGTAGACGCTCTTCACGAAGTCCGCGTCGCCCGTGTACTGGTAGTAGTCGCGGATGCCGATGAACCAGTACAGCGAATAGTCCAGGATCGTGTTGATGTGCATGTCGACCGGGTCCGCGCCGCGCAGCGCCCACGTCGTGCGCTTCACGGTATCGCTGTCGAAGAACGTGTAGTAGTTCATCAGGTAGGTCTGCACGGCGTCGCCGGACCAGACCCAGTGGTCGCGCTTGACGCCGTCGATGAAGAATTCGCGCGTGTTCAGTTCCAGCGTGCGCTGCGCGACGTCCCAGATCCTGTTCAACGCCGCGTCGGAACTCGTGAACGTGCCCCGGTGCGCGACAGGCAGGTATTCGTACATCAGCGCGATGTCGCCGAACCGCACGCCTTGGTCGACGCGGATGTTCACGTAACGCATGGCGCGCGACGTGGTCGCGGTGAAATCGCCGCGGTGGTCCGTGACCGTGAAGCGATCCAGTGTCTCGGCGCCCTGTTCGGACAGCGCCTCCTCTTTCGATTCGCCGTAGTACAGTGTGACCTTGCCGCTGCCCGTGAGGTCCTTCAGCCTGACGAAGCCCGTCGTCTCCTGGCCGAAGTCGACGAGGACGCCGCCGTCCGTGCGCGTGACGCCGGCGGCCGGGATCTCGCGCGTCGCCAGCCGGTAGCGCGATGGCGGATCTTCCGGCTTGGTCAGGTTCCAGTGCGCGGCGCCGGCGGTCGGCGCACCCGGGCGCGGACCGACCGACCACGAGGCGTCGGAATGGATCGTCCGGCCCTGCACGAAGACGGCCGGCGGCGAGGCCGCGTTATACACCTGGAGGTTGAGTGTGTGTTTGCCGGCGGGGACGCGGACGTGGCGCTGGTCGCCGTGCACGAACTGGCCGTCGATGGCGATGTTGTAGACGCCTTCGACGGTCACGATGATGTCTTCCGGCGCGGCCAGGTCGACCTGGCGCGTAAAATTCACCTGCGGCTGATGGTTGTACAGGCGCCAGAACGGCGGCCAGGCGACGTCGCGCTCGACGCGCTGCACCTGCATCCGGTTGGAGAGCCAGATCTCGAAATCGCCCGGCGACCAGATCCAGGTCGCCGCGCCCTGCGCTCCCGCCAGGCCGCACGCGAGCGACATGAGGAGACCGATGAAGAGTGAATGAATTCGCATGCGCGAATTGTATTCACGATCGTCACCGGTCTCGAGCGTTTGCGCGATGTAATCGCCCGATTGAGCGATTTCCGCGTCAGCCGGCGGCCTTCGCCATCCCGTCCTTCGGCGGCGTCATGCGCGCCGCCAGCGCGGCGATCGGCAGCGGATTGACGTTCTCCGCGCTGACGACGGCGTCGAAGTCCGTCTCTTGCGCCCGCGCGATCAGGCGCTGCGCCTTGTTGCTCGGGGCGGTCGTCTGGATCAGGTGGTGCATGCTGGCGGCCGTCTTGTCCCACGACGTGTTGGCGACGATCGCGCGCATGCGCGCCTTCAGCGCATGCTGCTGCTCGTCGTTCATGGCCAGCATGCGCTCGCAGGCGGCGATGAATTGCGCCGGCGTGTCGGCGATCGCGACGACGTCGCCGTACGGCACCTTCACGTCCGTGATCGGCGTGCTGACGGACGGCAGTTCGGCCGCCATGTATTCCAGCACCTTGGTCGGGCTGATGAACTTGGTCGACTCGTTCAGCGCGAACGGCAGCAGGCAGACGTCCCAGCCGGCCAGGAATTGCGGCAGCTGCTCGTACGTGCGCTGTCCCATGTAGTGGATGTTGTTCGCGCGCGGCAGGTTGGCCGGATCGATCTTGATCACCGGGCCCACGAGCACGATCTGCCAGTCCGGACGGGCTTCGGCGACCTGGCGCACGAGGTCCGTGTCGAAGCGTTCGTCGATCACGCCGTAGAAGCCCAGGCGCGGACGCGCGACGTGGGCCTGCTCGGGGTGGCTGTAGTCGCGGTCGAGCGCCTTCTGGAAGTGTTTCGCGTCGACGCTGCTCGAGAAGCAGTGCGCGTTGGCGTGGCGCTCGCGCTTGGACTGGTACAGGCTCGGGCCGCCAGTGAAGCACAGGTCGGCGATGTTCAACAGTGCGTTCTCGCGCTGCAGCAGTTGTTTCGGGGCGTTCTTGAAGGCGGCCAGTTCGTCCATGCAGTCGTAGACGACGAGCGCCGGATCGAACCCTTGCAGCAGCGGCAGGGCCATCGGGGTGTAGAACCAGACGACGGGGCGCTCGCCTTCCGGGACGAGGTCGGCCAGCAGCGTCTGCAGGGTCGGGATCTGGTCGTCATGGAAGCCGGGAGCCTGGATGCCGGTATGCGGCTGGCACACCGTGATGTTCGGCGCGACGGCCGTCTTCTTCAGGTGCGCCTGGCCCTCGTCATATACCGGCTCCTCGACGAACAGGATTCGGTAGTGTTCCGCCAGGCGAGTCATGAGGTGCTGGGGGCGCTGAAAGACGAAGTCCCAGCGCAGATGGCAAAACACGATCAGGGTCGGCATGTTGATTTCCTTTCGCCTCGGGGCGTTCTAGTTGATCTGGATTCAAGGCCGGAACCTGATGCGTCGATGCTCTGGAAAACACCGGCAGATCAGGCCCCGGACCAGTGAATCGTATCATGCAAAATTCTTAATATTTTCATTTATGCATTGCAATATTTATATCAGGAAACACGTGGAGCGACTTACGGTCGGGGTCTCCCTAGGAGAGCTCGGTAGAGTGCCCAACCGTGTAGGTTCCCTCCTACGCGGACAGAGGAAAAAGCACTACGATTACACATCATCTATGCTTGCGCGATCACGTGTGCAGTGCCGCAAAAAGAGCGTTTTGAGAGGGAAAAGCCCGCGCCGGAAGGCGCGGCCGGGGTCAGCGGCGAGGCGTCTCGCCGCAATCTGGATTGTCGGACACGGCGTCGCGCTGCGGCCGATCCCTGACGCCGTCACATCTGCCGGAACTGGCGTCCGTACGCCTCGCTCACGGCGAGCTTTTCGGTCCTGCCCTTGAGCAGGATTTCCATCGCCGTCCCGTCCCGGGCGATGTGGTCGATGGCCTGCAGGTTCACGATCGCAGCGCGGTGCACCTGCACCTGGATGTCGAGGAACACGACGTCCGGCCGCAGGGACTCGATGTGCGCCACGGCCTCGATGCCGTTGTCGGCCTCTGCGCCGATCTCCAGCTCGGGCCACAGTGCGTGCAGTTGGTCGCGCAGTTCCGCACGCAGCAACGGTTCGTCCTCGACGATGACGGCGATCGGCATGTCAGGCTCCGGTCGCGGGCAGCGGCAGGGTCAGGACCGCTTCCACGCCGCCCTCGGGCGCCCCGGATACCGCCCGCACCAAGGCATCGGCGGCAAAGCACCGATGTCCAGGCTCTCAACCGATCGAAATAACCTCTTGCAACTTCACACCTAGGCCGACAGATAGGGTTCCGCGTCTTCCGGTTCGCCGGCAGCGTCGAAGCCGCGCGCCAGCAATACGCCGTCGAGGCCGACGGTCCCGAGGGCGTCGCACAAGTCTTCCAGCTCCGCCTCCAGGTGGGCGGCGAGATCCAGCGGCTTGTCGACGGTGGCCAGCGGCGCGCCGCCGTCCAGCGGGTACAGGTTGATGCGCAGCACGGGCTCGCCGTTCGCCTCGAGCGGCGCGACGACGGCCTTGATGCGGTCCGGCGCGCGCTCCTGCTCTTCCAGCCGCTGGTTGACCTCGGCCAGGGTGGCCAGCATCGACAGCTCGCCGACACCCTGCTCCTTGGCGCCGAAGAACAGGTCCTGGTACAGGAAATTCAGTTCGACCTCGGCCGGATGACGCGACAGGCAGCGCTGCACCAGTGGCGCGACGCTGCCCGCCCACATGCGGTAGCGGGCCAGGCGCCCTTCGAAATACGCGTCCGAGGCCGCCTCGCCGGACGGCACCTTGTAGAACGGATCCTCGACCGGTTTCAGCGCGAAGCCGAGCAGGAAGCGCAGTTCCATCGCCTCGTCGTCCGGCTCGTAGTCGCCGGCGATCCACGGCCGCATGCTGGCCGCGATGGCGGGCGTGGCGACGAGCTTGCGCGAACGCATCGCCTGCGCCGCTTCCTTCAGCATCTCCTGCATGTCGCTGTAGCGCAGGCGGTCGACCGCGTCGAGGTCGTACAGGTGGCGCACGACCACGATGCGCGTGGCGGCGCTGGCGAGGCCGGACTGGCGGAAACTGTCCATCAGCGCCTCGAAATCGGTGTCGTCGCGGAACACGTCGTCCTGCACCAGGCCACCCGTGCTGTGCACGAACAGCGGGATCATGAACGCGTCGATTTCCAGCTCGGCGCCGTCGTCGTCGCGCACGTGCAGCGTGGCGGCCTCCTCTTCGACGCGCTCGCGCAGCAGGCGGCAGCAGTCGGCATCGGTATATTTCGCCAGTTCGATGGCGCCGTAGAGCACGTCGTCGTGCTTGCGCCGCAGCATGCGCCGGACGAGGACGGCCAGGTCCTGCTGGCGCGCGGCGACCGTGGCCGCGTCGGCGGACTCGCGCTCGGTGATCTCGAGCGCCAGGTCGACGAGGTTCTGGGCCAGTTCTTCGGGATCCGCTTCCACCGGCCTGGGGGCCTTGACCGGTTTGGCTGCCTTGGCCGGCTTGGTCATTCCCCGGTTGGGCTGGGCCGACGGGCCCTTGGCCGGGCGCTTGTTGTTGGGCATGGCTGACTTCATAAGAGTGAACAAGTCGCCATGGTAGCAAATCGGTCGCGGGGAGCGGACCTTCGTCAGCGTGGCGGGCGGGTGTCCAGGTGCGTCGTGAAGAATTCCGGGCGCAGCTTGCGTGTAATTTCCAGCACCGGCATCACGTGGTCGAGGTGTTCGCGCATCGCGGCCACGGCGCGGGCCGGATCGCGCGCCTCGATGGCCTCGACGACGGCCCGGTGTTCTTCCAGCACCCCGGCCATGCGGCCCTCCAGCGGCAGGGTGAGCTGGCGGTAGCGGTCCATCTGCGTCTTGGCCTGCTGGATGATCGGCCATACGCCCGGATAGCCGGACAGCTCGGCCAGCAGCGCGTGGAAGCGTTCGTCCGTGCGGTGGAAGGTGGCGAAGTCGTTGGCGGTGATGGCCGCTTCCTGCTCGGCCAGGATCGCGCGCAGGCGCACGGCGTCGTCCGGACCGACGCGCTCCGCCGCCTTTTCGATGATCGCCGTCTCGAGCGCGTGGCGCACGAGGTTGGCCTCGTCCAGCGCGTCGAGCGGGATGCGCGAGACGAACGTGCCCGAGCGCGGCACGATCTCGATCAGGCCCTCGTCCGCCAGGCGCTGCACGGCCTCGTGCACGGGGGTGCGGCTCGTGCCGAATTCCTCGGCGATGTCGCGCTCCACGACGCGGGTGCCGGGCAGCATGTCCATGCCGACGATGCGGCGGCGCAGGCACAGGTAGACGCGGCGCGACGCGCTCAGGCCGCTTTCCGCCTCGGTCACTGGATTGGGTGGGGCTTGGTTGTTCATGGTCGGAAGTGTAACGAATCCGGGCGCGCCGTGGGCCCGTTCACTCGCGCGGCATCGCGTCGCGCGGGATGATCGCGCCGCGGTGGCGGATCACCGTGCCGGCCAGCCGGTGCCCGGCGCGCGCCGCCGCCTCCGGCCCCTGCCCCGCCAGGCGCGCGGCCATGTACGCGGCGCCGAACGAGTCGCCGGCCGCCGTCGTGTCGATCACGTCCTTCACGGGCTGCGGCGCCACCTCGTGCACCTGCCCGTCATGCCAGACCACGGCCGACACCGCGCCGCGCTTGACGACCACCTCGCCCACGCCCAGCGTGCGCGTGCGCTCGATCACGTCGCGCACGTCGTCCTGGCCGTACAGCGCCACGTCGTCGTCGAGCGTGAGCAGCGCGATGTCGGCATGGGCGAACATGCGGTCGTAGACCTCGCGCGCCACGTCGGCGCTCTCCCACAGGCGCGGCCGGTAGTTGTTGTCGAAGACGACCTTGCCGCCCGCCGCGCGGCAGCGGGCCAGCGTCGCGATCAGCAGGTCGCGGTCGGCCGGCGCCAGGATCGCCAGGCTGATGCCGGACAGGTAGACCATGCGCGCTTCGGCCAGCTGCGCGAGCACCTGCTGCGCGCCGGGCGCCGCCAGCCAGTGGCGCGCGGCGGCGTCGCGGCGCCAGTAGTGGAAGCGGCGCTCGCCGTCGGGGTCCGTCTCGATCATGTAGATGCCCGGCAGGCGGTCTTCCAGGCGCAGCACGCAGGCCGTGTCGATGCCCTCGCGCTCCCACGCGGCGGCCATCTCGGCGGACATGCCGTCCACGCCCAGGCCCGTGACGTAGGCCACGCGGGCGACGGCCGGGTCGAGCAGGCGCGCCATGTACACGGCCGTGTTCAGCGTATCGCCGCCGAAACGGTAATCCAGCGTGCTCTGCTCGCCGTGCTTCTGCAGTTCGATCATGCATTCGCCGATCGCGTAGACGGTATGTGCTCCCATCGTGTGTCCTTGTCGTCTGTTGTGGGTGTCCGGCCCGGCAAGTTTACCGGATGCCGGCCACTGCCGGGGACTCTGTTTGCATCGGCGCGCGCGGACCGCCGTCCCGGATCAGCGTCCACACGACGATCGCCGCCAGCACGTCGAACACGGCCAGCACCACGAACATCGGGCTGTAGCCCACATGCGTGACCAGGACGCCGAACAGCAGCGTGAACAGCGTCGCGCCCAGGTAGCCGGACATGCCGGCCAGTCCCGTGGCCGTCGCCACCTCGTTCTTGCCGAAGACGTCCGACGTGATCGCGTACAGCGCGCCGGACAGGGTCTGGTGCGCGAAGCCGCCGATACACAGCAGGAAGATCGCGGCGTACGGGCTCGCCACGAGGCCGATGCAGCCCGGCGCGATCATGCAGAACGCGCCGAACGCGACGACCCATTTGCGTGACGCGAACAGCGACACCTTGAAATGCCGGTGCACGAACGGCGACATGTACCCGCCCAGCACGCAGCCGATGTCCGCGGCGAGGAACGGCAGCCAGGCGAAGGCCGCGATCTCCTTCAGGTCCATATGGCGCTCGGTCGCCATGTACAGCGGGATCCACGCGTTGAACGTCTGCCAGGCCGGCTCCGACAGGAAACGCGGGATCGCGATCGACCAGAAATTCCGGTTGCGCACGATCTGGCGCCACGACGCCTTGATGGCGCTGTCCTGGTGCTTCGCTTCCTGCCCCGCGAGGATGTGGTCGCGTTCCGCGTCCGACAGCCGCTTCTGGTCGCGCGGGTGCTTGTAGAACACGGTCCACAGCACCGTCCACGCGATGCCCAGCACGCCCACGATGACAAATGCCGACTTCCAGCCCGCGTGCAGGATCGCCCACACAACGAGCGGCGGCGCGCACAGGGCGCCGATCGACGAACCGATGTTGAACCAGCCGATGGCGACCGAGCGCTCCTTCGCCGGGAACCACTCCGTCGTGGCCTTGACGCCGGCCGGGATGCCCGCCGCTTCCGTCAGGCCCAGCAGGCCGCGGAAGAAGGCCATGCTCTGCCAGCCGGACGCCAGTGCGGCGCAGGCGCAGGCCAGCGACCACGCGAACGCGAACACGGCGAAGCCGATCTTGGTGCCGATCGCGTCCAGCACGAAGCCGGCCACCGGCTGCATGACGGCATAGCAGATCTGCCACGCGACGACGATGTACGAATACTGTTTCGTGTCGATGTGCAGGTCGGCCATCATGGTCGGTGCCGCGACCGACAGCGTATTGCGTGCGAGGTAGTTGACGATGAGGCCCAGCGTGACCAGCCCCACCATCCACCAGCGCATGCCCTTCATTTTGTTCATGGTAGTCCCCTCCGGCGCCGCTGTTCGGGCGCGCAAGATCCCGGACCGCTCGGCGCGATGCGCCGGCGGTCTCTCTCGACCGGTTGTGATTCGCTGCTTACGCCAGCAGCGCGCGGATGCCCTGCTGCTCGATGTCGCGCAGGCTGGCGGCCAGTTGCGCCGCCAGTCCCGGCACGGCGTTCAGGTCCCTGCCCCACAGCGCCGCGTGGGCGAGCCAGCCCCGGGCCAGGTCGTCCAGCGTCCATTCGGCGCTGGCCACCTTGTCCCAGCCGGCGCGGAACCAGGCCAGCGTGGCCGGATCGTCCGCCAGGTCGATGACGCCGCCGCGGTACAGCACCATCGTCGCGGCCATCGCGAGCACGAGGCGGCGCGGCAGGCGGCCGTCGTGCAGTTCGGCGTGGCGCAGCAGTTGCGGCAGCACGCGCGCGGCGAACTTGCTCCAGCTGTTCAGGGCGATCGACGCGAGCCGGTGGTGGATGGCCGGGTTGCGGAAGCGCCGCAGCACATCGGCGGCGAACGCTTCCAGTTCCGCGCGGTCCATTTCCAGGGCCGGGATGATCTCGTCATCGATGGCCGCGCGCAGGAAGCTGCCCACCTGCGCATCGTCGACGGCCGGACCGACCGCTTCCAGCCCGGCCAGCAGCGCCACCGGCACGAGGGTCGTGTGGCCGCCGTTCAGGATGCCGACCTTGCGCTTCTTGTACGGCGTGATGTCGTCGACGAGCTTGACGTTCAGGTCCGCGTTCGCCAGTTTCAGTTCTTCTCCGACCGAGGCCGGGCCCTGGATCACGAACAGGTAGTAGTATTCGGCCGCCACGAGGAAAGGATCGGCGTAGCCCAGTTCCTGTTCGATCTGTGCCGCGTCAGCGGCCGGGTAGCCGGTGACGATGCGGTCGACGAGCGTATTGCAGAAGGTGCAGGCGTCGCCAACCCACGCGGCGAAGCCGGCCGGCAGGTCCCACAGGCGGGCGTAGTGCAGCACGGCGTTCTTCAATGCCTCGCCGTTCTTGTCGATCAGTTCGCACGGCAGCAGGATCAGCCCCTTGTCCAGTGCGCCTTCAAACGCCTGGTAACGTGCGAACAGCAGCTGCGTGAGCTTGGCGGGGAACGTCACCGGCGGCGCGTCGTTCGCGCGGTCGGTGTCGTTGACGACGATGCCCGCCTCCGTCGTGTTGGAGACGATGAAGCGCAGGTCCGGGTTCGCGGCCTGCGCCAGGTAGTCGGCGTACATGGTGGCCGGATCGATTTCGCGCTGCACGCATTCGACCTTGCGATACTGCTTGACGGGCAGTCCCGCCTCGTCCAGCCCGCGCACGAGCACGGTGAACAGGCCGTCCTGCACGTCCAGCAGCGGCGTGGCCGACCCCCCGCGCGGGCGCACGACGACGACGCCGGCGTTCAGGCCGGCGCGCTCGTTCAGCAGGTCGATCTGCCAGTCGAAGAAGCCGCGCATGAAGTTACCCTGGCCGAATTGCAGGATCTTGACGGGCAGCGCGAACGGGGCGGTGCGGCGGAGTTGGGTCATGGTCGGTTCCATTCAGAGCGAGATGTCGCGTTTCCAGAAGATGAAGTCGTACTGCTGCAAGCGGTCGGCCTTGCACTTGTAGCGGCCGCCCGCGGTGTCCACCACCATGTCGAACAGGCCCTTCGCCACGTCCGGCAGCGGCTTGCCTTCGATGATGGGGCCGCAGTCGTAGTCGATCAGATCCGACAGTTTCGCGGCGACGCGGCTGTTGCTGGAAATTTTCAGCACGGGCACGATCGGGTTGCCGGTCGGGGTGCCGAGGCCCGTCGAGAACAGCACGACGTTGGCGCCCGACGCCACGATGCCGGTGACGGATTCGACGTCGCCGCCCGGTGTGCACAGGAGCGCGAGACCCTGCTTGTCGGTCTGCTCGCCGTAGTCCAGCACGGAGACGATCGGCGACGTGCCGCCCTTCTTCGCGGCGCCGGCCGATTTCATCGCATCGGTGATCAGGCCGTCGCGGATATTGCCGGGGCTCGGGTTGTCGGCGAAATGCGTACCGACGGCGAGCGCGCGCTGTTCGAAGTCGCGCATCATGCCGAGGAAGCGGCGCTTGTCGTCGTCCTCGACGCAGCGCTCGATCAGGGACGCCTCCACGCCGCACAGCTCAGGGAACTCCGCGAGGATCGACGAGCCGCCCACGGCCACGACCATGTCCGACACATAGCCCATCGCCGGGTTGGCGGAAATGCCGGAAAAGCCGTCCGAACCGCCGCACTTCACGCCGATCTTCAGGTGCGACAGCGGCATCGGCCGGCGCTGCACCTTGTTCGCTTCCTTCAGGTGCGACAGGGTGTCCTGCAGCACGGCCTTCATCATCTTGTCTTCGCTGTCCCATTGCTGCTGTTCGTAGATCAGCACGGGCTTGTCGAAGTCCGGGTTCTGCTTCGCGAGGGCATCCTTGAACATGCCGATCTGCGCGTTCTGGCAGCCGAGCGAAAAGACGGTGATGCCGGCCACGTTCGGGTGGTCGGCATACGCCGCCAGGATCTTGCACAGCGAGCGCGCGTCCGCGCGCGTGCCGCCGCAGCCGCCGTTGTGCGTGATGATGCGCACGCCGTCCACGTTCGGGAACGGACGCACGACGGGCTTCGGCGCTTCCATATCTTCGCCGAGCAGCTGGAAGGTCAGCGCCGCGAGGTCGTTCGTCGAATAGCCGAGCGGGCCTTCGAGCGCATTGCGCAGGTGCTCCACGTTGCGGTTTTCGCAGAACACGAGCGGGAAGATCAGCCAGTAGTTGGCGGTGCCCACGCGGCCATCCGCGCGCACGATGCCATCGAACGTCGCTTCCTTCAGGTCGGCCACGTCCGGCGGGATCCACGTATACGGCTTCGATTCGCCGATCTCCACCTCGGACGCGTAGTGCGCGAGATTGTCGGTCGTGACGGCCTCCCCCTTGCGGATCGGCTGGGTGGCCTTGCCGACAACGACGCCGTACATGGTCAGCAGATCGCCCACGGCGAAGGCGCGGCGCGCCAGCTTGTGCTTGGTCTTGATCGGCGTGGATACGAGGACGTTCTCCCCGTTCCACGTCACGACGTCACCCGGCGCCAGGTCGGTCAGGGCGACCAGCATGCTGTCGTCCGGGTGAATGCAGATTACTTTTTGCATGGTTGCCCAATCAGAGCTTGAAGTAGTTCTTGGCGTTTTCGTAGCAGATACCGCGCACGATGGTCGCCAGCGCATCGTAGTCTTCCGGGTATTCGCCGGCGGCGACCCATTCGCCCAGCTGGCGGCACACGAGGCGGCGGAAGTAGTCGTGCCGCGGGTACGACGCGAAGCTGCGCGAGTCCGTCACCATGCCCACGAAGATGCCCAGCACGGAGTGGTTGCCGAACGCAAGGATCTGGTTCAGGTTGCCGAGCTTGTGGTCGTTGAACCACCAGGCCGGGCCGAACTGCACCTTGCCGGCCACGCTGCCGTCCTGGAAGTTGCCGATCATCGTCGAGAGCACCTCGTTCATCGCCGGATTCAGGTTGAACAGCATCGTCTTCGGCAGCTGTTTGCCGGCGTCCAGCGCCGACAGCAGCGCCACGAGGCCGTTACTGGTCGTCATGTCGGAGATCGAATCGAATCCGGTATCCGGGCCCAGGGTGTCCAGCATACGCTGGTTATTGTTGCGCATGGCGCCGATGTGGAAGCACATCGTCCAGTCGTATTTCGCGTACACCGCGCCGATCGCCTCCAGCAGGGCGCGCAGGTACTGCGCCTGTTCGAGGTCGCCCAGCAGCTCGCCCTTCATCCGTTTGGCGAACAGGCCTTCCAGCTGGTCGGCCGTCGCGGCGAGGGCCGGCAGCGGGATGTCGATGGCGTGGTCGGAAATACGGCCGCCGCGCGCATGGAAGTATTCCACACGGTTGGCCAGCGCGGCGATCAACGATTTGAACGAATCGATCTTTACGCCCGCGACGTCGGCCAGGCGCGCCACATAGTCGACGAATCCCGGATTGTTGATGCGCATGGCCTTGTCCGGACGGTAGGCCGGCAGCACGCGGGTCTTCAGCGCGGATTGCGCGATCTCGGCGTGCTGCAGCAGGTCGTCGGCCGGATCGTCCGTCGTGCAGGCGATTTCCACCTTGGCCTGCTCCAGGAAGGTCCACGTGTCCATCGTGGCCAGCTTCGCGTTGGCCTGTTCCCAGATCGCTTCCGCGTTCTTTTCGTTGATGACCAGGTCGATGCCGAAGATGCGGCGCAGCTCCAGGTGGCTCCAGTGATAGATCGGGTTGCCGATGGCGAGCGGCAGCACCTTGCAGAAGGCCAGGAATTTTTCCTTGTCCGTGCGGTCGCCCGTGCAGTATTCCTCCGGCACGCCGGCCGTGCGCATCAGGCGCCATTTGTAATGGTCGCCGCCCAGCCACAGGTCGGCGATGTTGCGGAACTTCTTGCGTTCGGCGATCTCGCCCTGCTGCAGGTGCGAATGGTAGTCGATGACCGGCAGGCCTGCCGCCACTTCGTGGTACAGCTTGCGGGCGACGTCGGTGGTGAGGAGGAAATCCTGGTCCATGAAGGCGGTCATAGCGTGTTGCTCCTTGGGTGTCTGATCTGATATATCAGGATGGTATGCCTAATATATTACTAGTGCAAGGACTTTGTACCTTCGCCGGTGCGGTCCCGGATGTTATGCTTCGGTCATCGGCTGGTGATGCATGGATACAACGCCCACGGCCATAACGACAATAACCGGACAAAGAGAATGCTCGACTCCTTCTTCAAACTACGCCAGAGCGGCACCGACACGCGGACCGAAATCCTCGCCGGTGTGACCACGTTCCTGACGATGGCCTACATCATCTTCGTCAATCCCTCGATCCTCGGCGACGCCGGGATGCCGAAGGATGCGGTGTTCGTCGCCACCTGCCTCGTGGCCGCGCTGGGGAGCCTCGTCATGGGCCTGTACGCCAACTACCCCATCGCGATGGCGCCGGGCATGGGCCTGAACGCCTACTTCGCCTACGCCGTGGTGCTGGGCATGAAGGTGCCCTGGCAGGCCGCGCTGGGCGCCGTGTTCGTGTCGGGCTGCCTGTTCATCCTCGTCTCGGTGTTCGGGTTGCGCGCGCTGATCGTGAACGGCATCTCGCGCTCGCTGCGCGTGGCGATCACGGTGGGCCTCGGGATGTTCCTGGCGCTGATCGCGCTGAAGAGCGCCGGCATCGTCGTGGCCAGCCCGGCCACGCTGGTCCAGGCGGGCGACCTGCACAAGCCGGAGGCCATCATGGCCGTCGTCGGCTTCCTGCTGATCGTCACGCTGGACCGCCTGAAGGTGCGCGGCGCGATCCTGATCGGCATCGTCGCCGTGACGGTCCTGTCGTTCTTCTTCGGCGGGAACACGTTCCACGGTCTCGTCTCGGCCCCGCCGTCGCTCGCGCCCACGCTGGGCCAGCTGGACATCCGGGGCGCCCTGGGCGTCGGCATCCTCAACGTGGTGCTCGTGTTCTTCCTCGTCGAGCTGTTCGACGCGACCGGCACGCTGATGGGCGTCGCCAGCCGCGCGGGCCTGCTCGTGGAAGGCAAGATGGAGCGCCTGAACAAGGCCCTGCTGGCCGACAGCGCGGCCATCGTCGCCGGCTCCGTGCTGGGCACGTCGAGCACCACCGCCTATATCGAAAGCGCCGCGGGCGTGCAGGCCGGCGGCCGCACGGGCCTGACCGCGGTGACGGTGGCCGTGCTGTTCCTCGCCTGCCTGTTCATCGCACCGCTGGCGGGCGTGGTGCCCGCCTACGCGACGGCGCCCGCGCTGCTGTTCGTCGCCTGCCTGATGCTGCGCGACCTGGGCGACATCGAGTGGAACGACACGACCGAAGCCGTGCCGGCCGCCATCACGGCGCTCGTGATCCCGTTCACGTACTCGATCGCGGAAGGCATCGCGTTCGGCTTCATCACCTATGCGCTGCTCAAGCTGACGACGGGCCGCGCACGCGAAGTGAAGCCGGTGATCTGGGTGATCGCCGGTCTCTTCGCCTTCAAGATCGTCTATATCGGCAGCTGAGGTAGGGTGGGCGGCCCTCCGCCCACGCGCAACGCGGGCGGACCGCAAGCATCCGCGCGGGCACGTTTCATTGGATTGATGCCCCCGGCATCAATCCCCCCCGGCCTCAAATGCCCGCCCTACGCGAGGCGGCCCGCCGTCAACAGCGCGGCAAATTCCCCCCCCGGCACGGCGCGGCTGAACAGCCAGCCCTGCACCAGGTCGCACCCGAGGTCGGCCAGCAATGCCAGCTGGCCCCTCGTCTCCACCCCTTCCGCCACGACCGACAGCCGCAGGCCGTGGGCCATCGCGATGACGGCCCGCGCGATCGCGAGGTCGTCCGGATCGTTCTCCAGGTCGTGCACAAACGAGCGGTCCAGCTTGAGCCGGTCGACCGGGAAGCGCTTCAGGTAGTTCAGGTTCGAATAGCCGGTGCCGAAATCGTCGATGGCGAGCCGGATCCCCATCGCCTTCAATTGCGCCAGCAGCGCGACGCTCTTGTCCGCGTCGGCCATCGATGCGCTTTCCGTCAGCTCCAGTTCCAGCAGGCCGGGTTCGAGGCCGCAGTCGTCCAGCACGCGGCGCACGGTGCCGACGATCCGCTCCGTGAACTGGTGCGCCGACAGGTTCACGGCCACGGGCACGACGGGCAGGCCCGCGCGGCGCCAAGTCTCCAGCTGGCAGCACACCTGGTGCAGTACCCATTCCCCCATCTCGACGATCAGTCCGGTTTCCTCGGCCAGCGGGATGAATTCGTTCGGCGGCACGAAGCCGCGCTCCGGATGGCGCCAGCGCAGCAGCGCCTCGGCGCTCACGATGGTGCTGCCGCCGATGTCGTACTGCGGCTGGTAGTGGAGCTCGAGCTCGTGGCGTTCGAGCGCGCGGCGCAGCGCGTTCTCCAGCTTGAAGCGGTCGTTCGCGCCGCGGTTCAGTTCCGGGCGGTGGAACGCATACCGCTGGCCCGCGCCGTCGGCCGCCTGGCGCAGCGCCGTCTCCGCGCCCCGCGCCAGCGTCTCGTAGGCGACGCCGTCGTTCGGGTAGATGGCGATGCCGATGCTCGGATCGAGGTGGAATTCGTCGTGCTGGTGCGTGTACGGCGCGCCCAGCACCGCCAGCACGCGGCGCGCGCACATGGCCAGTTCGTCGGCGTCGGCGCGCAGCAGCGCCAGCGCGAACGTCCCTTCCGAGAAGGTGGCGACGACGTCCTGGCTGGCCACGTCGCGCAGGCGCGCCGCCGCTTCCTGCATCAGGGCCTGTTCGGCGTCCGGGCCCAGCGCCTCGCGGATCAGCGCCATGCGCCCGAAGCGCAGTAGCATGAAGCCCAGCACGCGGCGCCCGCCCTGGGCCTGTCCCTTCATCCGGCGCAGGCGTTCGCGCAGCTGGTCGCGGTTCGGCAGGCCGGTGAGGGCGTCGTAGTTGCTGGCGTAATGCAGGCGCTGTTCGGCGCCGCGCAGTTCGGTGACGTCGATGCCGGTGGCGAGGACGAATTCGACGCCGCCATCCTCGCGCCGCAGCAGCGTGTGGGTCCAGACGATGCTGCGCGTGCGTCCGTCCGCCGTGAGCCATTCGCCCTGCAGCCGTTGCGGCGGATTGTTCGACAACCTGGCGAACAGGTGGCGCACCACGTCCGGATCGGCGGCGCCGCGCACCACGTCCCAGCAGCGCCGGCCGAGCGCCTGCTCCCCGCGCCAGCCCAGCGATTCCTCGCAGGCCCGGTTGAACGTCACGATGCGCCCTTCCGGGTCCGTCATCAGCACGAGCGTGCCCGCCGTCTCGACGACGGCCGACAGCCGGTTGCGTTCCGAGCGCAGCGCGGCCGTCCGTTCGACGACGAGGGCCTCGGCCCGTGTGTACAGGCGCGCGCGCTCGAGCGCGAGGGCGACCTGGTGCGCCACCCCCGCCAGCAGCTCGCGTTCCTCGATGCCGAATGCGCCCGTCCGGGCGTGCGCGTGCAGCTGGCCAAGGTGGCGCGTGCCCGCCAGCAGCGGCAGGCACAGGCGCGCCGGATCGTCCGCCGCGTTGCCGCCCGCGCACGCGCAGGCGCTGGGCACCGGGCCGTCGCCCCGCTGCGCGAGCACCCGTACGGCGCCGTCGGGCGCGGCAGTGCTGATGGCGACGCCCGCGAGCGCCGGCAACCTCGCCAGGTGCTCGAGCGCGGCGCGCGCCACGTCGGTCTCGCCGGCCGCCTCGTTCAGCGCGCCCGCGATCCGGCCGAGCAGCGCGAGCGAATCGACCGTGCGCGCGAGGTCGGTGTTCAGGCGCAGCGAGTCGTTGTGCGTGGCGACGAGCAGTTCGTAGATGCGGCGCCGCTCGTCCGCCATCACTTCCAGCGGCCGCGCCGGGTCGCCCGCGTCGCGCCCCTGCAGGATGCGGCGCACACGGTCGCGCAACTGGTCGGCGTCGTAGGGCTTGCGCAGGAAACCGTCGGCGCCCGCTTCCAGGCTGCGCACGATGTCCTGCAGCGTGGTGAGGCGGGTCAGCAGCAGGACGGGCACGGCGGCCAGTCGGGCATCGTCCTTCAGCGCGCGGCACAGCGCATAGCCGTCCATGCATGGCATGGCGATGTCGCTGATGACCAGGTCGGGCGGGGACTCGCGCGCGGCGCGCAGGGCGGCCTCGCCGTCGGCGGCCACGCGCACGCGCGCGGGGCACACCGGATCCTGCGCCAGCACCCGGGCGAGGTGCTCCGCCTGCGTCGGGCTGTCCTCGGCGACAAGAATGTCGTAGGGCGGCCCGGATTTCTCTCTCTTGTGCGTTGTTGTCATCTTGTTCGCGCCGCCCTGGCGGGCGGTCGTGCCGTCATATCAAACTTCAGCGGCCGGTGCAGCGCACACCCCGGCCGTCAGAACTTGCATTGATATTAGCTAAGATGGCTAACCATTAACATTCGTAATGAGACTGTCCACGCGGACGACCGTCCTTACGAACTGAGCGCTGGTGCGCCATTTTGACACCGATTTCACGTTGAAGGAACGATTTTCCCTCTGACGCGACACAATCCGGGGTAGGAAAAGGCGTAAGGATTGTCATGAATTCTATGACAGTCGTTTCGACACATTGTTACCAACCGGCAACGAAAAAATCAGCCGGCCAGTCCGTGCTGGAGCGCATAGCGGATGAGGGCCGCGTTCGTCGATAGTCCCATCTTGCGGAAGATGCGGGTGCGGTAGGTGTTGACGGAGCTGATGCTGATGCCCAGCTCGGCCGCCACCTGCTTGATCTGCAGGCCGGAGCCGATCAGCGCGACGATTTCCGACTCGCGCGGCGTGAGGCTGTGGTGCGGCGGCCGCCCGCCCGGCCGCGCCTCGAGCGCGAGCAGTTCGCCCACCCTCGGCCCCAGCCACGTGCCGCCGGTGGCCGCGCGGCGCACCGCTTCCACCAGTTCGGTGGACGCCATCGCCTTCGAGACATAGCCGAGCGCGCCCGCGCGCAACGACGCGAGCGCAAACTTTTCCTCAGCGTGCATGCTGAGGATCACCACCCGCAGGTCGGGAAAATGGCGCCGCAGTTCGGTGAGGCCGTCCAGCCCGTCGTAATCGGGCAGTGTCAAGTCCAGGATCACGACGTCTGGGTGAACCTGGGCGATGAGGGCGATGGCTTGCTTCAAGTCTGCAGCTTCGCCGACGATTTTTAGGTCGGCGCTGGGCCGTACGATCCGCTTGATCCCTTCGCGGATCAGCTCGTGATCGTCGGCAATGACTAGCCTGATCAATATGCTTCCTTAATACATGCACGCCGGTATGTCGGCAAAGAAAGCATTTTAGGCAACGTACGCGCACAATTGCAAACACAATCTAAATAAAATTAACAATTGCACTATATTCTGAAGCGTTCCCGCAAACCAATATGTAAATTTTCCACTCGAAAGTATTTCGTGCGGCGCTTTGGGCTACAATGTCGCCTCCGCCGGCGGGCTCGGCCTGCCGCAGATGATCCGTGAACGACAGGCTGTGCATCGCTCCCGATGGCGACGGAAGGCAGCCGACCAGATGCCTATGAAATCTCTGATGCTTTGCGTGCTGGCCCTCTCCAGCGCGGGGGTGGCGATGGCCGCTCCGGACGACCTCGACAACAGCGTGCCGTCGTCCAGTTACTTCACCCAGGCGCCCTTGACGGCGATACCGGAGGGGAGCAACTGGTACACCTCGGCCGAGCTGGGCGCAATCACGACCTCGGGCAATACCGAGGGTACGTCGGTGACCGGCAAGGTCGACGCCCGCCATGAAATGGCCAACTGGAGCAACGAGTACATCGTCAGCGGCTACTTCAAGGAAGACGTCACGCACAACGGCGACGGCACCACGACGCGCACCCGCTCGGCCGAGCGCTACCAGGTGTCGGCCAAGGCCGCGTTCAAGCTGCTGGAAGACGGCAACCGCGCCTTCCTGCTCGGCTCGCACGTGAACGACAAGTTCGGCGCCTACACCCGCTATTCGTCGGTCGGCGTCGGCTATGGCACCCAGTTGCTCAAGCGCGACAACGAAACCGTCGACGTCGAAGTGGGTCCGGGCTATTTTCATGGTGAAAACGCCGCCGGCGGCGTCGAATCCGGCATGACCGTGCGCGGCGCCGCCCAGCTGCGCTGGCGCGTGAGCCCGTCCGCGGCGTTCTCGCAGAGCGTGAGCGTGGAACGGGGCACGTCGAACATGCACTCGATCGCCGAGACGGCGCTGTCCACCAAGATCAACGGCACGATGCAGATGAAGGCCGCCTTCAGCGCGCGCAACCATACCAATGTGCCGGACAACAAGAAGACTACGGATACGCAGACGTCGTTGACGCTGGTGTATTCGTTCTGATCGTTCCCGTCAAATACGACAACGGCCGGGATCTCCCGGCCGTCACGCCAATCCTTCAGGCGATTATTTCGACAGGATCCGGCCGCTCAGCTGGATCGTGCCCTGCCCCGTCGTCATGTCTTCCCCGCCCGTCATGTCT
>JBJMVU010000060.1:0-14492 GCA_045810485.1 Massilia sp. | reverse complement strand
GGCGCTGGCGACCGTGCTGCTGTTCACGTCGCAATCGGTGGAGGAGGTGATGGTGCACGTGGCCGCGCTGGCGGCCGTCGCCATCATCTGGCTCGCCGTCTTCCTTGGCGCCGAGCGCCTGCAGAAGGTGCTCGGCACGCAGGTCATGACGGCGTTCGAGCGCCTCATGGGCCTGATCCTGACGGCGATGTCGATCGAGATGCTGCTGAGCGGCGTGCGCGCCTTCGTCAAGACTCTATAACCACAAGGATTTACCATGACCCCGATCATCCGCGCCGGTTTTCTCGGCCTCGCGCTCGCGCTGTCCCTCGCCGCCTGCAAGCGCAGGGAGGAGGCGCCGCCGGCCGCACCCGTGAAGGCCGACACGTCCGCCATCAACTTCCAGAAGATCGACACGACGGTCGGCACGGGCGCCGAAGCCAGGGCCGGTTCCCACGTCACCGTGAACTACACGGGCTGGCTGTACCTGCCCGACGCGCCCGACCACCACGGCGAAAAGTTCGACAGCTCCATCGGCCGCAAGCCGTTCACGTTCCGCCTCGGCAGCGGCATGGTGATCCCCGGCTGGGACCAGGGCGTGGACGGCATGAAGGTGGGCGGCAAGCGCACGCTCGTCATTCCCGCCGCGCTGGGCTATGGCGCGGACGGCGCGGGCCCGATCCCGCCGAACGCCAACCTGATCTTCGACGTCGAGCTGCTCGACGTGCAGTAAAAGCCGTGCAGGCCTGGATGCACCATCCGCGGGGCGAGCTGGCCGAGGCCGTGCACGGCGTCGGCTTCATCTCGAGCGTGGACGATCCGTGGCCACCGGCCCAGCCGCAGCTGAACCGCTTTCCGGCGATGGTGTACTGCAGCCTGAACTGCTTCACCGCGGGCGCCGTCGCGCTGCCCGACGCCGCCGGCGCGCTGCGCGCCTTGCCCGACTGGGTCGTGTCCGGGCCGCGCACGCGGCCGGTCGCGTCGCTCACGCTGTCTCCGCTGCGCACGGTGGGCGTCGTGCTGTATCCGGACGCCTTCGCCCTGTTGACGGGCCTCGCGCCGGCGGCCCTGCAGGACCGCAACGATCCCGCCGACGGCCTGCTCGATGACAGCTGGGCCGATTGGCCGCGGGCGCTGCGCGCGTGCGCCGACGAAGCCGCGCAACTGGCGTGGATCGAAACGCGGCTGGGCGAACGCTGGCGCGACGTGCGCGGCCGCTGGAACCCTGAACTGGGCGCGAGCCTGCGCGGCATCGCCGCCGCCGCGCCCGCGCTGGGCGTCGGCGAACGCCAGACGCAGAGACAGTACCGGACCCATGTCGGCCTGCGTCCCGCGCAGGCGCGCCGCCTGCAGCGCATGAATGCGGCCGTGTACGCGTTGCGCGACCCGAACGCGCCGCCACGCACGCTCGCCGGCCTCGCCGCGGAACTGGGCTATGCCGACCAGGCCCACATGGCGCGCGAACTACGCCAGCTGGCCGGGCTGCCGCCGTCGCTGCTGGAAGAACACATCGACACCGACCGCGAATACTGGCCGTATCGCTTGTGATGTCGGGTTTGTTCAAGCCCGGCTGACAACCGCCGGCCAGAATCGTGCCTTTTCCAACGAGGCACGACCATGAAGATCACCTTTCTCACCTACGGCACCGAGGGCGATACGCGGCCGCTGCTCGCGCTGGCGCGCGACGTCGTCCACCGTGGCCACGAGGCGCACATGCTGGCCGACGTGGCGGGCGCCGCGCGCGCGCAGGCCCTCGGCATTCCTTTCACCGCGCTGGCCGGCGACATGCGCGGCGCCTTCCAACCCGGCGGCGCGTTCGGCGCGCTGCTCAAGGACGGCGCCAGCATGTCCCGGCTCATGCGCGCCTGCGCGACGCTCGCGCGCGACCACACGCTGCCGTGGATGGAAGCGGCATGCGCGGCCGCACGCGGCAGCGACGTGCTGGTGTATTCGGGGCTGGCCGGCTTCGTGGGCCTGGCGGTGGCGGAAGGCCTCGGCATCCCGTGCGTCGGCGCCGCGATGTGGCCGATGACGCCCACACGGGAATTCGCGCCACCGTTCCTGAACGTGCACCGTATGCCGGGTTGGGCCAATCTGCTGGCCCATCGCGCGTTCGAGCGCATGGCCTGGTCGATGTTCGGCCCGGCACTGAACCGCGCCCGCGCCCGGGTGTTCGGCGCGCCGCCGCGCAAGCATCCCTGGCGCGACGTGCCGACGTTGGTCGGCTGCTCGCCCACCTTGCTGGCGCGTCCGGCGGACTGGCCGGCGAACGTCGCCGTCACGGGCGTCTGGCAATTGCCGGCGGGGGAGGGCTGGACGCCGCCGCGGGCCTTGCAGGATTTCCTGGCAGCGGGCCCCGCGCCCGTCTACATCGGCTTCGGCAGCATGGCGGGCATCGCCCAGGCCACGCAGGTCGATGCGATCGCCGCCGTGGCAAGCGGGCGGCGCGTGCTGTTCCATCCGGGCTGGAGCGGCATCGATCCGGCTCTCCTGCCGCCCGGCGTGTTCGTGCTGGACGACACGCCGCACGACTGGCTGTTTCCCCGCACGGCGCTCGTCGTGCACCACGGCGGCGCCGGCACGAGCCATGCGGCCGCGCGCGCGGGCGTGCCGGCCGTCGTCGTGCCGTTCGCCGGCGACCAGTTCTTCTGGGCGCGGCGCATGACGACGCGCGGGATCGCCGCGACCTGCCCGGCGGCCGGGCTCGATGGCGAGCGCCTCGTGCGGGCCGTGGCCGCCGCATCGCAGCCGGCGCCGCGCGACGAAGCGCGGCGCGTGGGGCAGGCGATGCGCGCGGAAGACGGCGTGCGCACGGCCGTCGATCGGCTGCTGGATCGCTGACGTTGTTTTTTGTTCCGGAACTCTTCTGTTTTTGTCTGAATCTCAAGTTAATTGCATTTCGGCAATCTAGACAGTTATAATTTCCAGATCAAAAATAAATACAGAGAGAGTCCATGAACTATTCCCGTGAAGTGCTCGTCATCGATCCCGCCGTCGCCGGTTGGGAGGACATCGCCGCTGCCGCCGGGCAGGCGCGCATCGTCGTGCTGGACGGCCAGCAGGACGGCCTCGTCCAGATCGCCGCCGCGCTGGCGGCGGAGCGCGATCTCGCCGCCCTCCACATCGTCGCGCACGGCAGCGCCGGCAAGATCGTGCTGGGGAACACGGCCGTGACCGCCGGCGTGCTCGCGCACTACGGCGCCGAACTCGCCGCCATCGGCCGCAGCCTGGCGGTGGCGGGCGACATCCTGCTGTACGGTTGCGAAGTGGGACAGGGCGATGCGGGTGCGGCATTCCTGGAGCGGCTGTCGGATATCACGGGAAGCGATGTGGCGGCATCGACCGGCCTGGTTGGCGCGGCTGCGCTGGGCGGGCACTGGCGGCTTGACACGCACGTCGGCACGATCATGGCCCGGCCGCTGGTGGCCCCGGCCTTTGCCGGCACGCTGGCGCTCGTCAGCGGCACCACCGGGGACGACCGCCTGTTCGGCACGGCGGGGGCGGATTCGATGACGGGTGGGACGGGCGACGATGTCCTCGTCGGCAGCGCCGGCAACGACACGATGGACGGCGGCGCCGACGGCGCGTATGGCGACACCGTCGACTACTCGGCCGGCACGGCCGGCGTGACGGTCAACCTCGGCACGGGCACCGCCACGGACAGCTGGGGCAATACGGACACGTTGTTCGGGATCGAGCACGTCACCGGCACCGCGTACGCCGACACGCTGATCGGCTCGGCCGGTGTGAACTGGTTCCGTCCCGGCAAGGGCAACGACACCGTCATCGGTGGCGGCGGCAGCGACGTCGTCATGTACGAAGGGAACAGCACCACGGTGACCGTCGACCTGAAGAACGGCACGGCCTTCGGCGTGGACATCGGCACCGATGCGCTGACAGGTATCCTCAACGTCCACACCGGCGCGGGCGCGGACGTCGTCCAGCTGTCCGACCTCGGCGGCTATGTGTTTGCCCGCGGCGGCAACGACAAGATCACCGGCGGCAACGCCAGCGACACGTTCTTCGGCGGCAGCGGCAACGACACGATCGACGGCGGCGCCGGGCGCGACAGCGCCAACTACATGGACGACACCTTCGACGGCACCAGGAACGTGGCGGTCACGGGCCTGGGGGTCAAGGTCAATCTCGCCACCGGCATCGCGACGGACAACTGGGGCAATACGGATACCCTCCTCAACATCGAGGACGTGTCCGGCTCGCGCTATGCCGACACCCTGACCGGCAACGCCGGCGACAACAACCTGAACGGCCAAGACGGCAACGACACGCTGTCCGGCGACGCCGGCTACGACTGGCTCGACGGCGGCGCCGGCGCCGACAGCCTGCTGGGCGGCGCCGGCTTCGATCAGCTGACCGGCGGCGCCGGCAACGACACGCTCGACGGCGGCGCCGACCACGATCGCGTCAACTACAACAACGAGTACAACGGCGTCGGTCTCACCGGCAAGGGCGTGACCGTCAACCTGGCGACCGGTACCGCCACCGACAACTGGGGCAATACGGACAAACTCGTCGGCATCGAAGAGGTGACCGGCTCCCGCTTCGCCGACGTCATCACGGGCGACGCCGGTGACAACTACCTGTGGGGCCAGGAAGGCAACGACAGCCTGGTGGGCGGCGGCGGCGCGGACATGCTGACCGGGAACAGCGGCAACGACACGCTCGATGGCGGTGACGGCCGCGACCGCGTCAATTATTCCGACGATTACGGTGGTCCGGCCATCACCGGCAAGGGCGTGACGGTCAACCTGCTGACCGGCAGCGCCACCGACAACTGGGGCAACGTCGACAAGCTCGTGGGCATCGAGGACGTGACCGGTTCGCGCTATGCCGACACGATCACCGGTAATGCATCCGACAACAGCCTGTACGGCAACGAAGGCAACGATACGCTCGCCGGCAACGACGGCAACGACTGGCTGGACGCGGGCGCGGGCAGCGACAGCCTGCTGGGTGGCGCGGGCTACGACCAGCTCTCCGGCGGCGCCGGCAACGACACGATCGACGGCGGCGACGGCAGCGACACCGTCACGTATTTCAACGACTACGGCGATATCGCTCCGACCGGGAAGGGCGTGACCGTCAACCTGGCGATTGGGACCGCCACCGACAACTGGGGCAATACCGATAAGCTCGTCGGCATCGAGAACGCGTCGGGTTCGCGCTATGGCGATACCCTGACCGGCGATGCCGCGAACAACAGCCTGTATGGCGACGAAGGCAACGATACGATTGCCGGCGGCGGCGGCTACGACTGGCTCGACGGCGGCGCCGGCGCCGACAGCCTGGCGGGCGGCGCCGACGGCGACCAGCTGTCCGGCGGCGCGGGCAATGATACGCTCGACGGCGGCGATGGCCGCGACGGGGCCGTTTATTCCAACGATTACGGCAACGTCGCCCCGACCGGCAAGGGCGTGACCGTCAGCCTGCTCACGGGCGTGGCCATCGACAACTGGGGCAACACCGACAAGCTCGTGAGCATCGAGGACGTGCAGGGTTCGCGCTATGCCGACAAGCTGGCCGGCAACGCACTCGACAACAGCCTGTACGGCAACGAAGGCAACGACACGCTGTCCGGCGACGCCGGCAATGACTGGCTCGACGGTGGCGCCGGTGCCGACAGCCTGCTGGGCGGCCTGGGCGTCGACCAGTTGTCCGGCGGCGCCGGCAACGATACGCTCGACGGCGGCGACGGCATCGACACCGCCAATTACGGCAACGACTACGGCAACATCGCCCCGACCGGCAAGGGCGTGATCGTCAACCTGGCGACCGGTATCGCTACCGACAACTGGGGCAATACCGATAAACTCCTCGGCATCGAGAATGCGCAGGGTTCGCGCTATGCCGACAACCTCACCGGCAATGCGTCCGACAACAGCCTGTGGGGCAACGACGGCAACGACACGCTGTCCGGCGACGCCGGCAACGACTGGCTCGACGCGGGCGCCGGCAACGACAGCCTGCTGGGCGGCGCGGGCGTCGACCAGCTCTCCGGCGGCGCCGGCAACGACACGATCGACGGCGGCGACGGCAGCGACACCGTCACGTACAACAACGACTACGGCACGATCGCCCCGACCGGCAACGGCGTGATCGTCAACCTGGAAACCGGCATCGCCACCGACAACTGGGGCAATACGGACACGCTTGCCGGCATTGAGCATGTATCCGGTTCGCGCTATGGCGACAACGTCACGGGCAATGCGTCCGACAACAACCTGTGGGGCAACGAGGGCAACGACACCCTGGCGGGCGGCGCCGGCAACGACTGGCTCGACGGCGGTGTCGGCGCCGACAGCCTGATGGGTGGCGCCGGGACCGACCAACTGTCCGGCGGCGCCGGCAACGACACGCTCGACGGCGGCGACGGCACCGACACGGTCACCTATTACAGCGACTATGGCAGCGTCCCCGCGACGGGCAACGGTGTCATCGTCAATCTGGCCACCGGCATTGCGACCGACAACTGGGGCAATACCGACAAGCTCGTCGCGATCGAACAGGTGACCGGCTCCCGCTACGGCGACAGCATCACGGGCAATGCGTCCGACAACAACCTGTGGGGCGACGACGGCAACGACACGCTGGCCGGCGGCGACGGGAGCGACTGGCTCGACGGCGGGAACGGCAGCGACGTCCTGCAGGGCGGCGCCGGGGTCGACCGCTTCTTCGGCGGCGCGGGCAACGACACGATCGACGGCGGCGATGGCCGCGACCAGGTCACCTACTTCAACGACTACGGCAACCAGCCCATTACCGGCTCCGGCGTGAAGGTCAACCTGGCGACCGGCGTGGCCACCGACAACTGGGGTCACACCGACACGCTCGTCAGCATCGAAGACGTGTCCGGTTCGCGCTTCGCCGACAAGATCACCGGCAATGCCGCGGACAACACCCTGATCGGCGGCGACGGCGACGACGTGCTCGCCGGCGCGGGCGGCGCCGACCGCCTCAACGGCGACGCCGGCGACGACACCATGGACGGCGGCAGCGGCATCGACACGATGAGCGGCGGCGACGGCAGCGACACGTACTACGTCGACAATGCCGGCGACGTCGTGATCGAGACCAATGCGCTGGGAAGCGGCGGGATCGACCAGGTGGTGACGTCGGTCAGCTACATGCTGGCGGCCAACGTCGAGGCGCTGGTGCTGCTGGGCGGCAGCATCAACGGCACCGGCAACGCCTTGAACAACCTGATCATCGCCGGTTCCGGCGTGAACGCGATCGACGGCGGCGCGGGCATCGACACGCTGTCGTTCGAAACGGCCACGACGTCCGGCACGACGGGCGTGACGCTGACGCTGGGCGCCGCCGGGGTGAAGACGACGGCGGCCGGGATTTCCGGCGCGGATACCGTGATCAACATCGAAAACCTGATCGGGTCGGATTACAACGACACCCTGTCGGGCAATGCCGGCGTCAACGTCATCAATGGCGGCGAAGGCAACGACGTCCTCAACGGCATGGGCGGCAACGACGTGCTGGCGGGCGGCGCGGGCAGCGACGTGTTCGCCTTCACGACGGCGCTGAGCGCAACGGGCAACGTCGTCCGGATCGAGGACTTCACGAAAGGGGAGGACAAGATCCGGCTGGAAAACGCGATCTTCACGAAGCTGCTGACGACGGGCACGCTCGGCGCCGGCAACTTCAAGGTGATCGGTTCGGCGGCTCTCGATGCGGACGACTTCATCCTGTACAGCAAGGAATCCGGCGGCCTGTACTACGACGCCGACGGTTCCGGCGCCATCGCCGCGGTGAAGTTCGCCGTGGTCGGCGTCAACCTGGCGCTGGCCAGCACCGACTTCACGGTGGTCTGAGGCAGGGCACACCGGTTCCCGCGGACTTCCTGGGTATATACTGGACCATCGTTGCCCGATGTCCAGTCCAGGAACCGTGGGACCCACAATGAACCAGTCGCTCTCCCGTCCGACGACGATCAGCTATTACCTGGTCGTCCTGTTGCTGCTGGCGACGCCCGTGCTGCTGGTCTGGCAGCACTACGGGATGGTCCGGACCATCGAGATCTCGCCCGGCCAGCCGCACGGCGCCCAGGTCGCCGACGACCGGCCCCAGCTTGGCGGCAACTCGGTCGCCATCCTGGAGCGCACGCCCGATGCGATCGTCATGCGGTGCGCGCTGGGCACGGTCGCGACGTACGGGTTCTGCAAGATGCAATTCCTGCTGGGCCGGCCGGGCAAGGGGATCGACCTGTCCGGGTTCGACACGATCGACTTCGACCTGCGCTACACGGGACGGCCGCCGCACCTCATCAAGCTGCATGTGATGAATTTCGAGCCGGAGTTTTCCACGCCCGGCGACTGGAATTCGCAGCGGTTCAACGAGGCGGAAATCGAACTGCCGCAGCAGGCCACGTTCACGATTCCGATGAACGTGCTGCGCACCGCCGACTGGTGGCGCAGCACGCACAAAGTCCCCCTGTCCAAGAGCTACCCCCGGCTCGACCGCGTGACGGCCGTGGAACTGTCGACGGGGGCCGTTCCGCCGGGACAGACGATCACGCTCGAGGTGCGGTCGATCCGGTTCCACGGGAAATGGATGTCGCAGACGGCGCTGCTCATGGGCCTGGTGTTCGCGTGGATCGCCTGCGGCATCCTCGGCCTGTCGCTGGGCCTGCTGCATTTCCGGGCCAGCCTGTCGGCCACCACGTCGCGCCTGGAACACCTGGCCGCCGTCGACCGCGAACGCAAGGCGGCCGAGACGGCGCGCGAGGCGGCGCTGGCGGAGGCGGTCGGCCTCGCGCGCCAGCGCAGCACTTTCCTGGCCCAGATGAGCCACGAGTTGCGCACGCCGCTCAACGCCGTCATCGGCTATGCGCAATTGCTGAAGCGCGACCGGCACCAGCTGACCGACCGCCAGGCCGCTAGCCTCGCCACCATCCACGAGAGCGGCCAGCACCTGCTCACGCTCATCAACGACATCCTCGACCTGGCGCGGGTCGAGGCGGGCAGGATGGTGCTGTATCCGTCCGCCGTCCACCTGGGCGCGTTCCTGCAGGTGGTCGTCGACATCATGCGGGTCAAGGCTGAAGAGAAGGGGCTGGCATTCCACTACGAGCTCGCGCCCGACCTGCCGGCCGCGGTGACGATCGACGAGACGCGCCTGCGCCAGGTGCTGCTCAACCTGCTGGGCAACGCGGTGAAATTCACCGACGGCGGGTCGGTGTCGTTGCGGGTGCTGCGCGCGCCGGCGGCGCCGGACGACGCGGCCGGCGTGCGGCTGCGCGTCGAAGTGGCCGACAGCGGCATCGGCATGACCGCGCTGCAACTGGGGCGCCTGTTCCACCCGTTCGAACAGGTGGCCGACGTGCCGCGGCGCGCGGGCGGCACGGGCCTGGGGCTGGCCATCAGCCAGCAACTGGTGCGCCTCATGGGCGGCAACATCGAGGTGGCCAGCGAGGCGGGCAGGGGCAGTACGTTCTGGTTCGAACTCGCCGTGCCGGTCGCCGCCGGCTGCCCGGCCAACCTGCCGGCGCCGCGCACCATCGTCGGCTATGAAGGGGAGCGCAAGCGCGTGCTGATCGTCGATGACGTGCCGCAGAACCGCGCCATGCTGGTCGACCTGCTGCAGGCGGTGGGCTTCGTCGTGGCCGCGGCCGACAACGGCCTCGACTGCCTCGTCCTGCTCGACGGCTTCAGGCCCGACCTGATCGTGATGGACGTCATGATGCCGGTCATCGACGGCAACGAGACCACGCGGCGGATCCGCCAGATGCCGGCCTGGCGCACCATCCCGGTCATCGCCGTCACCGCCGGCGCCAGTCCCGAGGACGAAGCGCGCTGCCGCGAGGCGGGCGCCAATGCCTTCCTCGCCAAGCCGGTCGAGCACGATGTCCTGCTGCGCGCCATCGGCACGCAGTTGGCGCTGGACTGGATCACCGTGGCGTCCGCGCCGGAAACGGCGCAGCCGGCCGGGGAGGACGACATCATCCTGGCCGTGCCGCCGGCCGAAGAAATCGAGGTGCTCTGGCAACTGGTGCGGATCGGGAATATGCGCAAGATCCGCGAACAGGCCGCTTACCTGCGGACGCTCGATCCGGCCTATGTCCCTTTCGCCGATCACCTCGACGCCCTGGCGCAGGGCTACCACTCGAAAGACCTGGCCGCGTTCGTGACGCGCTACCGGACCGAAACCGCGGTACGGCCCGCGTTTTGATGACAAACAAATACATTTGTGTCGGAAAAATTTACATCAAGACAAAATTCTTGACACAAAAAACCAGGCGAAACGTTCGAGTTCGACTTCCTGTTCAACACGCCGCCCGAGCCCGCATGGTTCTCGTTCGTCGTGTTCCCGGACTTCGCGGCGTCGATCGCGTTCACCGACCTCGGCTTCTTCGCCGGCGACCTGTTCACGCCGATCGACGCGCTGAGCCTGAGCCTGACGAGCGAACTGGCCAAGGGCGCCGGCTGGATCACGAGCGGCACCTACGACCTGCGCCTGGCGGGCACGTTCCTCGTCGACGGCGCCGGGTTCACGGGCCGTGCCGAGTCCGACATTCCGGAGCCGGTGAGCCTGGCGCTGGTGGGGCTCGGCCTGGCGGGGATGGTCGGTGTGCGGCGACGCAAGGCGGTGGCTGAAGCGGCCTGACGCTTACTCGACCCCGCTCCCCGACCCTTCGACAAGCACCGGCGCCCGATACCCCGCCGGCTTGTCGCCCACCCGGGCGCCGCCGTACATCATGCCCTGCATCGCATTCGTGAAGAAATAGTAGGGGAACGGCGTCGCGGGCTTGCTGGCCTCGTCCAGGCGCTGGACGAGTTCGGCGGGCAGTTCGAAGTCCAGCGCCCCGAGATTGGTTTTCAATTGCTCCGGCCGCGACGCGCCCACGATCACGCTGGCCACGCCCGGACGGTTCGCCGTCCAGTTGAGGGCAACCTGCGCCATCGGCCGGCCGATCTCGCCGGCCACTTTTTCCAGTTCGTCGACGATCTGGAAGTTGCGCTCCGTGAGGTGCTGGAATGCCGGATTGCCGTTGCCCTGCACGGTGGCGAGACGGCCGTCCGCGACCGTATCACGGCGATACCGTCCGGCCAGCAGGCCGCTCGCCAGCGGGCTCCACACGGTGATGCCCATGCCGAGCTCGGTGGCCAGGCGCGTGTATTCGTGTTCGATGTTGCGCTCGACCAGCGAATACTGCAGTTGCAGCGCCGACACCGGTTCATAGCCGCGCCATTCCGCCAGCGTCTGGGCGCGCGCCGCGTACCAGGCGGGCACGTCCGACAGGCCGATGTGGCGGACCTTGCCGGCACGGACGAGATCGTCGAGGGTGCGCATGACTTCCTCGACAGGCGTCAGCTGGTCCCAGGCGTGCACGTAGAACATGTCCAGGTAATCCGTCTGCAGGCGCTTGAGGGAGCCCTCGACGGCGCGCAGCAGGTTCTTGCGGCCGTTGCCGCCGCCGTTCGGATTGGCGGCCGCCAGGTTGAACGTGTATTTGCTGGCCAGCACGAGCTCTTCACGCGACCCGCTGGCCTTGATGAATTCGCCCAACCACGTTTCGCTGGTGCCGTTCGTGTACACGTCGGCCGTGTCGATGAAATTGCCGCCGTGGTCGCGATACAGGTTGAAGACCGTCTCCGCCGCCGTTTTATCCGAGCCCCAGCCCCATTCCGTTCCAAACGTCATCGCGCCCAGCGACAAACGGCTGACGCGCAGGCCCGTGCGGCCGAGGGTGTAGTAGGTGGGCTGATTCATGTCGTTCTCCTTGGTGGTTGGATGAACAGCAGAATAAGCGGGATCGATAAGGAAGAAAATGAGGCATAATCTTCACTCCTTATTAAGCACGACTTCACAATGAAACTGACGCAACTGGATGGCCTGCTGGCCTTCGCCACCGTCGCCAGGCAGGGCAATTTCACGGCCGCGGCCGCGCTGCTGGAGGTGACGCCGTCGGCCGTCAGCCAGACGGTGCGGCAACTGGAGGAACGACTGGGCGTGCGCTTGTTGCACCGGACGACGCGCAGCGTGAGCCTGACCGAAGCAGGTGAGCAATTTCTCGCGCGGGTGGGTCCGGCCGTGGCCGAGCTCACGCAGGCGGCGGCCGAGCTGGACGACTACCGCCGCGGCGCCAGCGGTACCTTGCGGCTGAACATGGCGAACATCGTGTACGCTGCGTACCTGCGCCCGCTGCTGCCGGGCTTTCTCGCGCGCCACCCAGGCATCAAGGTCGAGCTCGACCTCGACGACAGCTTCGTCGACATCGTGGCCGGCGGATTCGACGCGGGCGTGCGCCTGGGCGAATCCGTCCAGGTCGACATGGTGACCGTGCCACTGACGCGGCAGGAGCGGATCTGCATGGTGGCGTCGCCGGACTATGCGGCGCGGCGCGGGCTGCCGCAATCGATCGAAGAATTACAGCGGCACGACTGCATCCGCTTCCGCTTCCGCAAGAGCAATACGATCTACCGGTGGGAGTTGATGCGTGGCGAGCAAATGATCGAAGTGGAAGTGAACGGGCCGCTGATCGTGACGAGCAGCATCTCGATGGCGAGCGCCGCGCTCGACGGCATTGGCATCGCCTCCGTGTTCGTCCGGCAAGTGGAGGCCGACCTTGCCGTCGGCAGGCTCGTGCCCGTGCTGCCGGCGTGCTGGCCGACGTTCACCGGTTTTCACCTGTACTACCCGACACGAAAACAAATGCCCGCGAAGTTGCGGGCATTTATCGATTACTGCACGGAGCAGTTGGAATAGATCACTTGCCGAGGATCGACACGACGTTGTCCGCCCCCGGCGCCCCAAACGCCTGCTGCTTGAGCACGTGCAACTGATCCCGCACCTGCGCCGCCTTCTCGAACTCGAGATTCTTGGCATGGTCGACCATGAGCTTTTCGAGGCGCTTGATCTCTTTCGAAATCTGCTTCTCGCTCATGCCCTCGACCTTGGCCGCTTCTTCCGACAAGCCGTTGTCGTTCAGCATGGCCTTCTGCGCGGCGGCGCTGTAGACGCCGTCGATCATTTCCTTGATCTTCTTCTGGACGCCCTTCGGGATGATGCCGTTCGCTTCGTTGAATGCGACCTGCTTGGCGCGGCGGCGTTCCGTCTCGTCGATCGCGCGCTTCATCGAATCGGTGATCTGGTCCGCGTACAAAATCGCCACGCCGTTCAGGTTACGTGCCGCGCGGCCGATGGTCTGGATCAGCGAGCGTTCCGAACGCAGGAAGCCTTCCTTGTCGGCGTCGAGCACGGCCACCAGCGACACCTCCGGCAGGTCGAGACCCTCGCGCAGCAGGTTGATGCCGACGACGACGTCGAACGTGCCCAGGCGCAGGTCGCGCAGGATTTCCACGCGCTCCACCGTGTCGATGTCGCTGTGCAGGTAACGCACCTTGATGCCGTGGTCGGACAGGTATTCCGTCAACTGCTCGGCCATGCGCTTGGTCAGCGTGGTGACCAGCACGCGCTCGTCCTTCTTGACGCGGTCGGTGATCTCGCCCATCAGGTCGTCCACCTGCGAACGCGCGGGTTTCACGATGACCTGCGGGTCGACGAGGCCCGTCGGACGCACCACCTGCTCGACGACGTTGTCGGCTTTTCCCTTTTCGTAGTCGGCCGGCGTCGCAGAGACGAAAATGCACTGGCGCATCTTGTTCTCGAACTCCGAGAATTTCAGCGGGCGGTTGTCGAGCGCGGAGGGCAGGCGGAAGCCGTAGTCGACAAGGTTGACCTTGCGCGACCGGTCGCCGTTGTACATGGCGTTCAGCTGGCCGATCATCACGTGCGACTCGTCCATGAACATCAGCGCGTCTTTCGGCAGGTAGTCGATCAGCGTGGGCGGCGGCTCGCCCGGCATCGAGCCGGACAGGTGGCGCGAATAGTTCTCGATGCCCTTCGTGAAGCCGACTTCGGCCAGCATCTCGAGGTCGAAGCGCGTGCGCTGTTCGAGGCGTTGCTCTTCCAGCAGCTTGCCCTGCTGGCGGAATTCTTCCAGACGGTCGCGCAGCTCGGCCTTGATGGAGTCGACGGCCTTCAGCACGGTGGCGCGGCCGGTGACGTAGTGCGAGCCCGGGTACACGGTGAAGCGCGGGATCTTCTGGCGCACCTTGCCGGTCAGCGGGTCGAACAATTGCAGCGATTCGATCTCGTCGTCGAACATCTCGACGCGGATCGCGAGTTCCGCGTGCTCCGCCGGGAAGATGTCGATGGTGTCGCCGCGCACGCGGAAGGTGCCGCGGCCGAAGTCCATCTCGTTGCGCGAGTACTGCATCTGGATCAGGCGCGCGATCACGTCGCGCTGCGCGACCTTGTCGTTGGCGCGCAGCGTCAGGACCATCTTGTGGTATTCGTCGGGATTACCGATACCGTAGATGGCCGAGACGGTGGCGACGATGACCACGTCGCGGCGCTCCATCAGCGACTTGGTGCACGACAGGCGCATCTGCTCGATGTGCTCGTTGATCGACGAGTCCTTCTCGATGAACAGGTCGCGCTGCGGCACATAGGCTTCCGGCTGGTAGTAGTCGTAGTAG
>JBJMVU010000059.1:0-30045 GCA_045810485.1 Massilia sp. | reverse complement strand
CGCCTGCGCGGGGATGACGACTCGAAGTCACGCGCATCTTAATCTCCGCCGCACCCACCCCCGCAGCTGCTGCCGCAACCGCTGCCGCCGCCGTCGCAACCGCCATCGCTGCCGCCGCCATCGGCGCAGACCATGCCGCCGCACGAACCCCCGTCGGCAACGGCTTCACGCCGGCCCAGGTGGGCCGCAAGGAGGTGCCGGTCGACGACGCCCGCCGCATACAACACCGTCAGCGCCAGTTCCGGATGCGGCCGCGCGCGCCACATGCCGCGGCCACGTTCGTTCAGGTGCGCGTAGACGACCTCGCCGGCGCGGCTCCAGTAACCGTGCCCGCGCGGCATGCGCAGGGCTGCGTCGAGGCCGAACAGCGCGGGCAGGCGCATGCTGCGCGGCCGGATGCCGTCGCGCGCGCGGCAGGCCGCGTACGTGTGCAGCAGGGCGTTTCCGACCAGCGCCGTCCGCTCGACGTGCGGGACGTTCGCGCCGAAGTGGCGCACGCAGAAGCGTTCCAGCGACACCGGGTTCCAGCGCTGCCACGCGTGCCACACGGAGTCCGCCGCGTCCGACGGCAGGGCGCAGGGCCGGCCGCTGTGCCGCACCGCGTCGAAGAAGCGCAGCAGGCCTTCCGCCGCGCGGGCATAAAAAAAGGCATCCGTCCGGATGCCTTCGAATTCGCGCGGCGCGCTCGCACGCCAGTTACTTTCCAGTCCCGCCGGCAGGTCCGCCAGTGCGGCCCGCCAGGGAGAAGTGCGCCGCAGCCGTGCGGCGCGCAGTGCGTTCAGCCATCCCATGTTGCCTCCTTGTTGTGCTGTTGTCGGCGCCTTCAGCTTAAGAGGTTTTCATGACAGTTCGATGACCTGCGTCTAACAATTACTTCAATGCAATGCCGAAAAGATCGTCGTCAGCCGATCCTTCGTACCCGGGATGCGTTCCAGGCGCGGGTAGCGCAGGCCGCCGCGGTAGTCGAGCGAGATCGTGCGCAGCACGTTGCCCTTCTTGACCAGGAGTCGAACTGGCTTGCCGTCCTTCGCCTCCTTGATCGCGGCCTTGAGCAGCTCCGGCTTGTAGACGCGGTCGTTCACGGCCATCACGGTCGTGTTGGCGGCGAGACCGGCACGGAACCCGATGCCGTCCCACACGACGTTGCGCACGGCGCCATCCAGCGCGACCGTGAAGCCGAGCGAATACGTCAGGTCCAGCACCTTGTTGCGGTCGTCCACGCCCTTGACGTAGTCCGTCGGCGCATCGGTGTAGACGAGCTTCCAGCCGGCGCGGGCCAGACCGTCCAGCGGTGCGCCCGGGCCGTGGCCGTCCAGCTTCGCGCGCAGGAAAGGCGCCCAGTCGTACGGCTGGATCTTCTGGAGCGTCGCGACGACGTCGTCGAACGTGTAGAAGGCGGGCAGGTGGCTGCCGTTGTTCACGCTGTAGAAGGCGCGCGCGAAATCGTCCAGCGAGCGCCTGTCGCCCGAGAGTTCGCGGATGCGCGTGTCGACGTCCAGCCAGATCAGCATGCCCTCGACGTAGTAATCCTCGCTGCGCTGCCAGTTCGACCAGCCCAGGCCGCGGCGCGCGTTGAGGATCGGGTCGTAGACGGTGTCCTGCACGGCGCGCCAGGCGCGGCCCGCGATGCTGTCGTAGCGCGCGGCGCTCGCGGCCAGCGCGTCGCGCGCGCCCGCGGCCGAGACGAGGCCGGAACGCGCGGCCAGCACATTGCCCCAGTACTGCGTCTGGCCCTCGTACACCCACAGCAGCTCGTTGTCCATCGGGGTGTTGAAGTTAGGGACATTCTGGCCGGCGGGGCGGCGGAACTTGCCGTTCCAGGAGTGCGTGTATTCGTGCGGCAGCAGGTCGCGTCCGGACTCGCTCTTGGCCCAGTCGGTGAAGTAGCCCGGCTTGACGCCGTTCTCGCTGGACTGGTGATGCTCGCGGCCGATGCCGCCGAATTCGTCGGACAGCGCGAACAGGAAATCGTAGTGGTCGTAGTGATACGAACCATACAGTTTATACGCTTGTTGCACGAGCGCGCGGTGCGCGGCGATCTGCTCGGGCTTCGCTTCCAGGCTTTCCGGATTGTCGGCGAAGACGTTCAGCCGCACGGGCACCTTGCCGTCCGGGTCGAGGTCGAAGCGCTTGCTGTAGCGGCCCGCGAACAGCGGCGAATCCATCAGCGTCTCCAGGTCGCTCGCCTTGAAGTGCACGTCGTCGCCGGCGCGGTTGTCGGTCTCCAGCGCGGTGGCGTACTGCCAGCCCGCGGGCAGCTTCAGGTTGGCCTGCACGTTGATGCCGCGCGCGACATAGCCCGCCGGGTACAGGGTCGTCGAGATCCACTGCACGCCGAGGATATCGTCCGTCATCGTGATGCGGCCCTGGCCCTGCTCCAGCGGCGACAGGTACTGGTACTCGGCCTCCAGGCTCGTCGCGCCTTCCGGCACGGTGAGGTGGAACGCGTACACGTGCACCGGATCGCGCTTCCATTCGACGGGCTTGCCGTTCGCCGTGAATTTCAAACCCGCCAGCTGCGTGATCGGGCCGTTCGGGCCGTGGTTCGCGGGCAGCCACTGCGGATACAGCAGGGTGAGCGGGCCGGGCTTCACCGGGATCGTCATGTGCATGCGGAAGACCTGCTGCGACAGATCGGTCGCATCGACGTTCAGCACGATGGTGCCCTGGTAGGGCTGGTCCACCGGTGCGGGCACGTCGGCGTGCGCCGGAAAGGCCAGCGCCAGCGCGAGCGCGGCGGCTGAAACGGACGAAGCAAACTTGGAAGCGGTCATTGGCTGGAACCCCGGCGAAAAGACATAAACGGCCGAGTGTAGCACTGTGCAATCGGCCGGAATTCCGCCTGGCAGCGATCCGAACGAAATTTTAAGAACGGCCTTAAAAAAGATATTTTGTACGTCTTGAAAACGGCGTAGGTGGGCATTAGATTGGTTCCAACGGATGCTCACGATGAGGTCCGTCAACTTATCGCTTGTACTTTTTAGAGGATATCGAATCATGCGTACTTTTGACCTGTCCCCCCTGTATCGTTCCGCAATCGGCTTCGACCGCCTGGTGAACCTGCTCGAGCAACGCGCCGAGAGCGCGCCGAGCTACCCGCCGTACAACATCGAACTGGTTTCGGAAGACAAATACCGCATCGTGATGGCGCTCGCCGGTTTCACCCGCAGTGAAATCGACATCACCTCCGAACGCGACACCCTGCTCGTGACCGGCCGCAAGCAAAAGGATGACGTGCAGCGCACCTTCTTGCACCGCGGTATCGCCCAGCGCGATTTCGAACAGCGCTTCCAGCTGGCCAACCACGTGAAGGTCGTCAGCGCCGGCTTCGACAACGGCATCCTGACCATCGAACTGGTGCGCGAAGTGCCCGAAGCATTCAAGCCGCGCAAGATCGCGATCGCTGACGCCAACGGCAACACCGACAACGTGCAAGTGCTGGAGCAACCGGGCCAGCAACAACACGCCGCGTAATCGCGTCGTCCCCCAAATAAAAGGCGCTTCGGCGCCTTTTATCTTTTCTGCTATAGTTGGCGCCGCTAATTGGCAACGTTTCCAATTCGAGGAGAGCCGCATGCAGAAGCCCCGTCACATCCTGTCCGTGCTGGCCGCGATCGTCGTGCTGGCATCCCCGGCCCGCGCGGCGACGGTCCAGGCCTGGATCACCACCGGCGACCAGTCGCAGCTGCTGGCTCGCGCGGCCGACGCGCCCATGGAGGCTGCCGCCGACACCGCGACGATCACCATCGACCCGTCCACGCGGTACCAGCAGATCGCCGGCTTCGGCGCCGCGATCACGGATGCATCCGCGGACCTGATCCAGCACCTGGACCCGGCCCGGCGCAACGCGCTGCTGCGCCAGCTGTTCGGCCGCGCAGGCGAGGGCATCGGCCTGTCGTTCACGCGCCTGACGATCGGCGCCTCCGACTTCTCGCGCACCCACTACAGCTTCGACGACATGCCGCCGGGGCAGTCCGACCCGCAGCTGAAGCATTTTTCGATCGATGCGCAGAAAGGCACCGTGCTGCCGACCGTGAAGGCCGCGCTGGCCATCAATCCGCAGCTGAAGGTGATGGCGTCGCCGTGGAGCGCGCCGGGCTGGATGAAATCGGGCGACAGCCTCGTGAAGGGCACGTTGAAACCCGAGGCGTTCGATGCCTTCGCGCGCTACCTGGGCCGCTATGTCGCCGCGATGCGGGAACAGGGCGTGGCGATTTCCGCGCTCACCCTGCAGAACGAGCCGCACTTCGAGCCGGACAACTACCCGGGCATGCGCGTCGATCCCCATAAGCGCGCCGCGTTCATCCGCGACCATCTCGGGCCGCTGCTGGCGCGTTCATACCCCGGCACCGCCATCTTCGACTGGGACCACAACTGGGACGAGCCGGAATCGCCGGCCGTCGTGCTGTCCGACGCGCGGGCGGCCAGGTACGTGAGCGGCATCGCGTGGCATTGCTACGGCGGCGACGTGCGCGCTCAGGGCCGGGTGCACGACCTGTTCCCGGGCAAAGACACGTGGTTCACGGAGTGTTCGGGCGGACGCTGGGCGCCGGACTGGTCGAAGAACCTGCAGTATTTCGCGAAGACGCTCGTCATCGACACGACGCGCAACTGGGCGCGCGGCGTCCTGTTCTGGAACCTGGCGCTGGACGACCATGACGGCCCGCACCTGGGCGGCTGCGCGAACTGCCGCGGCGTCGTGACCATCGATGCCGCCACCGGCGCCGTCACGCGCAACGTCGAATACTACGCGCTGGCCCACGCCAGCCGCTTCGTGCTGCCGGGCGCGCACCGCGTCGCGTCGACCGGGGAGAACAACGTCGCCTTCGTCAATCCGGATGGTTCGTTCGCGCTGCTCGTGGCGAACGGCGACGCGCAGCCGCGCGCACTCACGGTACGCGTGGGCGGGCAGGGCTTCCGCTATACGCTGCCGGCGGCCAGCGTGGCGACGTTCACGTGGCCGGCGGCGCCGTGAATGGACGACTCACTCGAAACCGTCGCCCCCGCGGAGGCGGGGGCCCAATTTTGTTCGCGCCGACGAAACGCATGCAAAATCGGGTTCCCGCCTGCGCGGGAACGACGGGCCTGTGCACATAGCCAAGTGTCCAGGCTTGCAGTATGCTTGGGCAAAAAACACACAACCGGGGACATACGTGGCAACCATCAAGGACGTGGCACGCCTGGCCGGCGTCGGCCTGGGCACCGCATCGCGCGTCGTGCGCGGCAAGGGATCGGTGTCGCAGGCCAAGCTGGAACGCGTGCAGCAGGCCATCGCCACGCTCGGCTACCGGCCGTCGCACGCGGCGCGCTCCCTGTTGTACGGCACCTCGCGCATGATCGGCGTGTACATCCCCCTGTTGTCCGGCACCTTCTACACGTCGATCCTGCAGATCATCGACACGGAACTGCGCGGCGCCGGCATGCACATGATGGTGGCGTTCGGCGTCAGCCGCGAGGATGAGCGGCGCCAGGCCATCGACGGCGTTAATTTCCTCATCGAGCGCGGGTGCGACGGCGTGATTCTCTTCACGTCGCCGCTCACCGAGGACGACCTCGCCGCGCTGGGACCCAAGCGCGAGCGCGTGGTGGCGCTGAACGACAGCTTCGACGGCATGCCCGGCCAATGCTTCACGGTCGACCACAAGCTCGGCGGCCGGCTGGCGGCGCGCGCGCTGCTCGATCATGCGCATCGCGACATCGCCATCATCGCCGGGCCGGGCACCGCCGCCGACAACGTCGACCGCATCGCCGGCTTCATGGACGAACTGGCCGGGGCGGGCGTCGACACGGATGCGATCTGGATCTCGGAGCGCGACTTTTCGTCGGCCGAGGGTCGCGCCGCCGCGATGGAACTGGTGGCGTCGAAGCGCCGCTTCACGGCGCTGTTCTGCGCCAACGACGAGATGGCGCTGGGCGCGCTGTCGTACTTCCACGAAGCGGGTATCCGCGTGCCGCAGGACGTGTCGGTGATCGGCTACGACGACGCGCCCGCCGCCGCGTATTCGGCGCCGCGCCTCACGTCCGTGCACATCCCCTGGCGCGAGATGACGAAGAACGGCATCGCCGAGCTGCTCAACCTGTGCTACGGCTTCAACCGCCCCGTCACGCGCACGTTCCCCGTCAGCGTAAGCCTGCGCGCCTCGCTGGCGCTCTCCAGCTTAAGGGACGTCTAAGACTGCTGCCTCAATATACTCCCTACGAAAAGAGCTGTTTCAAACCACTTTTTCCAATCTGGGAGCACTCAATGCCTAACCAAGGTACCGTTACTGCCATCACCGCAAAACGTCTCACGCTGGCCCTGTGCGCGGCCGGTGTCATTGGCGGCGCGGTGGGCGCGATCGCTGTCGAACACAATAACGCCACGGCCGCCGCCGCCGCGGCAGCAGCCACCGCGGCTGCCACCCCGGCTCCGGTGGCAGCCACGCCGGCGCCCGTGGCGGGCAATCCGGCCAGCGTGGCCTTGCCCGACTTCACCCGGATCGTCTCGCACAACGGCCCGGCCGTCGTGAACGTCCGCGTCGTCGGCACGACCAAGGTGTCGCAGCGCCAGATGCCGCAGTTCGACGAGGACGATCCGTTCTTCGAATTCTTCCGCCGCTTCCAGCCGCAGCAGCCGCAGCAACCGCGCGGCGGCGGACGCGGGGAACTGGTTTACGGCGCCGGATCGGGCTTCATCGTCAGCCCGGACGGCGTCATCCTGACGAATGCGCACGTGGTGCGCGATGCCGACGAAGTCACGGTCAAGCTGCAGGACCGCCGCGAATTCCGCGCGAAAGTCCTCGGCTCCGATCCGAAGACCGACGTCGCCGTCCTCAAGATCGACGCGAAGAACCTGCCCGTCGTCCCGATCGGGAACACGCGCAACCTGCAGGTCGGCGAATGGGTGCTGGCCATCGGCTCGCCGTTTGGCCTGGAAAGCAGCGTGACGGCGGGCGTCGTCAGCGCGAAAGGCCGCTCGCTGCCGAACGATCCGGTGCCGTTCATCCAGACCGACGTGGCCGTGAACCCCGGTAACTCGGGCGGCCCGCTGTTCAACACGCGCGGCGAGGTGGTCGGCATCAACTCGCAGATCTACAGCCAGACGGGCGGCTACCAGGGCCTGTCGTTCGCGATCCCGATCGACGTCGCCGTGCGCATCAAGGACCAGATCGTCGCCACCGGCAAGGTGCAGCACGCGAAGCTGGGTGTCCTGATGCAGGACGTGAACCAGGGCTTCGCCGATTCGTTCAAGCTGGAGTCGCCGGACGGCGCCCTGGTGGCGAACGTGGAACGCGGCGGCGCGGCCGACAAGGCCGGCGTCAAGGCGGGCGACGTGATCCGCAAGGTCAACGGCCAGCCCGTCATCGCGGCGGGCGACCTGTCGGGCATCGTGTCGGTGTCGAAGCCGGGTGACAGGCTGGCGCTCGACGTCTGGCGCGACGGCAAGATCGTCCAGCTGAACGTCACGCTGACCAATGCGAAGGACAAGCCGGACGTGCTCGACCGCGACACCGTGGCAAGCACCGACAGCGGCGCCAAGCTGGGCCTGGCCCTGCGCCCGCTGGACGCGGTGGAACGTCGCCAGGCCGGCGTGCCGGCCGGCCTCGTGATCGAGGATGCGGGCGGCGCGGCGGAAGCGGCCGGCGTGCAGCCGGGCGACCTGCTGCTGGCCGTGAACGGCAGGCCGGTGTCGTCGGTCGCGCAGGTGCGCGAGGTGGTGAGCAAGTCATCGAAGTCCGTGGCCTTGCTGATACTGCGTGGGGATGAGAAGATCTTCATTCCCGTGCGGATTGGTTGAGGGGACCTTGACAAACCTACTGCGCGTTGCATTGTTGGCCTGCGATGCTCGCTGTACGCCTGTACAGCTGCGCTTCTCGGCCAACACTGCGGCCGCTCGCTACGGTTTGTCAAGGCCCCGAGGCGTATCGTTATTTTTTCATCCGCATGGTTTCTGAGAATCGGGGGATTGGATGCGGCTGCTGCTGGTGGAAGACGATACGATGATCGGCGAAGTAGTGCTCGACCTGCTGAGGGCCGAGCACTACGCCGTCGACTGGGTCAAGGATGGCGAGATGGCCGACACGGCCCTCATGCAGAACCAGAACTACGACCTCGTCGTGCTCGACCTGGGCCTGCCCCGCAAGGACGGGCTCGAGGTCCTGCGCTCGATGCGCTCTCGTAAGGACCGCACCCCGGTGCTGGTGGCCACGGCGCGCGACGCCGTTGCCCAGCGTATCGCCGGGCTCGATGCCGGCGCGGACGACTACGTCCTCAAACCCTACGATCTCGACGAACTGCTGGCGCGCATCCGTGCGCTGCTGCGGCGTGCCGCTGGGCGCGCCGAACCCATTTTCGAGTACAAGAACATCGCCGTGAATCCCGCCACGCGCGAGGTGCTGGTCGACGGCCAGCCGGTCGTGCTGTCGGCGCGCGAATGGGCCGTGCTGGAAGCGCTCGTTGCGCGCCCCGGCGCCGTGCTGTCGCGCGCCCAGCTCGAGGAAAAGCTGTACAGCTGGCGCGACGAAGTGTCGAGCAACGCCGTCGAGGTCTATATCCACGGACTGCGCAAGAAGCTGGGCAGCGACTTGATCCAGAACGTGCGCGGCGTGGGCTACATGGTCCCGAAGGTGTAAAGGAATCCGCATGAAAGTCAGGGTCACGCATTCCCTGCGCGGGCGGCTGCTGTGGTTCCTGCTGGCGGCGATCACCATCGCGGCCGTCGCGCAGGCCTCCATCGCGTATCGCACCGCCCTCAACGACGCCGACCAGATCTTCGACTACCACATGCAGCAGATGGCGCTGTCCCTGCGTTCGCGCGTGCCGCTGACGAGCACCGAGGACGCGAATGCCGATACGCCCATCAGCGGCAACGACGACCTCGTCGTGCAGGTCTGGTCGCCGGACGGCGTGCGCGTGTTCCGCAGCGCCTCGCACGCGCACCTGCCGCAGCGCGCCGTGCTGGGCTTTTCCAACGTGCGCGCGAACGGCACGACGTACCGTATCTTCTCGATCCAGACCGATAACCAGACCGTGCAGGTCGCGCAGGACCTCGCCGTGCGGCGCAGCATGGCGAGTAATCTCGCGCTGCGCACGCTGGGGCCGATCGCCGTCATGATGCCGATCCTGATGCTCGTCGTGTGGTGGGTCGTCAGTGGTTCACTGGAACCCGTCGCGCGCGTGCGCAAGCAGGTGGCGTCGCGCCAGGCCGACGACCTGTCCGCCGTGTCCGAGGCCGGCCTGCCGGACGAGGTGCGGCCGCTCGTGCAGGAACTGAATTTGCTGTTCGGCCGCGTGCGCACGGCGTTCGACGCCCAGCAGCATTTCGTCGCCGACGCCGCGCACGAATTGCGCACGCCGCTCGCCGCATTGAAGCTGCAGGTGCAGAGCCTGGAGCGCTCGGACAGCCCGGATGCGAAACGCGTCGCCGTCGCCCGCCTGACGGCCGGCATCGAACGCGCGACGAGATTGGTCGAGCAGCTGCTCGTGCTGGCGCGCCAGGAAGCGAGCGCCGCGGGCGGCGCGCCGCGCCAGCAGGTCGACATCGCCGGCGCGGCCAAGCGGGCCGTCGCGGAACTGGCGAGTGTCGCGGCGGCGAAGCAGATCGACATCGGCCTGCAGCGCGCGGACAGCGCCGAGGTGGAAGGCCAGCCGGACGCATTGATGATCCTGCTGCGCAACCTCGTCGACAATGCGATCAAGTACACGCCGGAGGGCGGCACGGTCGATGTGTCGGTGGTGGCGGAAGCGGGAAGCGTGACCGTGACCGTGGAAGACAGCGGTCCGGGCATCCCGCCGGCGGAACGCGAGCGCGTGTTCGACCGCTTCTACCGCGTGCCGGGCAGCGACGTGAAGGGCAGCGGGCTCGGTCTCGCCATCATCAAGTCGATCGCGGAGCGGCATGGGGCGACCCTGGCGCTGGGCGAATCGAAGCGGCTGGGTGGGCTGGAAGCGACCGTTAACTTCCCGGCTTGAACGCATCGCGAACGTCCGCGTGGGCACAGGGTGCCCACCCTACGCTCGAATCCGTAGCGAACGTGCCCACGTTCAGTCAGCGGCAACATACAGCCGGATATTGGCCCCGTTCCCTTCAATCGTCCGCACCAGCCGGTAGCGGCTTCCCAGCTCCCTCATCACGATCCCGTCCGGATCGTACAGATTCGCCAGCCGCTCGATCAGCCACACGCGCGGATGCCCGGCCGTCAGCGCGCGGATCCGCGCCACGTCCTCGGGCGCGATGTTCGGCGCGCCAGAATTGCCCGTGTACGTGCGCGGCAGGTGCGGCGCGGGGAAGGGGCCCGGCAGATAGGCGACGGCCGGCCCCGTCTTCATGTAATACGTGACGGGCATCTGCACCTCGTTCGGGAACGCGAGCACGACGTCGCCCGGGCGGCTGTCGCGCGCCACCTGCGCCAGCATCCCGCGCCAGTCTTCCGTGTGCGACCGATAAAAGCCCAGCACCGCATAGGCCGACAGCGCCAGCACGACGGCGACCGCCGGCAGGCGCCAGCGCGACGGCAGCCGCGCGACACCCAACGCCGCCAACACCATTCCGAGCGGCCCGAGCCACAGGAACAGGCGCGACAGGAACACGGGTTTGACGAAATAACTGTAGCCGGCGAGCAGCACGATCGGCAGCACCAGCACGCACGCGAACAGCCAGGAGTGGGCGCGCGCATGCCGCCACAGCCAGGTAAAGCCCAGCAGCACGAGCAGCGCGACGGGATAGTGCAGCACCTGGCCGCCGCTGATGACGGTCCAGGCCGCCGTGACGTTGCGCGGCGTAAAACGGATCCAGTACGACAGGTGCGCCATCGCCGCGTTCTGCTTGACGAGCATCGGAACAAACGGCGACCACACGAGCAGGGCGCCGATGCCGGCAAGCGCCACGGCCAGGATCTGCGGGCGGCGCGGGCCGGGAGTCCCTGCGAGCAGCGCGACCGTCATGCCCGTCCACAAGCCCAGCGCGGCGAACACGCCGGTATTGTGCAGCCACATCGTCAGGCCGGCGCTGACGGCGAGGCCGATGATCCAGCACCACCGGCGGGGCTCTGGCCGCACGAAGGACAGCACGAGCATGCCGGCAAAGAACACGGCCAGCGACCCGGCCAGCGCCTGGAGCGCATATGGCCGCGCCTGCTGCGCGTACTGGATGCTGGCCGCGTTCACGGCGAGGAACAGGGCGGCCAGCAGCGCGACGCGTTCGGCCTTCGCACCGAGCCGCGCCCACCGCGCGCCGGCGGGAAGCGCGAGCACGGTGAGCACGCTGGCGAGGACGGACAGGCTGCGCAGCGCCGCCTCGTGGTGGCCGAACAGCGCGGTCCAGCCCTTGAGCAGGGTGTAGTAGAAGGGCGGATGCGTCTCGTACAGCGGCACGCTCGTCCACAATTCGCGCAGCGGCACGGCGGCGAACCAGGCGCTGTACGTCTCGTCCAGCCACAGCGAGCGGCCGGCCAGGGTCGGCAGGCGCAGCAGCAGGGCGAGGCCTGTGACGAGCAGGGCCAGTGTCCAGAAGCGGGCTTGCGGTACGTCGCGCTGGAGCGGGTCGCGCTCGACCGGGTCGCGCTCGACCGGGGTGGCGGCCGTCGGGAAGGGGTTCAGCGAGCCTTGCTGGCTTGAAATGTCCATAGCGAGTTGACGACATAGGTGGCGCACAGCAGCGTGCCCGTCACGAGGACCTGGGCCAGGCGATAGTCGAGCCGCATGCCGTTGACGAGCACGGCCATCGCGACGCCGTTGAGGGCGGCGGCAACGCCGGCCGTCGCGAAGAAGCGCGCGGCCGTGCGCCAGGCGAAGTGCGAATGCGCGTGGCCGCGGAAGGTGACGACGGCGTTCAGCACGAAGTTGATGACGGCCCCGACGAGGGCGCCGACGACGGAGGCCGGCACGGGCGCGAGCGCGCCCAGCGAGACGGCGGTGAGCAGGAAGGCGTAATGCCCGGCCGTCCCCGCCAAGCCGACCGCCGCATAGGTGAGAAAGCGGCCCACGCCGCCGCGTTCAGGCATGGACCGTCGCCTGTTCGTAGCGTTTGCGCACGAGGTAAACGGGCCGCCCCTTCGATTCGAGGTAGATGCGGCCCACGTATTCGCCGAGCACGCCGATGCCGATCAGCTGGATGCCGCCGAGCAGCAGGATCGCGGTCGCCAGCGAGGCATAGCCGGGCACGTCGACGCCGTACAGCATCGTGCGGATGACGAGCCAGACTGCGCGTGTCAGCGCGAAGATCGCGACGGATACGCCGAGATAGGTCCAGACGCGCAGCGGCAGCGTGGAAAAACTGGTGATGCCTTCGAGCGCGAAATTCCACAGCTTCCAGCCGGAAAACTTGGTCTTGCCGGCCGCGCGCGGCGCGCGCTTGTACTCGACCGTGGCCGTCTTGAAGCCGACCCAGGCGAACAAGCCCTTCATGAAGCGGCACGATTCCGGCAGCGCCTTGAGGGCGTTGGCGACGTTGCGGGTGAACAGGCGGAAATCGCCGACGTTTTCCGGGATCGGCAGGTCGGCCATGTCGTTGTGTATGCGATAGAAAAATTGCGCGGTCCACCGTTTCAAGACCGAATCGGACTCGCGGTCGGCCCGCTTGGCCAGCACGACGTCATAACCCTCGCGCCATTTCTCGACGAGCCTGCCGATGACGTCGGGCGGATCCTGCAGATCGGCATCGAACGGCACGATCACGTCGCCGCGCGATTCGAAGATGGCGGCCGTCAACGCCGCTTCCTTGCCGAAATTGCGCGTGAGATCGACGACGCGGATGCGCGCATCCGCATGGGCGTACGCGATGAGGGCGTCGAGCGTACAGTCGCGGCTGCCGTCGTTCACGCACAGGATTTCGAAGCGGATGTTGGGAATGCGTTCCAGTTCGGGGATCACGCCGCGGAAGAAATGCGGGATCATTTCCTGCTCGTTGTAGAACGGCACGACGAGAGACAGCAGGGGCGGGCCTGGCGGGTCGACCGCCACCTTGTCGGGAACTACGGTTTCGTTGAAAAAGCTCATATCGATCCGTCGACAGCCTTGTTATGCGTCAGCGGTACGAAACATAGCACAGGTTTTACGAATGTGATTTTCGTATTAACGTGCGATGCGTGCAGATGCCTTCAGGATGCGTTCAGTTCGTCTCGGAAACGATATGATAATAAGAGCGTCGCCCCCGGGGAGAGGGCGACGCGCAAGGCGTTATCAGAACTTGTGCGACAGGCGCGCGAAGTACGCCGCGCCGTTCAGGCCGAACTGCACGCTTTCGTACTTGAAGCCGTTGTCCGTCTCATCCGGATTCTGCTGGTTCGGATGCACGTTGAAGATGTTCGTGCCGCCGACGGTGAGCTTGGTCTTCTCGCTGAACGACCACGTGAACGCGAGGTCGGCCGACGTCTTCGCTTCGTAGTGCTGGTTCGGCACCGGCGGACCGGAGAACGTGCCCAGCGTCTGCGGACCGTAGTGGATGATCCGGAAGTCGGTTTCCAGCTGACCCAGCGTGTAGTCGAAGTCCAGCGTGGCCTTGCGGCGCGGGCCGCCCTGTTCGATGAACAGGCGCTCGCGTTCGGACAGCAGCACGTCCTCGAAGCCGGCCAGCGCGGCCGGGGCGTGCACGCCCGTCACTTCGGTCTTGCTGAAGTTCATCGCCAGGTAGGTGTTGAGCTTGCCGGCGCCCAGGGTCGTGCGGTGCGACGCGGTCAGGTCCAGGCCCTGCGTGCGGGTGTCGACGGAGTTCACGAAGAACTGCGCCTGGCCCACGCCCAGGTTTTGCAAGATGGCGCCCAGCGCCGGGTAGTTGTCGGCGTCGAAGCGGCCCGACAGCACGATGCGGTTGTCGATCTGGATGTGGTACAGGTCGGCCGTGACGGAGACGGATTTCGTCGGCGTCCACGTCGCGCCCAGCGTGAAGCTCTTCGACTTCTCTTCATGCAGCTTCGGGATGCCGGCCGCGTTGGCGACCTTGCCGCCGTTCGGCGCCAGCACGACGTCCATCGGCACGCCGCTGACGAAGTCGGTGAAGGTCGACGAGAAGTACACCTGCTGCAGCGACGGCGCGCGGAAGCCCGTGCTGGCCGAGGCGCGCAGCAGCAGGTCGTCCGTGGCCTTGAAGGCGCCGGCCACCTTGCCGGTGGTCGTCGAGCCGAAGTCGGAGTAGCGCTCGTGGCGCACCGCGGCCTGCACCTTGGTGCGCGGGGCGATGTCGGCCTCGAAGTCGAGGTAGGCCGCGCTGCTGTGGCGGTCGCGGTTGGCGGCGTCGCCCGGCTGGAAGCCCGGGAAGCCCTGGCTGCCGGCATTGCCGCCGAAGCCCAGGCCGTCGACGTCGTTGTACGAACCCGGTTCGCCCGCGAAGATCTGGTAGTTTTCCTTGCGGTATTCGAAGCCGAACGCCGCGTTCAGGCCGCCGAGGATGTCGTCGTAGAAGCGGCTGAAGTCGGCGTTGGTCGTCAGCTGGCGGAACGAGAAGCCGCCGGCGTCGAACTGCGACGGGCTGACGCCCTTGCCGCCGTTGATCAGGTCGAGGTTCGCGATCGACGCGTTGAGCGTGTGCGCGATGTTGTAGCGCATGCGGTTGTAGCCATAGGTCTGCGAGAAATCGCTGGCCCAGTCGCCGATGCGGGTGCGGTAGCCGATGATGCCGTAGCGGTCGTCGATGTCGCCGTTGATGAACGGCACGAAGCCGTCCGGGTACATGGCGGCCGAGTTGCGCGACGGGATGTCGTCCGAACCGATGCCGCCGCGTGCCCATGCGGCCGACGAGGCGTCGCGCGTCTGGGCGCCGGCCGTCAGGTACAGCTTGCCCGGGCCGACCGGGAATTCGCCGTTCACGTAGACGGTCTCGTTCTTCGACTTGGTGTCGCCGATGATGCGCAGGCTGCCCGGGTCGGCGCGGTTGGAGCGGCCGCGGTCGTAGTATTCGCCCGTGATGCCCAGCACGCCGTCGGCCACGGCCACGCCGCAGTAGGCCGATGCGAGCCAGTTCTTGCCGTCGTGCTTCGAGTACTCGCCGAAACCGGCGACGGCTTCGCAGCCCAGGTCCTTGCGCAGTTCCACGTTGATGACGCCGGCGATGGCGTCGGAACCGTATTGGGCGGCGGCGCCGTCGCGCAGCACCTGCACGTCCTTGATGGCGAGGACGGGGATCGCGTTCATGTCCGTGCCCGTGTTGCCGCGGTTACGCGCGCCGAAGAGGTTCACGAGGGCGGTCGTGTGGCGGCGCTTGCCGTTCACGAGCACGAGGGTCTGGTCGGAGCCGAGGCCGCGCAGGGCGGCCGAGTCGACCAGGTCGGCGCCGTCGGCGCCGGTCTGGCGCGTCGAGTTGAACGACGGCGAGATGTTGGCCAGGGTCTGGGCGAGGTCGAACTGGCCGCTCTGCTCGGCGGCTTTCGTCAGCGGGATGTAGTCGACGGGAACCGGGGTATCGGTGGACGACGTGTTGCCGACGCGGCGCGAGCCGACGATGTTGACGCTCTGGATGTTGGCGTCGGAGGCGGCGGGCGCGGTCGCATTTTGTGCGAAGGCTGCCGGCGCGAGGGCCAGCGCCGCGCTGCCGTACAGGCCCAGCAGGACGGACTGGCGAATCGTTGTAAGTTTCAAGGGGTAAGCTCCAGGGAAAAATTGCATATTAAAGAATTTCCATGAAGACAACCATTGACCGTCTCATAAGTACAACAAGAAGGATTAGAATGCCAGCCACCGATCAACCCGAAAGGAAAACAGGATGAGCCTACTGCCGCTCCCTACCTACGATGATGTCGTCCAGGCGGCCGGACGCATCGCCGGCGTCGCCAACCGTACGCCGGTGCTGACGTCGCGCACCGTCGACGAGGCCTTCGGCGCCCAGGTCTTTTTCAAGTGCGAGAACATGCAGCGCATGGGCGCTTTCAAATTCCGCGGCGCCTACAACGCGCTGATGAAGTTTTCGCCCGAGCAGCGTCGCGCCGGCGTCGTCGCGTTCTCGTCGGGGAACCACGCGCAGGCCATCGCGCTGTCCGCGAAGCTGCTCGGCATCCCCGCCACGATCGTGATGCCGCAGGACGCCCCCGCCGCCAAGGTCGCCGCCACGCGCGGCTACGGCGGCAACGTCGTCATGTACGACCGCTACACCGAAGACCGCGAACAGATCGGCCGCGACCTCGCGCAGAAGCATGGCCTCACCCTGATCCCGCCGTACGACCACCCGGACGTGATCGCGGGGCAGGGCACGGCCGCGAAGGAATTGTTCGAAGAGGTCGGGCCGCTGGACGCGTTCTTCGTGTGCCTGGGCGGCGGCGGGCTGCTGTCCGGCTCCGCGCTGGCCACGCGCGCGCTGGCGCCGGCGTGCCGCCTGTACGGCGTGGAACCGGAAGCGGGCAACGACGGCCAGCAATCGTTCCGCAAAGGCGAGATCGTGCACATCGACACCCCGCAGACCATCGCCGACGGCGCCCAGACCCAGCACCTGGGGAACCTCACGTTCCCGATCATCCGGCGCGACGTCGACGACATCCTGACGGCGACGGACGACGAGCTGGTGCAATGCATGCGCTTCTTTGCCGAGCGCATGAAGATCGTCGTGGAGCCGACCGGCTGCCTCGGGTTCGCGGCGGCGCGGCGCATGCAGGATGAATTGCGCGGCAAGAAGGTGGGGATTCTCGTCAGCGGCGGCAACATCGACCTCGCGAAGTTGAGCGGGTTCCTGGCGGGCTGACAAGCATTAATTCGGGGTCGGTGCACTTTTTTGCCCAATTTCCACAAAATGTGCTCTGACCCCGAATTTTGCGGAGATGACGGCGAAAAAAATATTTCGATGACATTGTCGATGTCGTGATGCCCCATCCGTCGTAGGCATGTGGCATCCACTTTCACCCAACACTAGGAGGCATCATGAACAAGCAGATCTTCGTCAACCTGGCCGTCAAGGACCTGGACAAATCCAAGGCGTTCTTCGAGGCGCTGGGCTATACCTTCAATCCCCAGTTCACGAACGAGAGCGGCGCCTGCATGGTGATCGCGGACGGCAGCATCTACGCGATGCTGCTCACGGAACCGTTCTTCAAGACGTTCGTCGACAAGCCCATCGTGCAGGCGAAGGAAGCGACGGAGGTCCTCGTCTGCCTGAGCTGCGAGAGCCGCGAGGAAGTCGACGCGCTGGTGGCGAAAGCCGTGGCGGCCGGCGGCCGGGCGCCACGGGCGCCGCAGGACCACGGCTTCATGTATGGCCACGGGTTCGAAGACCTCGATGGCCATATCTGGGAACTGGCCTGGATGGCGCCCCAGGCCTGAATCAATTCATCGAATGCAGGCCGATGATGTTGCCCTCGGTATCTTCGACGAGGGCGATGTGGCCGTACTGCCCGATCGAGAACTTGTCCTTGAAGATGCGCCCGCCGTTCGCGGCGGCGCGTGACGCTTCGACGGCGCAGTCGGCGCAGCTGAAATAGACGATCGTGCTGTTGCCGCCGGCCTTGCAGCCTTCCATTTTCACGATCGATCCGGTCGCGCCGCCGGCGTTCGGGTCGCCCGTGAAGGCCCACATCTCCAGGTCGCCGGCATCGCCTTCCGGCGCGAGGCTCTCCAGTTTGACTTCGAACACGGCTTCATAAAAAGCGCGGGCGCGCTGCATGTCGTCCACGTAGATTTCGAACCAGCCTACGACGTTCCGTTCCATGTCGGTCTCCTTGATGAGTGGGTTGGGGGTACAACACTGCGAATCAAAACGTTTCGACCGCGCCGCCGACGAGGATGGCGCCGCCTTCCCTGCGCGTGCGGATCAGGCACTCGACGCCCGTCGCGCGGCCCTGGCGCAACCGGATGCCGAGGCCGAGCAGCGCCGTCAACGCACCGGCCGCGACGCCCGTCGCGCTGTCTTCCAGCCGCGGGTCGAGGTGATTGAAATTGCGTCCCTCGAACGTGCCGTCGTCGCGCCGGCACCAGGCATAGATACCGTTGATGCCGGCATCCTTGCTCCACGCGGCGATGCGTGCGAGGTCGGGCGCGAGGGCGTACAACGCGTCCGTATCCGCCACCTTGACGAGCAGCTTGGGACTGCCCACCGACGCCACGCGCGGCGGCGTGGCCAGCGACGCCGCCGGCACGCCCAGCAGCGCGGCGGCAGTGTCGGCGGTCACGTCCTGCGTGGTGATTTGCTGCGCGGACAGCCGCACGAAATAATCGTCGCCGCCGCGCACCAGTTCCAGGTGTTGTCCTTCGACCGCCGTGCGCACGGCGATCGGGCTCGCATGCGGCGCGCGCGCGAACAGCACGGCCGCCACGGCCAGCGTCGCGTGGAGGCACAGCGGGCTGCGCTTGTGCGGGTAGTAGTAATCGACGGATAGCGCACCACAAGCATCGGTGTCGACGAAGACGCAGGTCGTGTCGCGCGCGCGGGCGAGGGCCAGGCGGGCGTCGGCGTCGTTGTCCCCGTCTTCGATGACGAGGGCCGGGTTGCCGGTACCCGGGCGGGCACCGAAGCAGCGCAAGGAGTGGGTGTGCATATTTGGCAAGGTCGGGTTCGTCGGCTATACTGTGTTTATGTACAGTATTGCATGATACACCATTTTATTTGAATTTCAATGTCCGCAGTTCCTCCATCCTTTCCCCCTGCCCGTTTATCTTCGCCAGCCATTGATCCCCATCTCGGCGCGGCGGCAGGGTTGCCGGCGTATGCGGAACTTTTTTGCCTCTCAAACTTTTCGTTCCTGCAAGGCGCATCGCATGCGGAAGAACTGGTGGACCGCGCCGTGCAGTTGGGCTACACGGCGCTGGCGCTGGCGGACGAGTGCTCGCTGGCCGGCGTCGTGCGCGCCCATGCGGAGGCGAAGCGCGCGAAGCTGCCGTTCATCGTCGGCGCGCATTTTCATTTGCAGCATCCGGAGGACGGCAGCCGCGCGCTGTCCCTGTTATTGCTGGCGCAGAACCGCAACGGCTACGGCAATTTGTCGGAGATGATCACGCTGGGCCGCACGCGCAGCGAGAAGGGCACGTATCTGCTGCATCCGTCCGATTTCGACGCGCCGCCCGACGGCCTCGAGCACCTGCGCGGCATGCCGGACTGCCTGGCGATCCTGCTGCCGGTGTATCCGGGCCATCTGCCGGAAGACGTCGACCGCCTGCACCGGCAGGCGGCGTGGCTGGCGCAGACGTTCCCCGGCCGCGCGTGGCTCGGCCTGACGCTGCTGCACCGCGCGTTCGACGATGCGCACCGCGCCACCATCGAGGAAGTGGCCTGGCAACACCGCATGCGCATCGTCGCGTGCGGCCACGTGACGATGCACGTCCGTTCGAGGAAGCCGCTGCAGGACACGATGACGGCCATCCGCGTCGGCAAGCCGGTGGCGCAGTGCGGCTACCAGCTCGCGCCGAACGCGGAGCAGCACCTGCGCTCGCGCGTGCGCCTCGCGAACATCTACCCGCGCGCGGCGCTGGACGAGACGGTGCGTATCGCGCGACTGTGCACGTTCTCGCTGGAAGAGCTGCGCTACGAATACCCGGACGAAGTGGTCCCGGCCGGCCACACGGCCGCGAGCTACCTGCGCGAGCAGACCTGGATCGGCGCGCACCGGCGCTTCACGGAAGGCATCCCGGCGAAGGTCCAGGCGCAGATCGAGTACGAGCTCGCGCTGATCGCCGAGATGCGCTACGAGCACTACTTCCTCACCGTGTACGACATCGTGCGCTACGCGCGCTCGCAACACATCCTGTGCCAGGGCCGCGGCTCGGCCGCCAATTCCGCCGTGTGCTACTGCCTGGGCATCACGGAAGTCGATCCGGCGCGGGGCAACCTGCTGTTCGAGCGCTTCATCTCGAGGGAGAGAAACGAGCCGCCCGACATCGACGTCGACTTCGAGCACCAGCGCCGCGAGGAGGTCATCCAGTACATCTACCGCAAATACGGCCGCACGCGCGCGGCGCTGGCGGCCGTCGTCATCAGCTATCGTCCCAAAAGCGCGCTGCGCGACAGCGGCCGCGCGCTCGGCGTCGATCTCGCCATCGTCGACAAGGTCTGCAAGCAGCACCACTGGTTCGACAGCAAGGCCGACCTGCTGAACCGCCTGGCCGAGAGCGGGCTCGATCCGGCCGCGCCGCTGTCGCAGCAATGGGCGTCGCTGGCGCAGCGCCTGCTCGGCTTTCCCCGTCACCTGTCGCAGCATCCGGGCGGGTTCGTGATGGCGCGCGGCCAGCTGTCGCGCCTCGTCCCCATCGAGAACGCGACGATGGCGGACCGCAGCGTGATCCAGTGGGACAAGGACGACCTCGAGGAACTGGGCCTCATGAAGGTCGACGTGCTGGCGCTCGGCATGCTGTCGATGCTGCGCCGCGGGCTCGAACTGGTCGGCCTGCGCCACGGCACGACGTTCGAGATGCAGGACATCCCGCACGAGGATCCGGCCACCTACGCGATGATCCGCCGCGCGGACACGGTCGGCGTCTTCCAGATCGAATCGCGCGCGCAAATGAGCATGCTGCCGCGGATGAAGCCAAAGACGTTCTACGACCTCGTGATCCAGGTCGCGATCGTGCGCCCCGGCCCGATCCAGGGCGGCATGGTGCATCCATACCTGCAGCGGCGCGAGCAGAAGGAACCGGTCAGGTATCCGAGCCCGGACATGAAGGTCGCACTGGAACGCACGCTGGGCGTGCCGATCTTCCAGGAGCAGGTGATGCAGGTGGCGATCCTCGCGGCCGGTTTTACCCCGGGCGAGGCCGACCAGCTGCGCCGCGCGATGGCCGCGTGGAAGCGGAAAGGCGGGCTCGAAAAATACTACCAGCGCATCGTCGGCGGCATGCTGGCCAAAGGCTACGACCAGTCCTTCGCGGAGCAGATCTTCAGCCAGATCCAGGGCTTCGGCGAATACGGCTTCCCCGAATCGCACGCGGCCAGCTTCGCGCTGCTCGCGTATGCCAGTTCCTGGCTCAAGTGCCACGAGCCCGCGGCGTTCCTGTGCGCGCTGCTGAACAGTCAGCCGATGGGTTTCTACAGCCCGTCGCAGCTCGTGCAGGACGCGCGCCGGCACGGCATCGAGGTGCGCCCCGTCGATATCACGATCAGTTCCTGGGAGTCCACGCTGGAAGATCTCGACGACCATGCGCGCGGCCAGCCCGCCGTGCGCCTCGGCCTGCACATGCTGCGCGGGATGGGGCAGGATGCGGCGGAGCGCATCGAGCTCGCGCGCGCGCTCCGGCCGTTCGCGAATGTCGCCGACCTCGCGCGCCGCGCGGGCCTGGACCGGGGCGATCTGCAGGTGCTCGCCGCCGGCAATGCGCTCGGACCGCTCGCGGGCCACCGCCGCCAGGCGTTGTGGGAAGCGGCGGGCGCCGTGCCGGACAAGGATTTATTGAAGCCCACGGCGCCCGTCGAGGACGTGCCCGAGCTGCCCGCGCCGCAGGAGGGCGAGGAGATCGTCGGCGACTACCGCGCGCAGGGCCTCACCCTGGGCCGCCATCCGCTGGCGCTGCTGCGCGACCGGCTGCTGGCGCAACGCTTCCTGCCGGCCGACGTGCTGCACGATTTCCAGAACGGCCAGCTGGCGCGCGCCTGCGGCATCGTCACCGTGCGCCAGCGTCCCGGCACGGCGAAGGGCGTGCTGTTCCTGACCATCGAGGACGAGACGGGCAACATCAACGTCATCGTCTGGCCGCAGCTCGTGGAGCAGCAGCGGCGCGAAGTGCTGAACGCCTCGCTGCTGGGCGTGTACGGCGTGTGGCAGCGCGAAGGGGAGGTGCGGCACCTCGTGGCGAAGCGCCTCGTCGACCTGTCGCACCTGCTCGGGAAGCTCGATGCGCGCAGTCGTGACTTTTGCTAGTTTTTTCTTGACACAATCGGCATAAACCAGGCGCGACCCGCGCGGACGCGAAGCAGATCGCGCTGAACGGCGCCCGCCTGATCAAGGAACTCACCGACGCGCGTCCCGGCACGGCGCGGGTCTTCGAGTACTCGCCCGAGACGTTCAGCATGACGGAACCGGATTTTTCGAAGGAAGTGTGCGATGCCGTCTCCGCGATCTGGCAACCGACGCTGGAGCGCAAGATGATCGTCAACCTTCCGTCGACGACCGCGTCGAGGACTGCAACCAGCTGCCCGTCCATCCGCGCCATCCGTATGCGGGCGACCTCGTGTTCACCCCGTTCTCCGGCTCGCACCAGGACGCGATCTGGGAAGTCCCCTGCCTGCCCATCGACCCGGCCGACCTGGGGCGCAACTACGATGCCGTCATCCGCGTCGACCGCCATTTCGCGGCCGGGGCGTAACACGGCGTGAAGGGCCGCGTGGCGTCATCGTTTATCATCGCGGGTTTCGCGCCCGCGCGGCCCATCATTCTTCACGCCATGACACCTGAAAAAAACCCGCACTGGGGCCTGGCCATCGACACCGAGCGCTGCATCGGCTGCCACGCCTGCTCCGTGGCCTGCAAGGTCGAGAACTCGGTTTACCTCGGCATGTTCCGCACCAAGGTCTATTACCACGACTTCCACGGCAGGAACGCCGTCGGCAAGGCCACGCCGCGGCGCGCGTTCCTGCCCGCCCTGTGCATGCAGTGCGAGGACGCGCCGTGCCTGAAGGCGTGTCCCACCGAATCGATCAGCCGCGGGCCGGACGGCATCGTGCGCATCGACGTGGACAGCTGCGACCGGTCGCGCGACTGCATCGCGGCCTGCCCGTACGGCGCCATCCACATCGACCCGGTCGCGCAGGTGGCGGACAAATGCGATTTCTGCAGCCACCGGCTCGACGTCGGCATGCAGCCGGCCTGCGTGGAAGCCTGTCCCGCCGACGTGTTCGCGTTCGGCGACCTGAACGACCCGGGCAGCGCCGTCAGCCGTTTCAATGCGAAGCACAAAAAGGAACTGGCCGTGCTCAAGCCGCAGGAAGGCACGCGGCCGGCAGTGCATTACCGCGGCATCGGCACCGTCGTGCCGCGCGCCGTCGAGAACAAGCTGCCGAAAGGCCGCAACCACGACCCGTTCACGTACGAGATCGACACGTGGGCCGAGCTGCGCGCCGACTACGGCACCGTCGTCGGCAACGCCGCGGCGAAACCGAAGGGAGGCAAGTGATGGAACGACGCGGCTTTCTCAAGTCCGGTCTCGGCGCGCTGGCCACGCTGGCCGTCGGCGAGACCATTCTGCTCGCCCCGGGCGATGCTGCGGCCAGCGTCGCCGATCCGCTGAACTACGCCGTCGATGCGGACGGCAAGGCGCGCAAGCGGCATATCGACTACCGCACGGCCAGGCCCGTCAAGAGCGTGTGCCTGAACTGCTCCACCGTGTGCGGCATCGAAGGGTTCGTCGAGGACGGGAAGGTCGTCAAGATCCGCGGCAATCCGCTCGACCCGAACCTCGGCAACTTCATGACCTGCGCGAAAGGCCAGAGCGGTCCGACGATCAACACGTATCCGGAACGCCTGCTGTATCCGCTCAAGCGGGTGGGCAAGCGGGGCGAGGGCCTGTGGCAGCGCATCACGTGGGACGAGGCGTACGACGAGATCGCGTCCCGCATCCGCAAGAGCGTCGCCGCCGGCCACCCGGAACGCGTGGCGATCCACCAGGGCCGCTCGCGCTACGAAGCCGAGTTCGCACGCTTCCTGAACGCGGTCGGCTCGCCCGTGCTGCTGAACCACCGCGCCCTCTGTTCGTCCAACAAGCGCGCCGCCAATTACGTGAGCCTGGGCGAGACGGACTGGGAATCGCTCGACGCCGAGCGTTGCCGCTACTTCCTGAATTTCGGCGCCAATTTCTACGAGGCGCACCAGGGCGGGCTGCACCTCGTCAAACGCGTCGTCAAGGCGCGCTTCGACCACGGCGCCAAGCTCGTGACGTTCGACGTGCGCATGTCGAACACGGCGGGTCGCAGCGACGAATGGTTCCAGCCGCTTCCGGGCAGCGAAGGCGCGATCGCGCTGGCGATGGCGCACGTGATCCTGCGCGAGAACCTGCACGACCGCGCCTTCGTGGAGGACTTCGTGCAGCCCGGCGAGGCGCGGCTGCGCGCATGGCTGAAGGACTGCACGCCGGCGTGGGGGCAAGCCCAGTCGGGCGTGCCGGCAGCGGACATCGAGCGCATCGCGATCGAGTTCGCGCGCGCCCGGCCGGCCGTCGCTGCATTCACCAACCGCGGCACGGGCGCGCACTACAACGGTTTCAACAACGAGCGCGCCGTCGTCATGCTCAACGCGCTGGTCGGTTCCGTCGGCCGTCCGGGCGGCTACTGCTACGGACTCGAGGAAAAGCTGGCGCCGGCCAAGTATCCGGCGCCGCAGCCCGAGCCGCCGAAAGTGGCCATCCGCACCGACCTGGAAGATCCGCCCGAGTGGCCGCTGGCGAACCGCTGGCAGAAGATGAAGGTGGGCCAGGTCGTGTACGACTACCTGGAGCAGGGCCGCGCGCAGCTCGACGTCTACCTGAGTTACACGATCGTGTCGCCCATGACGTGGCCGGAGGGCCGCACGACGGCCGCCCGTGTACTGGCCGATGAAACGCTGATCCCGTTCCACGCCTGTTCGGACATCGTGTATTCCGAGATGGCGCACTGGGCGGACCTGATCCTTCCCGACGCCACCTATCTCGAACGCTGGGGCATGGACATCCGCAACAACCTCGAGCTGCAGCATTACGTGATGCTGCGCCAGCCGATGGTTCCGCCGCCGGGCGAAGCGCGGTCCTTCCCCGACGTGCTGTTCGACGTCGGCCGGCGGCTCGCGCCGGAGCAGGCGAAGTACTTCGCGTTCGGCGCGCACGAGGACTTCGTGCGCGCACAGTGCGCGAAGCTGCCGACGCAGGGCGCGGACGGCCGTACGTTCGCCTCGGGCTTCGACTATATGAAGCACTACGGCGTGCACGTCGACACGAGCCAGCCGAAGACCTACGAGGTGTACCGCCGCAAGCTCGGCGCGGAGCAGCTCGCGGGCACGCGCGTGGACGACGCGGGCCGCATCCTCAAGGCCGACAAGGCCGGCAAGGAGCGCGCGATCGGCCTGATGGTGAGCGGCGAACCCGTGCGCGGCTTCGCGACGCCGTCGCGCCGCTTCGAGATTCTCGCGCCCGAAGTGGCGCAGGTCGCGACGAAGGCGGGCATCGCGGACGACGGCATGCCGGCGTTTCATCACGTCCCGGGCCTCGACCGGCTGGCCGACGACCGTTTCGTCCTGACGACGTTCAAGTGGAACGTGCACACGCAGGGCCGCACGGCGACGCAGAAATACCTGTCCGAGATCGTGCACGACAACCCGATGTGGATGCATCCGAAGGTCGCGCGGCGCATCGGCGTGAAATCCGGCGACATGGTCGAACTGACGACCTACCGCCCGCGCTCCGGCACACAGGGCGACGCCGCGTTCAAGGCCGCGCCGGCCGGGCGGGAAGAGGTGGTGGGCCGGGCCCGCATCCGCGTGTTCGTCACCGACGGCATCCACCCGAAGGTGCTGGCGGTGTCGAACTCGCTGGGCTGGCAGGTGGGCGGGCGCGCCGCGCAGGGCCGCGCGGGCGCGCGCGACGCCGTCCTCGATGCGTCCGGCCAGGCGGCCACGCGCAAGAGCCAGGCGCCGGCGCCGCGCATCGACGACCTCACGAACGGCGTGTGGTGGGATGCGCGCCACGGCGGGCGGGGCAACGGCGTGAACATCAACGCCATCCTGCCTGTCAACCCGGCGCCGCTGGTGGGCATGCAGTCGTGGTTCGACACGGTCTGCAGCGTGCGCAAGGTGTAAGGGCCGGGATCAGGTCGCGGCCGCGCGCGGCAGGGCGGGGCGCGCGGCCGGCCTGGCCGCCACCGGCGCAGCAGCACGCAGACCCGGGCTGAACCCGCGCTCGACCTTGAACACGCCGACCACCTCGGCCAGCTGCGCCGCCTGGTCCTGCATCGACGCGGCCGCCGCCGCCGCTTCCTCGACGAGCGCCGCGTTCTGCTGGGTCACCTGGTCCATCTGGCCGATGGCCTGGTTGACCTGTTCGATGCCGCCCGTCTGCTCCTGCGTCGCGCTCGTGATCTCGCCCATGATGTCGGTCACGCGGCGGATGCTGTCGACCACCTGTCCCATCGTCGCGCCGGCCTGGTCGACGAGCTTCGTGCCCGCGTCCACGTTGGCCGTCGACGCGGCGATCAGATCCTTGATCTCCTTGGCCGCGGCGGCCGAGCGCTGCGCGAGGTTGCGCACTTCCGACGCCACGACCGCGAAGCCGCGGCCCTGTTCGCCGGCGCGCGCCGCTTCCACGGCGGCGTTCAGCGCGAGGATGTTGGTCTGGAAGGCGATGCCGTCGATGACACCGATGATGTCGGCGATGCGGCTGGCCGACGCGTTGATGGCGCCCATCGTGGCGACGACTTCGCCGACCACGGCGCCGCCGTGCGTGGCGATTTCCGACGCCGCGATGGCGAGCTGGTTGGCCTGGCGCGCGTTGTCCGCATTCTGGCGCACGGTCGTCGTCAGTTCTTCCATCGACGCGGCCGTCTCTTCCAGCGCGCCGGCCTGCTGCTCGGTGCGGGCGGACAGGTCCAGGTTGCCGGCGCTGATCTCGCGCGACGCCGTCGCGATGGTGTCGGTACCGCCGCGCACCTGGCCGACGATGCCCACCAGGCTGTCGTTCATGTGGCGCAGGGCGCGCAGCAGGGCGCCCGTCTCGTCCTGCGTATGCGCTTCGATCGTGTGGGTCAGGTCGCCGGCGGCCACCGTCTCGGCGACGGCCACCGCGGCGCGGATCGGCAGCACGATGCCGCGCGTGAGCAGCCACGACACGATGGCGCCCAGCAGCAGCGCGCAGGCGCTGAAGATGGCGATCAGCCGGGTGCTGAACGTCGCATCGGCGTCGATCGCGGCGGCGGTGGCGTCCATGCTGGTGCGCTGCATGGTGACGAGGTCCTGCAGCAGGCCCTGGTATTTCTGGGCGGCCGGCGTGAACCCCTGGTCGAGGATGCGCGCGGCTTCGTCCGCGTTGCCGTCGGCCTTGGCCTTGACGGCGCCGTCGCGCGAGGCGCTGTACGTCTTGCGCTGTTCGAGGATCTGCGCGAACAGGTCATGCTCCGGACCGCTCGCCGCGATCAGCGGTTCGATCTGCTTGAGCAGCTCGGCGGCGCGCTTCACCGAGGCGGCCGCGTCTTCCTTGAAGTAGGGACCGAGCGCCGGGTCGGTGCTCTTGACGATGGCCGCGGTGCGGCGGATCGACGCGTAGTTCAGGCTGTACCAGTCGGTGATCAGGCGTTCCTTCGTGAGCGGCACGGCCATCATCGCCTTGGTCGAGTTGGCCACTTCGGTCAGGCGCCAGGCGCCAACGGCGGCGATCGCCACCGTCATCGCCAGAATGAGTGCGAAGCCCAGGCCGAGGCGTCGGCCGATCTTCATGTTTGCAACGAGTCCCATCGTTATTCCTTTCGAAACGAAGGGACGAATTGTACGCACGGTCGTTTCTTTTGGGAATCTAAGAATTCTGTAAAGAAACTATTACGCAACACTTCACTACGTAGTTTCCGCAAGTCAGCTAGGGGAATTGTTAAACGATCCATTGTCGCATTTGGACCGATCTGTTAGCGTAAAAAAGGGTGGCGGCATCGTCCACCCGTTTTTCTGTTCACGGATACCCATGAAATCTTCCCGCATTCTCCGCACCACCCTGTTCCTGGCCGGCGTCATCGGCGCCCATGTCGCCGGCGCCGCCGCGCTGCCCGCGCCGTTCGCCGAGCAGCTGAACGCCAGCTACCCGGCCATCGAAACCCTGTACCAGGACCTGCACCGCAACCCCGAGCTCGGCTTCAACGAGCACCAGACCGCCGCCAAGCTGGCCGAGCGCGCCAAGGCGCTGGGCTTCGACGTCACGACCGGCGTCGGCGGCACCGGCGTCGTCGCCATCCTGCGCAACGGCCCCGGCCCGACCGTGATGCTGCGCACCGAAATGGACGCGCTGCCGGTCCAGGAAAAAACGAGCCTGCCGTTCGCCAGCAAGGTCACGACGAAGAACGCCGCCGGCGACACCGTCTCCGTTTTGCACGCCTGCGGCCACGACCTGCACATGTCGGCGTGGTACGGCACGGCCAGGCTGATGGCCGAGAACCGCAAGGCCTGGAGCGGCACGCTGATGCTGGTCGGCCAGCCGTCCGAGGAGCCGGTGAACGGCGCTAGCGCGATGCTGAAGGACGGCCTGTTCACGCGCTTCCCGAAGCCGGATTACGCGCTGTCGTTCCATGACGACGCCACCATGCCTTCCGGTACGATCATGTACCACGCGGGCCCGTTCCGCGCGTCGTCCGACGTCGTCAACATCACCGTCTATGGCCAGGGCGGCCACGGCGCCGTGCCGCACGAGGCGCGCGACCCGATCGTGATGGCGTCGCGCATCGTGCTGGCGCTGCAGACGCTCGTCTCGCGCGAGAACAACCCGATCGACCCGGTCGTGATCACGGTGGGCAGCATCCACGGCGGCACGCAGGCCAACATCATCCCCGACCAGGTGACCTTGCAGCTGTCCGTGCGCACCTTCAAGCCGGACGTGCGCAAGCGCGTGCTGGCCAGCATCGCGCGCGAAGCGAAGGGCGAAGCCATCGCGGCGGGTGCACCGAAGGAGCCGCTGGTGGAAGTCAAGCCGGGTACCGATTCGGTCTACAACGATCCGGAAACGCTGGCCCGCATGGTGAAGGCCGCGCAGGGCGCGGTGGGCCCCGAGTTCGTGAAGGAGATGCCGCCGAAGATGACGTCGGAAGACTTTTCGCAGTACGGCCAGCAGCCGGGCGTGAAAGCGATCCTGCTGCACGTGGGCGCCGTCGACGCGAGCCGCCTGGACGCCGCGAAAAAGGCCGGCCAGCCGCTGCCGGGTACGCACTCGCCTCAGTGGGCGCCGGACTTCAAGCCGACGGTCGTCAACACCATCAAGGCCGAGACGGCGATTTTGCTCGACCTGATGCCGAAGAGGTAAACAAGAGGGCAGGCCGGCCGCTCAGGCCGGCTGGGTGCCGTAATACGCGTGCACCTCGCCCATCCAGCGCGTGTCGGCCATGTCCGGCCAGTGGTCGGTATCGAAGCCGGGCGCGCTGGCGATGCGCTCCTTGGGGATGTCCATCGTGAAGCGCTTGTGGTCCGGATCGAGGACCAGCGCCTGCCACGGCACGGCGAAGAGTTTTTCGCCCAGCCCGAGGAAGCGGCTGGACGACATCACGGCGTAGGCAATGGCGCCCGTGCGCATGTCGACCATGAATTCCTTGATGACGCCCAGGTGCTCGTTCTGCAGGTTGTGGACGTGGTCGCCGATCAGGGTGTTCGCGCCCATCAGTTCGGGACCCGGTCCCTTGCCGTGCTTGTTCCTGTACATGCCGTAGTCGTCGCGTTCTTCGTAGGACATTTTCTGTCTCCTTGCATCGTTCCAGTCCAGATGCCGAAGAATAACCCGAGTCCGGCGCGCCGGCTCGGGCGCGCACGCACGGATGCGATCAGAACGTTTCCCACTCCCCGGTGGCGGCGGAGGCCTTCGGCTCCACCTTCAGTGCCGGCTTCTTCACGCCCGACTTCACCGGGACGACGGCACGCGCAGGTGCGGGGGAAAGCGCGGCCTTCGGCGCCGTCATGGTCTTGCCGTCGAGGTGGAACAGGGCGACCACTTCGGCCAGCCTGTCGGCCTGGTCGCGCAGCGCCGTGGCGGCCGCCGCCGATTCCTCGACGAGGGCGGCATTGTGCTGCGTGGACGAATCCATGTCGGCAATGGCTTTGTTGACCTGCTCGATGCCGGTGCTCTGCTCGCCGCTGGCGCTGGCGATCTCGGCGACGATGTCGCTCACCTTGCGGATGCTGTCGACCACGTCGCTCATCGTCATGCCGGCCTGGTCGACCAGCTTCGTGCCGTCCTCGACCTTGCTGACCGAATCCACGATCAGGGCCTTGATCTCTTTCGCCGCCGCGGCCGAACGCTGCGCCAGCGTGCGCACCTCGCCCGCCACGACCGCGAAGCCGCGGCCTTGTTCGCCGGCGCGCGCCGCTTCGACGGCCGCGTTCAGCGCGAGGATGTTGGTCTGGAAGGCGATGCCGTCGATGACGCTGATGATGTCGACGATCTTCTTGGACGAATCGTTGATCGCGCCCATGGTCTGCACGACCTGGTCGACGACGGCGCCGCCCTGCGTCGCGATTTCCGACGCGG